>CAZHGN010000012.1:0-19442 GCA_964532155.1 uncultured Acidiphilium sp.
GAAGTGGCGGGATTTGAACCCACGGCCTCTTGGTCCCGAACCAAGCGCGCTACCATCTGCGCTACACCTCGATAACCGCCCGACGACGTTAGATCACCGAAACAGCGTTAGTATTATATATCTTTTTTTAAAAAAAAACAATTATTTTTCGATAGTTTTTCGATTTTTAAGAAACTATTCGAAAAAGAACTTGAAATAATCGCGCAAAGTCAGTATATAACCGCCGTAAAATTCCGAAAAACGGTAAAAATCATCCACAGGGCAAAGGCGATCCATAAAAATACTGCGTAACGCTTGGGATAAGGAACAAGTTTTTTGCCGACGAAAAGGTTTACGCTGAGCGTTACCGCCGTGTATATCCATAAAGGAAAAGAAACCGTAAAATAGGCGTGGTAATAAAAGGCGGCGGCAAAGTCGAACCGCATAAGCGAATAGACAGCCCTCGTAAGACCGCAAGACGGACAGTGAAAAAGCGCTTCGTTATGAACGGTAAAACCGTAAATATCGTTTTCTATCGGATTAAAACAATATACGAATACTGCAAACGCGAGGGCGAACGTCCAAAACGCCGCTATCGCAACGCGTACCCACGACCTACCCGAACGCACCATTATTTGAGTCTGAAAAGAGCGGCGGCTTTTGCGACGACTCCCCTTATAAGACTTGCGCAAGCACCGTTATTGGGATCGTACGGATCGAGAGGATCGGAACCGAACGAATCGATTACGTCGTCGATAACGTCGTCCAATTCGGTTAAAAACGAAGCGACCATAATAGCGCCGAAAGCAATGCCGAACGACGAAGTAATAATACCCGCCAAAGCAAAACCGTTTGCTCCGCGTTTTTGCGAAACAATACCGAGAACAAGCCCGACGATAGCCACGATAAGCCCCATAAACGGCATACAGCAAAACAAAATGCTGACTATTCCGCATACCATAGAAGCAATACCGAGCGACCTGCCCGCTTTGTTTTGCGGCGGCCTTTCTACATGAAAGTCGTCGCCTTCGCCCATAATATCGGCGCCGCGCGGTCTGCGATAAAACGAACCGCCTACGTACCGAGTGCCGCCCGTACTTCCGCTCGTAAAGGCGTCTTCCCTTTCCGTGCGCGAATAATCGCCGCTCTCGTCCGCGCGCTCGTAATCGCCCTCGCCATCCCTTGAATAGCGCGAATAATCACCCCGACGGTCGTACGCGTGGCTTTCGTGCTTTTCGTAATCGTCCTCGCACCTGCCGCCCGAAACGAAACCGCCGTCGCCGAGTTCCTCGTGGAAATGCTCGTTTTTATCGTCCGAACCGCCAAAATCTTTTCTATCAAAATCAGACATTGTCTTACCCTCTTTTATGCCGTTCACTCGGCAATTGCAAATATTTTTAATTGTTTACTATCACAAAAAAGCCGTCTATAGGTCGATTATCGCCATTTTCGACTTTTAACTTTTACGCCGTCTTAAAGTACGCTTACTCGAGATTAACAACACTATTGCAACGATAATCAAGAGCACTACGCCTACCATGATAAAAATGTAAATCGGATCGAAAACACGCGCCATATACTGCGAAAAGGTTTCGTCCTCGATCTTTATTTCGCCGACGTAACGTATAGTTCTGAGTCCGTCGTCGGCTTCGAGCGCAAGGAATAAAAGCGCGTTATCCTCGAACTCGGGAAGTTCCATATTCTTTTCAGCGAGCGGCACTTCGGCGGTATAAAGCGTTCTATAGTACGAAAAACGCCCTTTTTTGATATCTGAAATAGTTATTTCGGATCTACTCGATTCAGCAAGCCGTCTTAGTCTGTCGGTCGAGCGGAGCGCAATCAAATACGCCTTGCCGTCTTTTACGTTACTCGACCAAAAAATACGCTGTTTGCCGTCGTAATGGCGAGTGATTTTACACTGCGACATATCGAGCGCCATTATTGTCGACTTAGGATCGTCGGGCAAAGAAACGGTGAACGTAACCGAAAAATCGTCGTTAACCTTAACGTCGCTTATCGCTATAGAACTATTTTCGCCGTTGGTATAACGAATAACGTTGTTCGAAAACTCTTTAGAACCGAATTTATCGCTCCAGGACGAAAGAGTCTTATCACCGAGAAGCGCGATCGTACAATTAACGCCGAGTTGCGGTTCGGTCAATTTTTTACTCGTAGTGCCGTCGTCGGTCTTGCGGAAAACGTACACTTCGTCGTCTCCGTACATATTGCCGTAGTCTGAATTACCCATCGTACCGTTGGCGTTTATATAAGCGTTTTTTTCCGAAACCCGATAAACGAGCAAGCCGTCGCCCGAAAGGCAACTGTCGAAAGCCTTATCCGCGCTCGGAAAACTGCGCGAGCGCACTTCGAGCATAAAATACTCTTCGGTATCCATATAGTTTGAAAGAACTATTTTTGCACACGATTTACCGCTACCCGATCCCGACGGATAAAGAGTGTAAGTACCGCTTGAATTGAGGTATAAAATATCGTCGTAAGTAAGCCAATCCATTTTTAAGCGCAAGTACGAGAGCATGTTTTGCGGGACGGGCGAATAATTTGCAAGCACGTCGAACTCGCCGACGGATTCGTAAGTTAAGTCCTCGTACGAATAGTAGTCGTACAAGCCGAGGTTGTGTCCCAGCTCGTGACAAAGCAAGCCAATATCGTACAACTCGCCCGATTCGCTGTCCTTAAGCTGAGTGCTGTAAACGCCCGTTTTACGTTTGCAAATTTCGCCTGCGGACAAAAAATTATATTTTGCGACAAAAGCATTTCCCAGTATCGCATCCGTAAGCGACTTAATTTCGGCAAGTTGCGATCTCGTATAATAGTAGTTTTTAAGCACGCTTTCGGGGAAAGAATGCGCAACGCCCATATGCGCCCACAACACTTCGCCCCACGCAAGGTCGTCGTCGTTTCCCGAATCGGTAATTATAACCAAACTATCGAGCAGACCGTCGCGGTTATAATCGCCGTCGTAGGTACTCGCGTCGCACTTGGAAAGCACTTCTCGAATCAAAAACTGTTCGCGCAAAGCACCCTCTACGCACTGCTTTGCACCGGTCGCCGTAGGCTCTACCGCGTTGCCGTCCGAATCGTACCAACGGTTGTCGTAACCGTCCTCGTTCGTTTCTTTATATTCGTTATTCTTCCATTCGTAGCGCGGCTTATAATATTCGGCGCCTTGAGTCACTTTTATACAGTCCTCCTCGCCGAAAAATGTAGTTTCCACGGTAAGCGCGCCGTTGCTTTGCGTTGAATAATAGTTTTTAACGCTTATGGGCGACGAGACGTACATTTTTTCCATTTTGCCAAAAAAATCCTCGTCGAAAGCGGCGTAATTATTACCCTCTTCCTCGAAAGTTAAGTACACTACCGCGTTTTTGATAACCGCCTCGCTCCAAAAATCGTTAGCAAGCGCAACGGACGGATTATATTTGAATGCCGACGAAAAAAAGCAGACCGCAACTATCGCCGAGCATAAAAAACGAATTGACTTTTTCATTTTAATATTGTAACATAAAGGCGTTGAAATAATTTGCGCGCGCACCCTTGCGACTTAAACGCCGAATAACAAGCAAAACGAGCGCATGCCGTCGCCTTTACCATCATTATAACACAACCGATAAAAAAAGGCACGCAATTACACGCATTCACTTTAAAAAATAAACGGCAAATGCCAAACTATATGGAGCAATTATGGATTTATCTTGCTTTTACGGAAAGGACTACGAACCCGAAAAGGACCAAAGAGCCGAACGGCTGATTTCCACCTTTAAAAATACCGTCGGTGCGGCCCCGCAGTATATATTTTCTTCGCCGGGGCGCGCGGAAGTGCTCGGCAATCACACCGACCACAACCATGGTAAAGTCATCGTTGCGGCAATCAACTGCGACGTACTCTGCGCCGTTTCGCCGACGACCGACGGAAAAATAATCGTATATTCAGAGGGTTTTAAACCCATTTCGCTTAGCGTAAACGACCTTAAGCCCAACCAAAAGGAATACGGCACCTCGCTCGCGCTCGTGCGCGGCGTTGCGGCGAAACTTACCGAATACGGCTATAAAATAGGCGGTTTTACCGCTTGCGCAACTTCAAATATCTTCCGCGGCGCGGGCGTTTCGTCCTCGGCGGCGTTCGAAGTTCTTATCGCCGAAATCTTTAATATGCTTTACCTCGACGGCAAGCTTACGCCTATGCAAAAAGCAGTCGTTGCGCAATACGCCGAAAACGTGTATTTCGGCAAGCCGTGCGGCATACTCGACCAAAGCGGTATTGCACTCGGCTCCCTTTCGATGCTCGACTTTAACTCGCCCGAAAATCCCGTAACTCGCACGCTCACTCCGCCCGACGGCTACACTTTCGTGCTGACCAACACCGGCGGCGACCACGCAAAACTCACCGAACACTACGCCGCAATTCGCGTGGAAATGGAAAAAGTCGCGGCGTTTTTCGGCAAAAAAGTTCTGCGCGAGGTCGATTATTCGGACTTTTTAGATAATATTCCTCAAATAAGAAAAGCGGTGTCGGACAGAGCCGTTCTCCGCGCATTCCACTTCTTTAAAGAAAACGAAAGAGTGGAAAAAGCCGAACGCGCGCTTAGCGAAAACGACGCCGAGTCGTTTTTAGCGCAAGTTTCGGGCTCGGGCGAAAGCAGTATTGCCGTTTTGCAAAACTGTTACGTTCCCGCGGCGACCGAACAGCCCGTCGTATTGGCGATCGAATACAGCCGTTCGATAGTTAAAAACGGTGCGTTCAGGGTTCACGGCGGCGGCTTTGCGGGCTCTATGCTCGGAATAATTCCCAACGATCAGACCGAGCATTACGTTTCAGCCATGAAAAAAGTCTTCGGCGAAAGCAACGTCTTTACGGCAAGAGTACGCCCGACCGGCACTTGCGGCTTTAAACTTTGATTTTTACACGCCAACCTACACGATAACCGACGTTCTCACTGCATAGTAGGCGGCTTACGCGCACAGCGTTTTAGGCAATTTTAACGCCATATCCGCAAAACAATTTATCCGTACCCCAAGAAGTTACGGAGCAAAAAAGCCAAAATAATTTTAACTAAAAAACGGCGGCAAGTTCAAACGAATTTGCTGCCGTTTTGTTTATTGATCGTTTTACTGCTTCACCGCGAAGGTTTTTCTTCCGAACCTATCGGTAAAGGAAGTGACGTAGCCGTTTTTTTCAAGCCAATCGCATATGCTTGCCGCCCTATCGTAACTAATAGAAAGTTCCATTTGGAGCATTGCGCAAGATATCCCCCGCAAGTAAGCCAATTCCAAGGCTTTTTCAGCCAATTCGTCTATCATTTTGCTCACCTTTAAAAGTTTTAATCTTAAAAATCGATATCTTTAGTTACGAAATGCTTTACGCCTCGTTCGGGATTTTTAAGCTCGGTTTTGAAAAAATCGGGAAAAGCCTTGACGTTAGATCCGATCGGAATCCATTGCAAGAACTCCTCGTGCCCGCTTTCGGTAACGCCGGAAGCGGTCGGATCGAAATCGTCGGGAACTTTCATATAAAAGTAGAAAGCAATTTCGTACACCGGCTTGTTTTGCTTAAAGACCGAGCCGTCGTAATAGTTTTCGTGAATAAAACCGAGCCTATCCACTTCGAGCGTTATACCCGTTTCCTCGAACACCTCGCGCACGACGGCTTGCTCGGCTGTTTCGCCGAACTTAATTCTGCCGCCGACAGAATAGTAATAATCGATATCGGGATTGCCGCACATAAGCACTTTGCCGTCTTTTACGATTATGGCGCCAACCCTAATATTAAGCACGCCCTCACCGCAAGCAACACACATATCTTCGCACATAAACTTCCAACCTCAACGTTACGCGTTACTTATTAAGCAGCAACGTCTAACTGTCCTTCGGTGCCGCCATCGGTACCGCTACCGCCGAATGCACCGATTATATCGTCGAGCTTAATCGTTTTCAAAAGTTCATCGAGCACCGCGTTTTCGCCGCCGTTAAAATATTCGATAAATTGTCCGACGGTAATCGCCTTAAGTTCTTCGTAATCCTCGCCGAAAAACGCACCGCCGAATAACTCTTCGTCTACCTCGCCCAATGTCTTGGATTTTACCTCATCGCCGACGGTTGACAAGGTCGCGTTGCCGAAAAAGTTTGTTAGCATTTTTACAACGCTTTCGGGCACGTCACTTCCGGCAGCGTTCAACAAGTCCGCAACGCCGGTAATTAACGTCGAAACGGGAATATTCGGCTCTATCCCGGGTGTGGCAACGGTTCCTGTCAATACGCCTTTGAGCAAGTTCGTGGCGGCGGTAACGGTATTTTCGTCCGCCGCGTTAGCCGCTATTAAAACTTTTCCGAACGCATCTACGATATCTTCTATTTTAAGTTCTTTGCTCGTTTTAGCAAAATCGGCAAGTGAAGTTTCGTCGTAAAGCGCAACTATCTGCGTATAAATTTCGTCGACTACGGCGTTAGGTGCAAACGCATCGATCAACGCTTTTACGTCCTCGGCAAGGTCGCTTACCGTCATAGCCGTTTGCGAAGCTTCCGAGCCGCCACCGAAAAACGTCTTTGCAAACGCAAGAATCGCATCTACCTGTCCGTCATCGAGAACCTTAGCCGCTTTGACGACGGCACCGACCGCATCGATTACGGTTTCGGCACCGAGCGCTTGCGTGTCCGCAACGATATCCTTGAAAAGCTTGCCTTCGTAAAGGCTCGTAAGCTGAGCGTATGCCTCCGTGAGCGCACCGTTCGTAAGGTACGCATCCGTTTTCGCCTTGATTGCCGCAATTACTTCGCTCGTCGTAACGGTCTCGTTTGAAAAGACGGGCTCGCCTATCGTGCCGCTAACTAAAGTCTTAACGTAAGCGACGATCTCGTTCACCGTCGTTGCCGCGTTATTATCCGCAGTGATAACTACTTCCGCCGCAAAGTCGATAACGTCGTGCACGTTGAGCGCCATAGTCGCGCTTACGAAATCTTTGGCAAGCGCCTCGCGTCCGTAAAGCTCTAACAGACCGCCGTATATTGCGGTAAGCACGTCGTTTTTAACAAGGTTATTGCTTATATCTTGCACGGCGCTTATTAACATATGTATGGTAACCGCGCTGTCTACCATAGGAGCTTTGACGGTGCCGTCGAATACGGTTTGTAACAAAACCGTTACGGCGTTAGACAAGTCGGCGGGTGCGCCCGCTTCGAGGATCACGCTGTTAACAGCGCCGATTACGTCGTCTATTTTAAGTGCTTTGGTTGTTAATACGATATCTTTAATCGCCGCTTCACCGTAAAGCGCGTGAACTTGAGATTTAACCTCGGCGAGAACTCTATCTCTTACCTCGGTTTCTTCCGTCGCGGTCGATTTTATAAGTTCGCAACAAGCGCCGATATAGTTAGCCGCGCCGATTTCGCCGTATTTAGCAACGAGCGCGGTAGGTCCGTTCAAAGACAAATCGTCGAGCTCGGCTACGGTTATGTATAACACGGGCTTTAAAAGCTCGAGCGTATCTTCGTAAGTAGCCAAAGACTGCGACGGCACCATACCGCCCTGACCGCCGAGTAAGCTTTCGATGCTTATTTTTTGACCGAGAAGAGCGGCAATCATAAGGTCGGCTACTTTTCTATTGCCGTAAAGGTCGAGTTGCGCTTTGTTAAGCCCTAAGCCGCTACCCGAGAAAAGCTCGTAATTAAAGATAGCGTTGGTTACGTCGTTAAACTTATTCGCTCCGTCCTCTAAACTGCGCCAAGAACCGTCCGAATAGAGGTTAACCGTTATAGCGGGTTCTCCGCCAATAACCCAATACGTATCCAATAAAGTTTTTGTTACGTTACCGAGAGAAATGCCTTTAAATAGCAGCTTGGCGTAATTACCGTCGGCTGTTTTTAAGTCGTATACCGATATCTTTTCAAGATTTTCGGAAAGCCGATCATCCGCAGGCGTTAACTGCACGATAGTAGGTTCGTTAACCGGCGGAACGTCTTCTTTTACGGAAGAAGACTGTTCGGGCGAAGACGTTTCGTCACTGTTACAACCGATGAACGCCGCCGAGCATGTTATGCACAGCGCCAAAGTTAGTAAAAGGCTGAAAAATCTTTTCATAATACTTTTCTCCTTAATATTTTTACTGCGATTTTCGGGCAAGACCGCCCAAGCGAATATCCTACCCGATTATGTTTACGTATTAATTATACAACAGTTGCACAAAAATTGTCAACGATTATATGGCAAATAACTGTTAAACAATCGTTGAATTACGCGGTAGAAAAAAAGCGCACGGCGTGCGCATTTTTATTTTTATTTTTGCATTGCAAGCGCCGCCGCGCCGAGCACGCCGGCTTTATTGCCGAGCGACGCCGCGCGAATTTTCACCGACGGTGAGCCGTATATTTTGCCGAAAAGCTGAGCGTCGAGCTTGCGTTTAAGGGGCAATATGAGGTTATCGCCCTGCGCGCACACGCCGCCACCGATCAAAATCGCCTGCGGTCTGAAAACGTTGGCGACGTTGGTAATGCCGCATGCCAAAAGTTCTTCGTACCTATCGACTACCTCAGCGGCGTAAACATCGACGGGGGCGTAATCGAACGGCGTTACGCCGCTTACCGCCTCGAGCGAGCCTATCTCCCACATGCGCGAATCGGGGTGCGCTTGCATTGCGCGCTTGGTTTCGCGAATAAGCGCCGTTGCCGAAGCGTACGCCTCGAAACATCCGCGGCGACCGCAAGTGCAAGGTTCGCCGTTATACACGATTACCTCATGTCCGACCTCCGCGCCCGCAGAGCGGTTACCCTCGAAAAGTTTTCCGTCGATGACTATGCCCGAGCCAACGCCCGTGCCGAGCGTGATGAGAACGAGACTGTCAAACTCCTTGCCGGCACCGAATTGTTTTTCGCCGAGCGCCGCAACGTTTGCGTCGTTAGCAACTTTTACCGGCACGCCCAAGCGCGACGAAACTGCAGTTGCCACGTCGAAATCGCTAAGGTTTAAGTTATTGGAATAAACGACTATGCCCTTCACACTGTCGATAAATCCGGGGAAACCCATTCCCGCGGCGATTATTTCATCCGAAGAAACGCCGCTTTGTTCTTTAAGGTCGTTCACGAGAGCGGCGACGTTATCGGCAAGTTTTTCGCCGCCGAGTTCGCATTGCGTTGCGATTTTTCCGTCCGCGACGATTTCGCCGCTTTCGGCGACTATTCCGCCCTTGATGAACGTTCCGCCGACGTCTATTCCCAAATAATATTTTTTCATATGCAGATATGCTCCTAAATTATCTACTTTGAGGCACGCCTAAAACGAAAGACGACCTTACTAAGGTTATTCTACCATTGACGGCGGTTTTTTGCAATCGATTTAACCGCCGCTTAAAAAAATGCTTGACAAAACACTTGTTCAACTTATATAATGTTATATAGCATAAATGCAAAATATTTCTTTTATAAAAAATTCGCAACGTACATCGGAGATGGTTTTTTATGGAATATATGGAATACGTTCAATATCTTTTCACCGCAATAATAGCCGCATTCGTCGTATTCGGCTTTCTGATCGGTTTTTGCCGCGGAAGCAAGCGCGCCCTCTTGCGCCTTGTTTGGCTGGTTTTAACAGTCGCCGCCGTGACGATATTCACGCCTAAAATAACTCCGCTTTTCTTAAATACCGACGTGTCGTTTTTGAACCTCAGTTACAACGGAACGACCGCTTCTAACATGAAAGAATACATTACCCTTGCCGTTTCGGGTGCGCTAAACGCCTCGCCCGAAGAACTGTCGGGTACGATAGAATACGTTCTCGCCCTCGTTACGATGGCGCTGAACGGCGTGATTTTCGCAATATTGTTTTTCGGCGCAAAATACGTTACGCTCGTTATTTATAAAGTATGCGCCGTGATATTCATTCACGACAAGGGCAAATCTAAGGGACGTTTTGTCGGCGCGCTCATCGGTTGCGTTTCGGGGGCGCTCGTCGCACTGACCGTTTTGGTTCCCGTCGCCGGTTACGTTTCCGTTTACGACGCCGTCGCCGATTCGCTCGGCTCCGAATATCAGTCGTCGTTTGAAAAAGCCGACGAAGTAATCGATATTTATAAAGAAGACACTCTCGTCAAACTCATTCGCGGAATCGGCATCGAAAAACTGCAAATCGATATTTTTAACGCCGTTTCCACCGCCGAATACGGCGATACCACCTTTAGACTTTCCGAAGAAAAGTACGATATTTTAAACGCCGTTCCCGCACTCATCGCGCTCGGCAACGAGGCAAATTCCGAAAATCCCGATTTCGACTCGATGGTAAATTCCCTCGCCACCTTGCTCGACAGCAACATCGTATACGTCGGCATTAAAGAACTTTCGCCCGTGCTCGGTAGTCTTATCGAAACCGCAGATTTCGGCAGCGGAACGGGTGCCGCCGAACTTAAAAGCGTTCTTTTGGACGTAATAGGCAATCTGCCTAAACTCGAAAAAAATAAAATCAAGCGCGGCTTAAACTCTATGGCAACGGTACTTTCGGGGCTTAAGGACTTAGATAATCCCGACGCCGCGGCGCTCGAAAAGGTCGGCAAAGGGTTGGACGACCTTATCGAAAGCGGACTCGTAACGAACAATAAAATAGCGGATCTTGCTGCAACCGCAGCCGAATCTCTTTTCGAATCGGTTACCGACGAGGACGATATTTACGACACCACGCAAGAAATTATAAACGGTTTGAAAGCCGGCGTTTATTCGTACAAAACCGAATTTGGTGCGGCGGGCTGTTTGCTCGAAGCGACCGACGTTTTAAACGAAGAATTTTCTTTCGATAAAGACGCGGCGAAACTCGGCGCAAAAATAGACGACGCGCTGAAATATAAAGCCCAAATAATAGATAAAGAACTTGTCGATTCTTTTGTAGAAAAGACGATCGAAAGTTATTCCGACGACCTCTTGGAGGGTGATTTCACTAACTACGTCGACGAAATTACCGACAATCTACGCCACGACATTTCGTATGAAACGGAGTTCGGTTACGTCGCAAAACTCTTCGAACTGTCAAATTTCGACTACTCGATCGAAAATATCACGCAAAAAGACGAATCGGGCGTTTCGCTCGGCGTTAGGTTAGACGAAATTTCGTCGTCCGTTTTGGTAGGTAAAATACCTATGCTCGTAATCCAAGACGCCCTCGACGTTTACGCCGACGATAATGCGAAATACGGCGCTATTCTTAACGAGATCAAGAATAACTTTGAGACTGTTGCGAATAATTCCGTTCCGTACGGAGATCAAAGCGGATACACTTACAGCAATATTACCGAAGCGCTCGGCGATATTTACGCAAAACTCAGCACCGCGGGAGTACAAATAACCGAGAAAACGGAATTTACCGCGGACATTGCAAGCAATTACGAAACTACGCTCAACGAGCTTACGCTCAATATCTTAATGGGGCAAAACGCAACGCGTGCCCTCGCCTCGCATATTGCAGGCGAAGTTAAGACGAATATCGATAACATCGGTAAGAAATATCCGCTCGTAGACCTTTCGTCCGTCACGTCGAAAATCGACGTATATATCAGCTACCTTAGCCGCACGAAAAACTTAGGCGAAGAGCCGTACGACTCCAATTTGGATACGTTTAAGACGGCGGACGGATCGAACTGCAACGAAACGACCGCGGGCAGCACTCGGGTAAATAAACCGTTCACCTATTTCTGCGAACTGTTAACAGACCTTTTGCCTAAATCGGGAACTTAATACGGTTGTTTGCAACTTAGGCAAACGCCGCTATCAACGCTAAAAATAAACTAAAGGGGGGCGCAAAACGCGTTTACCCCTTTGTTTTTTGCAAAACCATTTGCATTTTTTAAAAAAATATAGACTTTTTCGTATTTTTCGCTTTATTTCTTATCGCCGTTGTGTTATAATATCTTTAATCCATAGAGTAACGGAGGGGTAAATAATGAAGATTTATAAAGTCGTTCCTTGCGCTTCGGCTATAGTCGTAAGCAAAAAAGAATCCGCTCAGAACGCTATTGTCAAATTCTACGAGGTTATCGGTCAAGAATGCGTTGACGGTTGGGAATTCCATTCGATGGCGCCCGTTAGCGTTTTACGCAAAACCGGAAAATTTAAAACCAAGGAAGAACACTATCATTCCTTCGTTTTCGTTAAAGAAATCAATCCCGAAAAATAATCACCAAAACCACTTTTTCTTAGACTAAGCCGCCTTTGGGGGCGGCTTTGTTCTTTTGCACTTTTATAACGTTTTAGTTTATTTAGGCTTAACATGAAAAAATTCGACCTACACGTACATTCCGCACCCATAAGCTGTTGCGCCCGCCTATCCCCCGAAGAATTGGCGGTAAAATATCATAAATGCGGCTACGACGGCATTATGCTGACCAACCACTATTCGCAAGCGTATATCGAGCACACGCCCGCCACCTTGCAAGAATGGAAGGAAGGCTATTTAAAAGCTTATCACGACGTAAAACGCGAGTTCGCAAAATACGGAATGGAAGTCTTTTTCGGTGCTGAAGTAACCGTTTTCGCACCCTATTCGCAAAAAATGCGCGAACGCTATTCCGAAGAGTTTTTAAAAGCGAACTACGCCGATTTAATTCTTTTCGGTTTGACCGAGGAATACTTTTTAAAAGCGCCCTTTCTTTGCGACCTTTCGCTTGCCGAGGTAAAAGCAGAATGCAACGCACACGGCGTTTCGGTGACTCAAGCGCATCCGTTTAGGCACGAGCAGTTGCACTCCCCTCGCGATCCTAAACTTTTGGACGGAATAGAGGTAAACGGCAACGTGCAGTTTTCGACCACTTGCGAAAAAGAAGTGCTGAAAATCGCGGACGACAACGATTTGTTCGTCTTTGCCGGCGGCGATACCCATTTCGACTGGCACAAGCTCAAAACCGCGACCTATATCCCCGACGACGTAACCGATTCGCAACAACTCAACGACTATTTAAAAAAGGTACGCCGCCCCAAATATTCGATAAACGAAACGGACGATTTTTCGCCCGATAAACCAAAAGACTTTTAACCCAACGGACTTTAAACCGAAAAACTTTTAAACGATAAACTTTACTTTTGCGCATACGCTTTAAAAAAACTTATAAAAATTTATAAAAAACTTATAAAAATAAGAGAGCAGTCGGGCATTGCCGCGATTTGCTCCCTTTTTTTATTGAATTTATCGTTTGATTAGTCGATTATACCCGCTCTCGGAGTTAAATTAAAGCGCTTGCAAAGCATTTTAAGTTCTTCGTCCGTAATGCAGTTGACTGTGTGATCCATAGCGAGAACGTAAAGCTGTGCGGTTTTTTCAACCGTTTCGATAAGTCCGAAGGTCTCGTCCATATCCTTGCCGGTGCCGTAAATGCCGTGGTTCGTCCATACTACGAGGTGATGTTCTTTCATTTTTTCGGCTGTTGCCTCGCCTATCTCGTTCGTGCCGCAAACCATCCAAGGCAATACGCCTACGCCGTCGGGGAAAACTACTATCGCTTCGGTGTTATATTTCCAAAGGGTGTGCGTAAACACGTTTTCGTCAACGGGTAAAACCGAACTCATAACGATGGTATAAGTCGGATGGGTATGCATAACTATTCTGTGCTCGGGATCACGCTCGAGACGAACGGTATGAGTCATAAGGTGTGCGGGAAGTTCGGAAGTGAAACGTCCTCCGTCCTTGTAACCCCATAAAAGTTCGGCGGTCTTGCCGTCCTTGCCTATTCTGAACAAGCCGAGGTTGGTTTCGGGATCGGCGGCAACGTTCTTGAAATACTTGCCCGTTCCCGTTACCAAGAAATATTTTCCGATAAGTTTTTCGGCGTTAAAACCGGTGGGGATTTCGCGAATTACGGCGTTGACGTCGAGGTACTCGGCAACCTGCTCCTCTGTGAGCAAATAACTGATATTGCCACCGTTGCGCTCGTCCCAGCCTTGACGGTACATGTTTGCGGTTACTTCGCTCATTTCCTTAATAAAGGGTGCGGTTAAAATATTCTTCATCTTACTTCTTTTAACTCCTTTTCGTAATTTTGTATCTGCTCGAGATAGTCTGCGGTTAAATTATTTCTGTTTAAATATTCGTTCCAAACGTCGCCGAACGGATAGGTTTTCATTTTTTCGTTAAGGTACATAAGTTCGGTAAAGCGGCTCTCGTCCTGAAGTTTGGTCGTTTGCTCGTTGGGCAAGAGGAGCGCCCACAAAAGCGCCTTTTGCATATTGCGCATTCCGACCACCCACGCCATAACGCGGTTAATCGACGCGTCGAAATAGTCAAGACCGATAAGAACGCGGTCGTCGGCGTTGTTTCTGACGATTTCTTTTGCGATTTCCTTAAGCTCGTCTTCGAAAACGACGACATGATCGCTGTCCCAACGCACGCCGCGCGTTACGTGGAGCGCAACTTTATCGAAGAACGCAAGCATCGAGGGGATTTTATCGGAAACGACTTCGGTCGGATGATAATGCCCGTTGTCGAGCAGGCAGCACAAGCCGTTGAGCGCCGCGTAGTTCATATAGAACTCGGACGAACCGACGGTATAGCTTTCAACGCCTATTCCGAATACCTTGCTCTCTACCGAATCCACGATGTACTCGGCGGGATATTTAACCGAATAGATCTCGTCGAGACTTGCCTTCAAGCGAAGTCTGGGAGCAAGTCTGTTGCCGGGAACGTCCTTTAATCCGTCGGGAATCCAAAGGTTATTAAGGCAAGGCGAGCCCTGCTCTTTGCCGATTTGTGCGGCGATCGCACGGCATGCCTTAACGTGTTTTATCCAAAAATTACGCACTTTCTCGTCGGGCGAGGACAGCGTGAGTCCGTCCTTTACCATCGGATGCGAGAACAACGTCGGATTAAAGTCAAGCCCTACTCCGCGTTTTTTCGCCCAATCGATCCACGGCGCGAAGTCTTCGACGGTAAGCTCGTCGACGTCCTTTTTCTCGGTCAAAACGGCGTAAATCGCGTGGAGATTTAAGCGTTTTTTGCCCGGAATAAGCGAAAACGCAAAATCTATATCGGCAATCAGTTCGTCGAACGTGCGTGCGCGGTATGGATAATTACCGGTCGTCTGTATGCCGCCGGATAACTCGCCGTCAAATAAAAAGCCCTTTACGTCGTCCCCCTGCCAGCAGTGCATGGAAACGGGGATTTTGCTGAGGCGCGCAAGAGCCGCCTCTACGTCAACGCCGACCTCGGCGTAAATACGTTTTGCTTCTTCGAATCTGCTCATATTAAATCCTCATTTGAATTTTTATATTTCCGAGTGCCGTTGCCTCTATGGGATTGGCAACGACCTTTTTGCCGCTGTATTTTTCAGTAAGCGCGTTGAGATATTCGTTCTTGGCGCCACCGCCGATAACGTATATGGCGTCGATCGTCGTTTGCAAATTGCGCTCGATATTGCGCGTCGCTTCGCCGTAACTGTACGCCAAACTATGGAAAACGGAATTGAACAAATCGCCGACCGAGTTCGGGGCTTTTTTGCCGCTCTTTTTCAAAAGCGCAACGATAGCCTCGCTCATGTTGTCGGGCGCGACGAGCGTTTCGTCGTTCACGTCGAAAATCTCCGTATAATCGGAAGATTTTACCGCTTCGAATATTTGCTCGAAAGAAAGGTCTTGCTCTTTTTTAACATTATTAACAAGCCACATTCCCATTATGTTTTTAAGATAACGGAAATAGCCGTTGCCGCCCTCGTTGCTAAAATTCGACTCGAGCGACTTTTGCGAGGCGTTTGCCTTGGGAATTTTTACGCCGATAAGCGACCAAGTACCGCTTGACAGCACCATCGATCCGATAGGACAATCAACCGCCTCGTAAGCGCTTGCCGTATCGTGCGAGGCGCAAGCGATTACAGGAATATTTCCGCCGAGTTCGGCTTGAATTTCAGGCTTGAAATTGCCCACGAACGCACCGGGCTTTGCAAGTTTTTTGAAAAGTACGGCGGGCAAGCCGAGCTTTTCGGTAATCGATAAATCGAATTCGCCCGTTTCGAGATTTACGAGCGCACCCGTCGTTGCGTCGGTGTACTCTTTAACCTTGCTTCCGGTAAGAAGATATTCGAGATATTCGGGTATCATCAAAAAGTCGGTAGCGTTGTCGAGCCTGCCGTTCAGTTTGTCGTCGTAAAGCTGGTAAACGGTGTTAAACGCTTGAAACTGAATGCCCGTCTTGGCGTAAAGTTCTTCGAACGGAATTATTGCGTGAACGGCTTCAGCCGCGGCTTTCGTCCGCTCGTCGCGGTAAGCGTAATGGGGATAAATAGGCTCGTCTCCGCAAAGCAGAACGTAGTCAACACCCCAAGAGTCTATGGACATGCTCTCGATTTTGCCGTAACGCTCTATCGCAAGCGCAATGCCGCGTTTGACGTGACCGAAAATTTCGTCGGTATCCCAAACAAGACGTCCGTCAAGGTTTTTCATACCGTTAGGAAAACGGTAGACCTCTTCGAGCACAACGGAGCCGTCTTTTTCGTAGCCGACTATGTGCCGCCCGCTCGATGCGCCGAGATCGACGGCAAGATAGTATTTCATCGCAATTCCTCCGATTTTTACTTTCTTAATTATACCACCGATAGCATATTTAATCAATGCAAAAAATTGACCTTTATGCTCTCGAAATTTGACATTAATGTTTTTTTATTATATAATTATGTTATGGACGAATTTCTTTTACAACGCCTTTTGGCGATAACGCCCGAGGAAAACAAGATTTTAACGGACGGCGGCGTGGATATCGGCGACTATACGAGGCGAAAAAGTAAACGCATAAGCGGCATGCGATATTTCGAAGACGATAAACTGATTTATCCGAGACGGCATCCGCGATTTTATCCGTTTCCCGAACATGGGCACGACTACTGCGAAATAATGCTTGCCGTTAGCGGAAAAATCACTCACGATATTCACGGCGAAAAAATCACGTTATACGGCGGCGATTTGATTATCTTGAATAAGTCGGCAAGACATTCGATCGAAAAAACGGATCTAAACGATATTGGGCTAAACTACCTTTTATCGGACAATCTTTTGCTCGATTTCGCCGACAAAACGACCGTCGAGCCCCTCGCCGTTTTTTTCAGAAATTGCTTTAAGCAAAACAACGACGGAGGGTATCTTTTGCTTTCGGGAAAAGACGATATAATCGCCCGAAACCTTATCGAAAACCTCGTCTATATGACCGTTTTCGACGAAAAAAACAAATATGGCGAACTGCCGCTTACCTTGTTTTTATTGCTCGAACGGCTTGTCACGCTTAACCGCGAAAAACTTGTTAACGACGGCGTTTTTGCGATCGAATCGAAAGAAAACAGAGAGCGAACTTACAAGCAAAAAATTACACGATATATCGGCGAGCACTATGCCGACGGCACTCTATCTTCTTGCGCGGCGACGCTCGGAATTAATCCGCAATATTTATCCCGCTTAACCGCAAAACTTTTCGGCGAAAGTTTTAAAAAAATTGCTACGAAAAAGCGAATTACCGAAGCCGAAAAACTTCTTGCGTCAAGCAATTTAACCGTTCAAGAAATTTCCGCCGCAGTCGGCTACGAAAACGTTTACGGATTTAATCAAGCCTTTATAAAGATACACGGCTTAACGCCCGCACGCTGGCGCGATTTAAACTGCAAAAACCCTTGAAATAGCCGATAATCGACTTATAGCACGGTTTTATATAAATAAACGCAGGTATATCACGCGCGCTTTTATGCCTAACATCACGCTCTGAGTAACGTTATATTTTTTACACTTAAAACCATTCTTATAACTTAAACCATATACAAACGCGGCGCAACGATAAAACTCGTTGCGCCGCAATTTAATATTAAGTTAATAAAATCAGGTTACAAGTCGTCGACGTCTTGAACGGGTTCCTCGTAAATGCCGAGAAGATAATTACCCGTCCAACTGCCGTCGGGGTCGAACGGCGAGCTTAAAATCGCCTTTTTATTCTTCCCTTTTTTTAATGATTTTTTAGCCATTACTTGCAGTCCTTAGTTTTGTTTCTGCCGCAACCGTTAGCCTTATCTTTGCAACCGTGCGTGTTTTTTTGATTTGTTTTAGTCTTCATAAAGCCCTCCTTGCGTTAGTATTATGTCACAAAAAACGAATACTATTCGCCTATAAGAAAACTTTTGACCTTACCGCCCGCGCGATTGCGCCGCAAAACGCCGCCTTATCTTCCGGTCGAGCCGAAACCGCCGCCTGCGCGATCGGTTTGGTCGAGGTCGCCCTCTTCGAACTCGCAACGAATAAACGGCGTAATAACGATTTGAGCAATGCGCTCGCCCTCGCCTACCATGCAAGGCGTGGCGGAATGGTTGTGCAAAACAACCTTGATTTCGCCGCGGTAGTCGCTGTCGATAACACCGACCTTATTTGCGGGCGCAAGTCCGCTTTTGCACGCAAGACCGCTACGCGCGTAAACAAGCCCGACGTAACCCTCGGGTATTTGCATTGCAATGCCTGTGCCTACCGTAACGCTTTCGCCCGCGCCGACTGTTACCGACTGATAGGCGTTGTACAGATCGGCGCCCGCAGCACCTAAAGTGGAATATACCGGCACGATTGCGCCGTCCGTTAGTTTTTTAATTTTAAGTTTCATTTGGTTATCTCCGCACGCTATATTGTCGGCAAAAACAAGAATTTAGCCGCCCTTCCGACTTTTTTATTGAGTTTAGGTATAAGAAAAGGGAGCCGTTTAAAGCTCCCTCGTTAATCAGTTAGCCGAAGAATCGACTGCGGGATCGTCGGCAGTTTCGATGAGATCGGAGTAAGTATTATTGAAATACTCGGCTTTATCGATATACTCTTTAACCATCTTGTTAGAGATCTTGGTTACGTAGTCGCTAAGGAGCGAATCGATCTTAGTCTCTCTGTAATCGTCTTTTACTTTTCCCTCATAGTAGGTGGAAAGTTTAGCGTCGTTGATATTTCCGTTGTCATCCAAAACATCGTCTTTATCAATCTTCTTGGTGCAAAGAATGATATGATAGCCGTATTGCGTTGCGACGATGGTGTAAGCGCCTACGCCTGCTTCTACAACAGCCTTGGAAGCCGCCGCAAATTCCTTAACGTAAGTCGTAGCGGAAGTCTTGGGCGAATAGGTGTAACCGAACGCTTTGCCGAGGCAACCGGTATCGGTGCTGAAAGCGTACATAAGATCGTCGAAAGCCTTTCTTGCAACGGAATCGTTGTTAAATCCGTCAAGCGTGCCAATTTGCCCATCCGAACCGTCTGTATAAATCTTCTTTTCAATTCCGGTAAGGAGGGTTAAGTAGTCCGTAATAAAACTGTCGAAACTCATACCGGTGGCGTAAACGTTCTTGAAAGAGTACGTCGTGGTTGCTACGCCCGAGTCGTCTTTATCCTCGAATTCGTTTGCAAGAACGGTCGTGCCGATATAAGAACTAAGTTTTTCGTAAGCCAAACTACCGGTTTCGCTTACAAGATATTTATCATCGAAAGTGAACTTA
>CAZHGN010000012.1:19542-36567 GCA_964532155.1 uncultured Acidiphilium sp.
CGCCCAACGTACCGTAGCTCGATTGAACCCAAGTGGTGCGTTGATCCTTAACGATAAGATGTTCGAGCATAGCAGCGCGGTTTTCAGCCTTTTCTTTGGTTGTGATACCCGCCTTGGAGTTCAACTCGTTCAAAATGGAAGTTTGCTCGTCGGTGAAGCCGATCAAGAGGTTGAGCACGTAACCGTAACCGTCGTAAGGATTGCAATAAACGGGAGCGTCTTCGGTAGCCGAATCGAGTGCCGTTTCGTAAGCGGAATAGCTGCTGTTATAGTTTTCCCACTGAGTGAGATATTCAGCCTTGAACTGAGCCTCGAGCGCGTCTTCGGTGATAAGACCTTCGACCTCGGCTTTTAAGGATCTCTCGTATTTGCTTACGATAAGAGATTCGTATTGGCTCTTAAGCAAGTATTGGAAGTAACTATATTTAATAACGTCATCTTGCTTGGTGTTGTTATAATTTTCGCCCGAAGCGATAAGACCGTTCTTTTTGAGCTGCTTGATAGCCTTGTTGAGCGCGCTCTTATCTTCGTTTGAAGAAAGTTCTACTTTATAGGTATCGTAGAGGTGCTTGTTCAACCCGTAAGTATTTGTATAAGTAGACTTAAGAGTAGACCAATCGGCTTCGTTGCCGAGCTTTGCCGCAACGACCTTATATTCGTAATCGGTGGGCGTATCGTTTTTAAGTTCAAATTCGTCGAGATCGTCCTCGGTATCCTCGGTAGGAGTTGCCCTTGCGGTAAAGGTCTCGTTTTCTTTGTCGTTTTCTTCGTCCTCGGCTTCTTTATAAGTTTCGATCATAGAAGAAATACTGTTAAGTACGGTGTAATTAGCTTGAGCCTTTTCGTATTCGGAAAGATAAAGTCCGAGATATTCGGCAAGTTTTCCGTAGTCGCCGCTCTTGGAAGCTTTTTCGTATTCCGCTTCGGTTACACCGGCGTTATAAAGTGCGTCGGCAGAAGCGACGCCGCCTTCGACGTTGTGGTTAATAGTAGCGACGAAATCCCCTTCGAAGGTATTGGTAGCGATGTTGTCCTTGTTTGCGATGTAGTAATCGGCAAGACCGACTTTGGCTTGCTGAACTATAACCGCGCTTTGGATAAGACTTTCCAATACGGTGGAATAAGCTTGAGAAACCGTGTAACCGTAACTCGAAACGTAGTAATAGCCGTAAGACATATATCCCGCTAAAAGTTCTTTCTTAAGAAAGTAATCTTTGTGAACGGCGGGTGCGCTTTCGTTTTCGCTAACGCTTCCGATACTGAGCGAGGCAACGACCTGAGCCATGTCGCGATCGGTATTCGTCGAGACGAGACCGCAGCCCGAAAATGCCCCGAGCGTAAGCACGAGCGCAACGAGCAAGGTAACAATTTTGGTAAGGACCTTTTTCATAGAAATACTCCTGTGTGACTGCCACGCGGAAGACCTTTTTGTAAGCGGTGCGACAAGCCGCACCGACGGTAATCTCCCACGGTTGATTTTTTTCTCTATAGCATTATACTAAAACACGAAAGATAAATCAAACGTTTTTCGGCTTAATATCGTTTTTTTTATTATAAATAATAGATTTTGCGCGCACGCGCGACCGCATGCACTTTTATTTCGTTCGCATGCGCAGGCGTTTTGGCACTCAACTAAAAACCCGCTATGCCAAAATCGGCACAACGGGTTAAAATCAGCTTAATTTTTCAAACTCGGCACGCTTATAAAAACAAGCACGCAACGGTCGGAAAAAGGTAAATTACGATAAGAACAACGGCACCGAGCGCAATAACGCCGTATCTGCAAACGGTAAACGCCTTAGCATGTAAACGGTCTATAATTTTTTTGCGAAGAACGAAATACAAGACCGCCAACGCCACGCCTAAAACCGAAATAATCAAACCGAAGGTAAAACCTTTGGGCACGAAAGAAAGTCTAATATCGTTTTCGCCGGAAGAAACTTTTACGGCGATAAAGCCGCCGAACGGCTTAATCTCGGCTTTTTTGCCGTTTACGGTTGCGCGATAACCGTCGTCGTACGGCAAGCAAATAAAAGCACTGCCCGATTCAGTTGCGCTTATTCGCGCATTAAAAGTATTGCCTTTTTTCGTTAAATCGGAGCCTATAAGCCCGTTAACGGCATTTTCAAGAACGGCAAGGTCGGCAGTATAAACGCCAAAACTCGTCGCTTCGATCGAGCCCGACAGTTTGACGACGACTTTTACGGTACAATCGTGATAGTCGCCCAAATCGAGCACGCCGTTGGATGTTTGCCGCGGATAGCCGGTCGTGCGCTTAAAATGAACGCCGTTCTTATAAACGCTGACTTCGGATATTTTACCGTAGGTCGGTTCGGATAGCGAATTGGTATATTCGTCGAACAAATCGAGATACAGCCTCGTTTTGCCGTCTATTTTAGCCTCGTACGTTAACGTGCCGCTTTCATCCTCGACCTTGTAAACGGTTTTTCCGCCGCTCGAGCAATCGACCACGCCCGAAGAATTGCTCGGCTCAAGCTTTATAAACAAATCGTTTTGCCCGACGAGCCTTTTGAAAAATGCGTTTTGCAACGTTATGCGGTCGAGAGAATAGTCTAAATCGTACTGCTCGAAACCTCCCACGAAAAACGCGGCGGGGAAAAGAACGGTGTTTTCGACAAGCGAATATTTTCCGCTCGGAGTAACGTAGGCGGCGTTCGCTCTGGACCCGTAATACAGCGAATATTTATTGCGGACGAGCGCGTCCGAAAAAATGGTGCCGCCGTTGGAATTGACTTCCATCCAATAAGACGAATAACCGAGCGCCTTTGCCGTAAGCATATATTCGCGGCCGTTAAGCGAGGTATAATGCGAAATTGAATTATAACTAAGCGCCCCGACCATGTTTACCTCGAACAGTTTGGAATTGACCTTTACCCTATAAAACTCTTCGGCGGGCGCTAAATCTTCGAGCTCGGAGATATAGCGAAGTCTCGAAGAAATATTTGATTCCTTCGAGCGCATAGTTACCGCCGAAGTCATATATACGTTGCACGAAAACGCCGCTTCAAACGCAATAACCAAGCCTATAGCACCGAAAACGGCATTTTTGAATGTTAGTTTAAACTTTAAAAGCACAAACAAAAAAATACCTACGCAAGCCGAAACGCACGCAAAAATCAAAAGCCCCTTAAAGGAGTTGGCGTTCCCCCACAAGCTTTGCGAATAAACGGATAAAACTTTATCGTTGACCTTGTAATAGTTAACCGAAAACACGCCGAACAAGCAAACGACCGCAAGCGCGATTAGCGAATAAATTATTTTACCCGAAAGGCTTTTGCCTTTTAGACAATCTAAAACGGGAGCAAACGAATTTCCGCTCGAAGAATTATGCGCTGAGTCATGCCCTAAACTATGATCTAAATCGAATGCGCCGACCGCCTTTTCGTTTAGCTTTTTAGCGGCAAGTTTTTCCATGCCCCCGACGGCAAAATAAATACACATGGCGATTACGATAAAGCCGTAGCGCGTTGGAAACGCCATATAATTAAATGTTTGCCAAGCTTTGGCAATCGGCTCGAAAATAATCGGCAAAATGCAGACGATTAAAAGCGCAAACCGAAAGTTTTTAAAATTGCCGCAAAAATAGTAAACGGCGAACGCCGCAATCGGCGCTAAGCAGAAAAATGTGGGAAACGACGTATAAGTCGGAGAAAAAATATTGCTTGTCGCAAGCGATTGCACTATACCGGACGACGAGCGCATCGAACCGAGATACTGTATAAAGCACGGTAAAAGAACGACGCAACCGACAAGCGCCGCAAGAAGTGAACTAATCGCAAACGAGAAAGCGAATTTTCCGTCTTTTTTATTATAAATCACGTATAAAAAGGCATATAAGCAAACGAAAACGACTACGGCGTACGCAATATAAAATTGAAACAGTACGGTCAAAAACAGCGTTACCGCATAAAGAACGTTCGAGCCGCCGTCCGCCATTTTTTCTAACCCTAAAAGCAAGAGCGGAAATACGTAATAAACGTCCAGCCACTGCGCAATTTGATAATACATCATCGCATAGCCCGAAAATGCGTATAAAACCGAGCCGCTTATCAATAAAATAGGATTTGCCGTTTTGCGTTTAAGCAAAAAAGTAAAAGTCGCCGCCGCAATTGCAAGTTTTAGGCATACGATGACGTTAAACGCACCGCCCATATCCGCTTTATCGAAAAACAAAACGAGAAAAGAAAAGGGGCTTGACAGATTAAAAAAGAATACTCCGTAAAAATTCATTCCGCCGGAATTGGCCGTACTTAAAAAGAAACTCGCTTTGCCATCCAGCACGTCTTTAAAATCGCACAAGAGCGGAATGAATTGTTGGTCTCCGTCGCACCAGCTGACGGATAAATCGCCGAACGGATAAAATCCGTTTGCAGAAAAAATAACGGCGAAAAATATAAGAACTACAAAAAAAGCAATAACGAACGAATAGTCGCAAAGCGTTTTATTTATTCGATTAAAAAATAAAGGACCGTTTTGCCGCTCGCTCGGCATAGCGTTCTTTATTTCGTTTTCGCTTGATTTTTTACAAGCGGAAGCGCCGCAATTTGCGCCGCTGCTTTTAAAATAATTCATAAAAATCACCGATAATCGACCTATAAGCCTACTTTTATAAACAATAGTGCATAAAAACCGTAAATAGTAAGTACGACAATCGCCTATTTAAAGTTCCGTACGTCGCGCTCGGCGGCACGCTTTATATCCCTATCCATAAGCGCTTGTTTTTTATCGAAGGTGTGCTTGCCCTTGCACAGCGCAACCTCGACTTTGATCAGCGCGTCTTTAAAATAAAGTTTAAGCGGAACGACCGTGAAGCCCTTTTCTTGCGTTTTCGCACGGAGTTTTCTTATTTCGGATTTATGCATAAGCAAGCGGCGGTCGCGCTTTGCCTCGCGAACGTTGTACGCACCCGACTTGTCGTATACCGAAACGTGCATGTTCTTTATAAATAAACTGCCGTTACCAATCGAGCAAAAACTGTCCTTTAAATTTACGTTGCCAAGCCTTATCGACTTAACCTCGCCACCGTCGAGCGATATACCCGCCTCGTATGTTTCCACAATAAAATATTCGTGACGCGCTTCTCTGTTTTCGCAAATCGTTTTCATTCTTCATTCTCCAAAAAATAGCACATAATCGACCTATAGCCCCGTTATCCGTCAAGACGGCCTTTATAATCGAAATAGATTTTACCCTTTGACATATCGACTGCGGCAAGCTTTACAAGCAGCCTCGCGCCGAGCGTAAACTTGCGCTTACCCGATACGAGCGCGTGCCCCTTTTCGAAATAGTCGTACTTTCCGCGCGGCAACTGCTCCACCGCAACGAAGCCCTCGACGGAGTTTTCGAGCCTGACGTAAACGCCCGACGGCGTTACGCCCGAAATAATCCCTTCGAATAAATCGCCGATAAAACCTTGCATAAATTTACAAATATAAATATCGTCGATATCACGCGAAATAAGGTCGGCGTTGCGCTCGTTTTCGCTACACGTAAGCGCAATCTCTTCTATAACCTGCATATATTCGTCGACTACCTCGCCGGCACGTCCCTCGAGTACTGCTTTGATTATGCGATGAACGGTTAGATCGGGATACCTGCGAATGGGCGACGTAAAATGGCAATAGCATTTTTCGTTCAGCCCGAAATGCCCCTTGTTTTGCGACGAATAAACGGCTTTTTGCATACTTCTGAGCATAACGTCGTTAATAACCGAATAAGCGTCGCTGTCGGAGACGGTACGAAGCACCTCTTGAAAATCACGCGGGTATTGCGGTAAAGTAGTTAAAGATTTTATGCCGAGCGCGGCTAAAAAATCGACGAACGCACGCGCCTTTTCCACCGACGGTTTTTCATGCACGCGGTAAACGAGCGGAAGTTCGGAATAAAAAGCAAATTCCGCAACGGCGACGTTAGCCGCAATCATGAACTGCTCGATTATCCTTTCGCTTTCTATCGGCTCGCGCTTATAAGCAAGCACTTCGCCGTCTTTAAAACTAACCGTGCACTCGTCGACCTCGAGATCGACGAAGCCGCGTTCCTCGCGCTGTTTTAAAAATAAATCCTTAAGGCGTTTCGCCCTATAAAGCATGGGCATTGCCTCGCCGTATTCGTTAAGCGCCGCTTCGTCGCCCGATAGCGCGCTTTGAGTTTTTTTGTAAGTCAAGCGCATGTTCGACCTGATAATCGACTTATAGACCGACTTATCTATTACGTTGCCGTCTATATCGCAGTCGAGCCGAACGGTAAGCGTAAGCCTGTCTTCGTTAGGAACGAGCGAGCAAATTCCGTTGCAAAGGTTTTCCGGCAACATCGGAATAACCCTATCCGGCAAATAAATGCTCGTTCCGCGCACATACGCTTCTTTATCTATAGCGCTACCCTTTTCGACGTATTCCGAAACGTCGGCAATATGGACGTACAGAACAAAACCGCCGTCGGCGCTTTGCTCAACCGAAATAGCGTCGTCGAAATCCTTTGCGTCGTCGCCGTCAATGGTAACCGTAAATAAATCTCTGAAATCCTCGCGCCCTGCCGCCGCTTGATTTGAAACCTTAGCGGGGATTTTTTCCGCTTCGGCTAAAACCTTGCTCGGAAATTCCGTTCTAACGTTCGCCGCCGCAAGAAGACTTTGCTCGACCGCAAAAACGTCGTTTGCCTTTCCGCAAACGGTTTCGACCTCGCCGCGTAAGTCTCCGTCGATCGGGTATTGGGTAATTTTGCAAACCACTTGATCTCCGTCCGCCGCGCCGCCGCCTTTGCCTCGCGCAATTAAAACTCTGCGGCAAACTGTTTTATCGTCGGGAATAACGTGTACTACACCCCCGCGCGAGCAAAAAACGCCCGAAACGCGCACCGTTCCGCGTTTTATAATCTTAACGACCTCGCACTCGTCGCTTTCGTCGCTTTGTTCGTTCGTTTTTTTAACGAGCACGGTATCACCCTGACACGCTCCGTTTTTGGCATGCGGAGGAATAAACAGATCGGGCGAACCGTTTTCGGGAAGCAAAAAAGCAAAACCGCGCTCGAAGGTGCGCACCTTGCCTTTTATATAATCGTTTTCGTTAAAAAGCGAGTAAAGACCGCAATCGGAAATGAGAAAACCTTCCCTTTCGAGATCTTTCAAAAGGGCTGAAAGCGCTTTTTTATCGCTTGCCGAAAAAAGCCCAAGCCTTTTAGCCAGCGTTTTTTCGGATATTTTATTAAACTCCCCGCTCTTGAAAGCGGCGGAAACCAATTCCCTAAAAGTCATATTTCACCGTCAACCAAACGTAAAGAAAAGTAGCGAAAAACACAAATCGCACTCTTCCGTCAATAAACGTAAACAACCGCCGTTTCGCCCTTCCGCCAACATATTTGCCGATAAACAGCACCGCACTCAAACTTAAACGGCGCGCCCCCGCTACGGCTTAAAAAAAGCGGCTAAGTTGTTAAACTTTAGCCGCTTTGGAATTATTATCTTATTAGTTATACAGTACCGAAATCAAATAGAAAGCGATCATCAATACGGTCATCACGACAACGCAAATAACGGTCAGCTTTTTAAGCTTACTTTCTACGGTTTTGGATTTATTCTTACCGTAAAAGGTATCGGAAGTTCCGTCAAGAGCGCTTATGCCGTTTGAATTGCCCGGCTGAAGCATAACGACTATTATGATGAAGATAGCACAAATTACCGACAAAATCAAGCAAGCCAAGCTCAAACCGTAGTACAATCCATAAGAAAAGTTTTCCGAAGCCATTAAACAATTTAACATCGTTGACATATATATCTCCGTTCGCGCATATACGCTATAGTCTTTTTACCGAATTATTATAACATAGTATAAAATTATTTACAAGCGTTTTTATCCTTTTTTCGTAATTTTGTATATTTTACAAAAGGATAAACGTTTATTATGCCTAATTATTCTTCGATAAGCGATTTACCCGTCATTTCGGAGGGGATTTCCTCGCCCATAACGGTAAGCAGAGTGGGCGCTATATCGGCAAGAATACCGCCGTCGCGCAGTTTTGCGTTTTTGAACTGCTCGCTTACGAGAATGAAAGGAACGAGGTTGGTCGTATGAGCAGTAAACGGCTTGCCGCTTTCGTCGATCATCTTGTCGGCGTTGCCGTGATCGGCGGTAATAAGCGCACTGCCGCCCTTAGCCAAAACGGCGTCGACGATCTTGCCCATGCATTCCTCGACGGTTTGAACAGCCTTAACCGCCGCTTCGAACACGCCGGTGTGACCGACCATGTCGCAGTTAGCGTAGTTAAGCACGATAACGTCGTATTTATCGCTCTCGATTGCGGCTAAAACCTTTTCGGTAACGCCGTAAGCGCTCATTTCAGGCTGTAAATCGTAGGTCGCAACCTTAGGCGAAGCAACCAAAATTCTATCCTCGAGTGCGTTTTGAGCCTCTACGCCGCCGTTGAAAAAGAAAGTAACGTGAGCGTATTTCTCGGTTTCGGCGATCTTGAGATGGGGATGACCTTTATCGGATAAATATTCGCTTAAAGTGTTTGCGTATTTTTGCTTACCGAAAGCAACGGTAAGATTTTTAAGCGTAGCGTCGTACTCGGTAAAGCAAACGTATTCGGGATTTAAAAAGCCGCTCTTTCTCTCGAACGAATCAAAATCCTTTTCGGTAAAGGCACGAGTGATCTCGCGCGCTCTGTCGGGGCGGAAATTAAAGAACACTATGCCGTCGCCTTGCTCGATAAGACCGAGAGGCGCACCGTTTTCGTAAATCTTTACGGGCAAAACAAACTCGTCCGTAACGCCTTCGGCGTAGCTGTCCTTAATGGCGGTAACGGCATCGGTCGCTTGAACGCCCTCGCCTAAAGTGAGCGCGTCGTACGCTTTTTGTACTCTATCCCAGTTTTTGTCCCTATCCATAGCGTAATATCTGCCGGATATGGTCGCGATCTTGCCGACGCCGAGCTCGTTCATTTTCTCTTGAAGAGCCGCAACGAAATCTGCGCCGCTCGTGGGCGAAACGTCCCTGCCGTCCATAAAGCAGTGAACGAAAACGTCCTTAAGCCCGCGCTCTTTCGCCATTTTTAAAAGTGCGTAAAGATGGGTAACGTGGCTGTGCACGCCGCCGTCGGACAAAAGACCGTATAAGTGAAGTTTTTTGCCGTTCGCTTTTACGTCGTCCATAACCTTTACGAGCGCGGGATTGGCAAAAAACTCACCGCTACCGATCTCGTAAGTAATGCGCGAGAGTTCTTGACGAATTATTCTTCCCGCGCCGATATTGAGGTGACCTACCTCGCTATTGCCCATTTGACCGTCGGGCAAACCGACGTCTTCACCGCTTGCGCCCAAAAGGGTGTGCGGATAGTTGCGGCAAAGATTTTCTATTACGCCGGCGTTAGCCGCCTTGATAGCGTTGCCGTCCGTTTGGGCGTTAATGCCGTATCCGTCCATAATAAATAAACAAACCGGTCTCGTTTTCATCATGATAATACCTCGTTATCCCTAAAAACCGTCAAACGCCCCACGCAAAAACCGTGAGGCGCGACAAACTTTTAATTAGCCGTTATAGTTAACTACGAGAGCGAAGTCGGCTGCTTTTAACGAAGCGCCGCCGATAAGTCCGCCGTCGATTTCGGGCTGTGCCATAAGTTCTTTAGCGTTGGAGCCTTTCATGCTGCCGCCGTACTGAATGCGTACCTTGTCGGCGCAAGCTTGGCAGAAGTTTTCGGCAAGAACCTTTCTGATATAACCGATGGTCTCGTTAGCTTGCTCTGCGGTAGCGGTCTTGCCGGTACCGATAGCCCAAACGGGTTCGTATGCAACGACGAGCTTGGTAAGATCTTCTACGCCGGCGAGCCCGTTGACTACTTGACGACGGAGAACCTCTTCGGTCTTGCCGCCCTCGCGCTCCTCGAGCGTTTCGCCTACGCATACGATGGGGATAAGCCCTTTAGCGATTGCGGTAAGCGTTCTTTTATTTACGGTTTCGTCCGTTTCGCCAAAATATTGACGACGTTCGCTGTGACCGATAACTACGTATTCAACGCCGAGCTCCTTGAGCATGTCGGCGGAAATTTCACCGGTATAAGCACCGCTTTCTGCAAAGTGAACGTTTTGTGCGCCGAGGTGAATATTGCTGCCCGCAAGCGCTTGACCTACGGCGTAAATATCGGTAGCCGGAACGCAAACTACTACGTCGCATTCGGCGTTGGCAACCAACGGCTTAAGCTCGTTGACGAGCTGTGCTCCCTCGGAGGGAGTTTTATTCATTTTCCAGTTTCCTGCAATTATGGGTTTTCTCATTTCAATCACTCCTGATCGTTTTTTCGTCATTATTATATCACCAAACGGCACGCATTGCAAACTAAAATGCCTTTATAACCGTTTTTTGCAAAAGAAAATGTTTTTTAGACGGTGCGCATAGCGAAAAATTTTTAAATTACCGCTAAAACCGCACTTGTTAACTGCCGCTAAAGCCAAACTTGTTAACCGCCGCTAAAGCCGAACTTATTTTAGTTTATGTCATGCGCGCGTTTGCCTATTTCGTTCTTTTTATTCGAGTTCTTCAACGAAGTTGACATATTCGAGTTCGGACAGCGCGGCTATGTAGTCCGAATGACTTATTCTTTTCTTCTTTTCGCCGCTCGGAAGAATGGAAAGAGCAATCGAATACACGTATAACCCCGAATTCATATACGCGGTATTGAGCTCGATATCGTCTATTTTAAGACCGAGCTTGCGCACGGTTGCCATAAAATCGCGCAGGGCGTTTTTGCTGTTGAGCTCCAAGTGTATTTCAAAATGATCGGAGCGGTTTTTAAACCCGACCTCGAACCTTATGAACAGCGTTAAACAAATCATAAAGACGACGAATGCTATAAGTGCCGAAAAATAAAGGTCGAGACCTATAAGCACCGAAATAGCCGACATTGCCCAAAGCGCAACCGAAGTCGTTAAGCCCTTAAGTTGATTTTTCGAACTGTAAAGAATTGTATTGGAACTTACAATCGCAATGCCGACGATTGTTGCGCCGATGGCAAGCGAAAAAGACGCGCCGAGCTCGTTGATAAAATATCCGTCTATCATGGCGGCTATCGTCGAAATAACCGATACGAGCATAAACGTTCTTAAACCCGCGGCATGGCGCTTAGTCGCGCGCTCGCAGCCGACGATTGCCGACAGTACCATGGATAATCCGAGTTTAAATAATACGCCCTTGAAATTAATACCTAAGCACCATTCTCCTAAAAGTTTTGCAATTATATCGTTCATAATATCCCCCCTTAAAAATCAGTCTATAAGTCGATTATCAAAGCATTTGCCGTTTTTTATCGAACAATTTTAAAACGGCAAAGCGGTTATCTTCTGTTAATGAATTTTCTGTTTTTATCGAGCGAGGCGATCATATCGTACTCCTCCTCGGCGGCGTCGGCAAAAGCCTTTTCTTCTTCCGAACGCGCATAGTTATGCCGCTCGATTTCAAGCTGAATGGCGTTCATCTTTTCAATTAAAAGTTCGCGCTCGGTCTTTTCCGGCGGCAACGCCTCCGTTTTTTCGGGGTTTGCAGTTTCGCCATCGCCTATTGAACCGGAAAGAGTCAAGGCAAGTTTCGCCATTGCGGGGCCTATCAATTCGTACAGAATACTCGACGACATTATAACCGTTTGAATAACCGGACCAAGCGTTCCGCCTATCGTACGAGCGGCAAGTTCGGACAAACCGATCGCAACGCCTGCTTGCGGTATGAGCGCGAGTCCGAGCGTATTGGTCGTCTTGTTTGGCTTTTTGCAAATTTTACAACCTATAAACGCTCCGACGTATTTGCCCGCTATCCTTATTATAAAATACAGACAACCGATCAGCAGCAACGGCACGCCTGCAACACGCGCCGACGCGTCGAAAAGGGTATCGAGCCTAAAACTCATGCCCGACCGCACGAAGAATATGAGAAGTATCGGCGGCGAAAAGTAGTTTAACTGCTTAAAAAGCTTGTCGTCGCCCGAAGCGTTGACGTAAACCATGCCCATAACCATGCAAGCGAGCAAAGGCGAAACGCCGAGCGCGGCACCGACTCCGCATACGGCAAAAAGCAAGGCAACCGAAACGATAAGCCTGTTATCGGTAGAGCGCTTTGCCATTAACAGCTTAAGCAAATAGCCCAAGCCGGCACCGATTAAAATAAGCAATACGTTATAACAAATGGGCAGCAATACGTCGCCCGCGCTGATTTTGCCGGCAAGATCCGCCATAGCGATCGAAATAGCAATACTGAACGCCAAAAGGCTGACTACGTCGTCCAAGGCAACTACCGAAATAAGCGTATCGACGAAATCGCCGTGCGCCTTGGTCTGCCGAATGGTCATAAGCGTGGAGGCAGGCGCCGTCGCCGAAGCAAGTGCCGACATTACGAGCGCAAAGTTTAAGTCTAACCCCAAAATAAAATAGAGCAGAACGAAGACGAACAGCGAGGCAACGAGCGCTTCGAGCACTGTTATTATAACGAGTTGTTTCGCTTTGCCCTTGAACGCCGAAAAACGAAAGAACTCCCCCGCGCTGAACGCGATAAACGCCAAAGCGATATCCGAAATGAATGCCGAGCCGTCTATTACTTCTTGCGGAACGGCTTTAAGGCAAAAAGGACCTATCAATATTCCCGCAACTATGTACGCGGTTACGTTCGGCAACTTTAACAGTTTGGTAAGCCGAGTCATTAAAAAACCCGACAATAATATAACCGCAATCGATAAAATTATTGCCGAGACAGGCGAAACCGCCTGCAATTGTTGATAAAGCTTATCCATATCCACCGTGCGAGCGCACCGCTCGCCACCCCTTACTCACATTGTCGTTAGATTATATCATCAAAACCGCATTATGTCAATCCTTTTCCCCAAAAAACCGTGTTAGAAATTATGAATTAAAGGCAATTGTAATGTTTTTGTTGCAAAAAAACAATAGTCGTGCGGAACAAAAAAAATCGCCACCGTGCCCAAAGGGACGTATCGCGGCATGTACCGTCGCGACGTATACGGTTTATAACGAGAAAAAAACTCCGTTCATCATATCGGACAGACGAAGTTTTTGTTATAAACTTGAATTATTACGATTAAAACCCCGCCTATAAGTCGATTATCGGCACTTTGGCGGTTTATTTTGCATTTTAAAGGCACGAAAGACGAGCCTTTAAAAAGTCTACGGCGCGGCAGACGTCGCCGACGGGATCTTCGCCGGTTTCGCGCTCTATCGTAAGATAGCCGTCGTAACCGATCGATTTGAGCGCAGCAAGATATGCCTGCCAATCGACCTTACCCTCGCCCAAGGGCAATTCTTTAAACCCGGTGCAAGCGTTAAGCGCGTCTACTCCGCCCACCGCAAAGGCGTGATAAACCTCTTCGGGCGTAAGATCGTCGCTGAGTTTAACGCCGTCCTTGGCGTGAGTGTGTACGATATAGTCCTTGAGCATATGCACCGCTTCGACCGGATCTTGCGCGGTAACCATAGTAAAGTTCGCCGGATCGAGATTGACTCCCACGCCGCCGTCGGTATCCTTTAAAAACTGCAACAGAGTCGCCGCCTTTTCGGGCCCCGTTTCGATAGCAAGCGTAACGCCCGATTTTTTGGCGTATAATCCGCACTCGGCAAGCGCGTCGAGCATTGCCGAATAACGCGCGTGAGTTTTATCCGCGGGGATAACGCCGATATGCGTGGTAACCGCTTTAGCGCCGAACTCGGCGGCAAGGTCGACTATTCTTTTTGTGAGTTCGACGCGCTCCGCATTATCCTCTGCCCGCTCGAAACCGTAACCGCCGGTGTCACCGCAAAGCGCGGAAATTTCAAGACCGTTGTCGCATAAAAGCCCTTTAATACGCCTTTTTCCGTCAACGGTCAAGGTAGACGGCGAAAACTCGCCGCTCGTTGCGTAAATCTGAACGCCGTCTATCCCGAGCGAACGAGCAAGCTCTATTCCCTCGACAAGACTCTTTTTAAAACAGTCGGTTATAACGCCTATTTTCATTTTTTCATTCCGCCTTTATCGTAAATTTCCATTATGAGCCTGTGCGTTTTAAGCGCTTCTTCGCCGTCGATCTGCGGTTGCTCGTCCTTAAGGCAAGCGTCGTAAAACTGCGAAATCTGGCGAACGTGCTGAAAACCCCAATAATCCTTTCCGCCGTCGTAAATCTCGGCGTTGGCGCGGCTGTGCACCTCTTCGCGCGTGCCGTCGTTATATTCTATAACGGCATCGTCGTAACCGAAAACTATCTTGCAGTTTTCGCAATACAGTTTAATCTGTATCGGCTCGTCGCAAGCGTAGTTGTTCATACAATAAAAACCGTAACGCACGCCGTTTTTATACGTGATAAGCCCTTCGGCGCTGTCCTCGACCGAAACGCACGAATGACCGCGGTTCGCCATCGAAACGGAAACGCTTTCTATATCCGAGCCGATTATCCAATTAACCAAGTCGATAGAGTGTATCGCCTGATCAATGATAACGCCGCCGCCCTCTTTATCCCAAGTGCCCTTCCAATCGCTTTCTAAATAATAACTGTCCGGGCGCGCCCAAGTAAGAACCGAGCTTGCAGACAAGATTTTGCCGGTCTTGCCGCTTTCGACCGCGTTTTTTACAAGTACCGAAGAATCGTTATAACGGCACTGCATAATAACGCCGAACGTTTTACCCGTTTTTTTCGCCGTTTGAACGGCTTTTTCAGCCGCCGCAAGCGATATATCCATCGGTTTTTCGGTAATAACCGAAACGCCGTGTTCCATGCAATATATTGCGACAGCCGAATGCAAATAGTGCGGCAAGCACAAATGCACGGCGTCGAGCCGCTCGGCTTCGAGCATTTTTTCGTACGAGGTATACGCGGTTATTCCGTACTTTTGTGCAACCGCTTGAGCGCGCTCGCTCTTTACGTCGCAGCAACAAACGAGCTCGGCTTGCTCGAGCTTGTCCGCAGACGTTAGGTGCATTACCGAAATACGTCCGCAACCGATTACGCCTACACGCAATTTTTTCATATTTCCGTCCATTCTCCGCCGCCGCTAAGCGATTTTAAGAAAGCGTCCCTTATCTTCATAACCTCGACCGTTTCTTCGGTATCGAAAGGCACTTTGCCCGTGCCGTAAAACTTCAGAAGTTCGACGATAAAGTTATAAAAGAACTCCGACTTGAGCTGCTTAAATTCGGAAACGCCGCCTTTTTTGCGAGCGATAAACCCGGACGGCAGCGCGTAATTGTCGCAAAACAAAATCTTCGCGCTGCGACCGTCGGCGTATTCGATAGTTATAAACTGCTGATCGCCGTCTTTTGCCGCACGCAAACGCTTTGCGCCCACACCCATGCACGAAACCAAAACTTCGGTTTGATGTATTCCGTATTCGTCAATGCTCGCACCGCTGCCCATCGACGTCACCGTTTCGCAGTTTCCTGCAAAGCCCTCCAGCTCGCCCGCAAACCTGAGCGCGGACGACGTGAAAAACTTTGCGCCGTGTTTTTCGGCAAGCGCGATTATTTTTTCGGCGGTGGCGTGGTTTTCGGCAAAAGTCTTGTCTATATAAGTAAGTTTTCCGTACTTCAACGCTTTTTCGGCGTACTGCAAGTGCTTTTCGGGATTGCTCGGCGCAAGAATGAGTATATAATCGCTCTTTTCGCACAATTCCTCGATCGTAGCGCAACGCTCTGCTTGGAATTTTTCGCACCATTCGTCGGTAGAAACGCCGTCCACAGGCGAAATATCCGCTTCAGCCCAAGCGTACTTGACCACGAAATCAGTGCCGAGTTGTTCGTTTGCGCGTTTTATCCACGCCGGATAATTATTGGCGTGCCATTCGCTGAGATAATAATCAATAAATCCGATCGTTTTCATCAAAAGGTTATCTCCTTTTTGGCGTCGGCGGATTTATAAAGCGCTTCCAAGAGTTTTGCCGTTTCGAGAACTTCGGTAATATCGCTTCTGTTCTTTTTACCGGTTTTAATCGACTCGAGGAACGCTTTGTTTTCCATTAAATAATGATTGGGAATGTCAATTTCGGGGGTAACGGTTTCGAGCGTGGCGCCGTCGGTAAAAGTAAATCCGCCGCCGTAACTTAAGCGTGCGCCGCCCTTGTCGCCCAAAAAGTCAACGAACATTTCGATTTCGTCTATGTTCTGCGCCCAAGCGCCGTTAAACGATATGCTCGCCTTGTCGGTACGAACGTAACCGCTGATGAAATCGTCAACGTCGTTAATGCCGTTTTCAACGTCGGAAGTTTCTTCCGCCCACATTTTTTTGTATTTATACGACTTCATGTCCTTAGCCATTTCCGAGTAAGCGTCGCAAGTAGCGCTTTTGAGTTTCGCTCCGCCTAAAACGAAAAGAATAAGATCGAAGAAGTGTACGCCCCAATCGATAAGCACGCCGCCGCCCGACTGCGATTTAGTCGTAAACGCGCCGCCGAGACCGGGAATGCTTCTGAACCCTCTGAACGAACAGTATACGTGATAAAGATTGCCGAACTTACCCTCTTTATAATAATCGGCGAGCATTTCTACCGCTCTGTTATAGCGGTTGCAAACGCCAATGCTGAGTATTTTGTTTTGCTTAGCCGCCTCTTCAGCCATTTCCAGCGACATAGCGTAGTTGACGGTAATCGGCTTTTCGCACATAACGTGCTTGCCCGCACGAAGAGAGTCCATAGCAACCGTATAATGCGCGTAATTGGGCGTAAGAACGTAAACGGCGTCCACTTCTTCATCCGCAAGCGCAATCTTATAATCGGTTATTGCGTTTTCGATCTTGGGGAACTTTTCCTTCATCGCTTGCGCTTTTTCAAGAATTAAATCGCAAGCATATTTAACCCTTAATCCGTCAATCTTCTCGAACGACGGAAAATGTGCGTTGTTGGCTATTCTGCCACACCCGACTACTGCTATTACAATTTCTTTCTTATCCATAATTTCACCTCGGTGAATTTTTTTCTTATTTATATCATAATACTTTCATCTGCGTAATGCAATAGCCTTTCATTGTCAATAATTTGTCATTTTTTGGCTTTTT
>CAZHGN010000013.1:0-34382 GCA_964532155.1 uncultured Acidiphilium sp.
CGTCGGTTATTATTTCAAACTTATAGCCGTCTTTAGTTCCCCTAACGCAGCGATCGACTACGATATCAGCGATAAATAAGTTAATAAACGTGCAAATTACCGATGAAACGGTCGAATCGCTAAATACGAAAAAGGTTAGAAATATAACGCCGACGTCCATTGCAAACGAAAGCCATGCGATGTTTGCTCCCGGATTCCATCTTTTTATTAGTGAGGAAATGGCGAAAGTTCCGCCCGACGCGCCATGCCGTCTTATTTGAATTGAAAAGCCTATTCCGGTAACAACGCCTGTCGCAATCGCAGCGTAAACGCGTTCCCAATCCTCGACTTGATATTGCCATAAATTAATATTTTCAAATAAAACAAGTGAAAAAGACTGCGTTAATGCATAAACGGTTAGGATAAGCCCTAATTTTTTATCGACGAAAATTGCCTCGAGGACGAATATAGGAATATTCAGCATAAGCATAAAGTATCCCATACTGATTTTATCGCCGGTGACGAGGTTTAATATTTTTGCTATACCGGTAATGCCGCCGGGAACGAATTTCGTCGTCGGCGAATTTGCAAACATATGGAGCCCGAGTGCAACGATAAATCCAGCAAGAATACTTGTCGATAGATCGGCAATCCATTTTAATGCGTTTTTTTGTCGTTTTATTTTTTTTTCTTCCGAAACGGAATTAGATTGAACGGTTTCTTCGCTCATTTGACTCCTTATTCTTTCGTGTGTTTATAGTAAAAACGGAAGTTTTTACGGTAAAGCCAACGGCTTTGCAAAAATTTTGGCGAAAGGTAAAAGATTTATTTTTTATAGAGTATACTATTACTTTTAATAAAAAACAAACTTATTGCAATATAATTTAAAAGCAATTCAGTTGTTTTTGAAAAAACACGAGGGCAACGTTCTACGACGGCTGAACGATATTTTTTGTAATTTTCGTAATCTCTGCACGAGCTAAAGAGTCGCACCGATTGTTATTTTCGTTGTCTGCATGCCCTTTCACTTTTATAAAAGTTACGTCGTGTTTTAAAAGTAAGTCGTCGAGATTTTGCCAGAGTTCCAGATTTTTTACGGGCTTTTTATCCGCCGTTTTAAAGCCGTTCTTTTTCCAGTTATAAAGCCAGCCTTGCTCTATTGCGTTGACGACGTAAGCAGAATCGCTATATATGCTAACGTTGCATTTTTCTTTCAAAGCGTAAAGGGCTTTTACAACGGCGGTTAATTCCATAACGTTATTAGTTGTCGAGAGTTCGCCGCCACTGATCGTCTTTTCGACGTCGCCGTATTTTAATATTGCAGCCCAACCGCCGGGACCGGGATTGCCTGAACAAGCGCCGTCCGTCCATATAAACACTTTTTTCAACATATTTACCTTAAAATTAGTTACAGAATGCGGAAATTTGTTTGACTTATATTTTTATTTGCTATATAATAGTTTCGCTCTTAGGGGAGTGGCTCAACGGTAGAGCAGCGGTCTCCAAAACCGCCGGTTGCGTGTTCGAATCGCGTCTCCCCTGCCAAACGATCGCTTTTGCGGTCGTTTTTTTATTATTATAAGTCGTTTTTTTATTTTTTATAAAAAGAAGACTCCGCAAGCGAAGTCTTCATCTGAGCCGATCTATAAGCCGAGTTCTGTCTTGCGCGGTTATCTATCTAGGTCTGCCGTTGCCGACAGACTCAAGCGACGTTCAACGAACACACAGGTCAAAGCCCCTTTGTGCGTTCCTATCTTGCTTCGAGTGGGGTTTACACAGCCTCCCGCGTTACCGAAGGAGCGGTGAGCTCTTACCTCGCCTTTTCATCCTTACCCTTTCGGGCGGTAATTTTCTGTTGCACTTTCCTTAAAGTCACCTTCACCGGCCGTTAGCCGGCACCCTGCTTTGTGAAGCTCGGACTTTCCTCGTTTCGGTTTTCCAACCGCACCGCAACCGCACGGTCGCCTCAGACGTTAATAAATTTTATCACACAATAAAAAATAAGTAAAGCGTTTTTTCACCCGAGTAAGTCATTAAGAAGCAAATTAAAGGTATATAACGGATAAAAAACGATAATGAAACAAAAAAACGGAGCCGTAAAGCTCCGCTAATTTTTCGTTTATTTCTTCTTTTTAACGTATCTTAGTTCGAGAATACCGTTTTTAAGCGTGCGCTGCTCGCCGGTAAAATCAAACGCGTATTTCTCGAAAAAAGCAAGCGCAGGCTTGTTTACCGAAAGTACGGTGGCGTAAACTCTATTAATGCTCGTCATTTGTTTTACGGCAAATTCCATAAGTTTGGTGCCTATTCCTTGGCGCTGTTTATCGGGACGAACGTATAAATGAGTCATTTCAAAACGATCCTTATCTATCGTAACGAAGCCCACGACGTTGTTTTTATCGTACGCGATGTAAGTTATGCGTTCAGCAGCGTCGTCTTTTTTAAGTATATTCGTGGTTTTTTCTACGTTAAAGGAGCTTAAATAATCCTCTGTAAAATAATCGGAATGAGCAGATTTCCAGCTCGACACATAGCATTCCGCTGCTTCCGTAATATTCTTGTCATTCATTTCTACGATATACATGTGATTCCGTCCTTTCGGGTTATGTAGCAATTATACATATAATTGATTAAAAAGTCAACTTAATATCCGCCGATTTCCCCTCGATTTTAAATTTATAACCCCTTTTTAGGTTTTTAAACATAAAAAATTGAAAATTTTCGTCTATTTAGCTTAATTAAGCGAAACGTCGCACAGATAATCGTATCTTTTTAACGCTTCCTCTTTTAATTCTTGAGTAAACAAGCCGCGTTCAAAGCACTCTTCGGATATTTTTTTCGCTAAGAACATAGCGCTCGGCGAATACCGTAACGCTCCGAGCAAATCGCTAGATCTACCGCTTTGTTTAACGCCGAAAAAGTCGCCGCCTCCGCGCATTTTAAAATCGGCTTCGGCAATTTTAAAACCGTCGTCCGACGAGCATAGCGTTTTTAATCTTTCAATTGAATCTGGATTGTCGTTATCGCTTAATAAAAAACAATAACTCGTTCGATCGCTTCGCCCTACTCGCCCCCTTAACTGGTGAAGCTGAGAAAGGCCGAAACGTTCTGCATTATAAATTACCATGACCGTTGCTTCGGGAACGTCGACTCCGACCTCGATTACCGTTGTGGAAACAAGAATGTTGCAATCGCCACTCTTAAAATCGGACATAATTTCCTTTTTTCTATCCTCTTTCATCTTGCCATGAAGAAGTAGGGCTTTTGCTTGCGGCAAACGCTCGACGATTTCTTCGTAAAGAGCGGTTACGCTCATAATTTCGCCCTCGGGATCGTCCTCGATTTTCGGTGCGACGAAATATATTTTATTGGCGTTTTTAATTTCGCCGGCGATAAACGGAAACATATCGTCGTATTTAATTTGCGGAACGATATTCGTTCTAACTTTTGCGCGGGCTTTTGGCTTTTCGGTTATTGTAGTAATATCCAAATCGCCATAGAAAATAATGGATAGAGTTCTCGGTATAGGCGTAGCGCTCATAACTAATAAATCGGGAGCTTCGCCCTTTGCAAGCAAACTGCTGCGTTGTGCAACGCCGAAACGATGCTGTTCGTCGCATACGCAAAGCGATAGATTTTTGAATATTACGTTTTTCTGTATAATTGCATGCGTGCCGACGACAACGTCAATCTCGCCGGCGGCAACCGCTTTTTTTATAGCGTTTTTTTCTTTTACAGAAACCGCCCCCGAAAGCAATGCAACGCGATATTCAGGAAAATATTTCTGTACAAGCGAGTAATTTTGCTCGGCAAGAACTTCGGTAGGCGCCAAAAAAGCGGCTTGAAAGCCCGAATACACGGCGTTAAATATCGCACAAAGGGCAACCGCCGTTTTTCCGCAACCGACGTCGCCTTGCAAAAGCCTGTTCATAACGCGCGGCGAATTCATATCTTGGAAAATTTCGTTAACGGCGTTTTTTTGTCCGTCCGTAAATTCGAAAGCAAATCTTTTGGTAAACGAGTTTAGTGCTGCGGGAGAAGCCGCGTAACGGTTTAAACGTACGCGCTCTTTATCCCCTTTTATCATTTTAAAAGCCGAAATTAACAGAAAAAATTCTTCGGTCGCTATTCTGTCCGAGGCGGCGTCTTTTGCCTCGAACGACGAGGGCGAATGCACTTCGTAAAAGCTGTCGTTTAAACTATCCAAATTGTATTTTTGAGCAATTTTTAAAGGAATATTCGATTTTACCGCAGTTTTTTTAAGCGCGTCGAGTATTATACTCTGCATAGAACGCTGATATATGGACGGCGTAACGGTATAAACGGGCAAAATTCCTTTTAGTCTATCGTTTTTTGCAACGGGCTCAAAGGTCGGATTAGTCATGCTTACCTGACCGAACTTTTTAATTACTCTTCCGTAAAAAAAGTATTCGTTATCGGGAACGAGTTTAGAGGCAACGTACGGCTGATTAAACCAAATAACGTCGAAAACCTCTCCGTCTTGCTCGCAAACGGCTTTTACGCAACGAAGCTTACGCGTGGAAACAAAACTTTTCGGTGCAGAAACGAGCCTTGCTTTTGTAAAAGCATACTCGCAAGGAATTGCATATTTTAGCTTTATAACGTGGGTTAAATCGAGATAATTGCGAGGAAAATGCTTGATTAAATCAATAGAATTGCAAATATTGATTTTATTAAGCTCTTGAATTCTTTTGTCTGATAGACCTTTGATATACTTAAGCTCCATTTTCATTCTCCTCTTAGTAAAAAAGCGCCGCAAAGCGACGCTTAAAAATCTTGCTTATTCGAGCGAAACGATATAATAGTAGACGTCTTGTCCGCCGTAATATATCTCTACATCGCAGTCGGAGTATTTTTCTTTTAACTTGTCTTGTAACGCCAAAGCATCGTCTTCCGATACGTCCTTGCCATAGTACAAATTGATGAGAGCATGTGTATCGTCCTTCATTTTGTCGACAAGTTTTATAGTCGCCTCGGAAACGGTAGTCGCCTTAGTAAGAATTTTCTTGCTGTTAAGACCGATTACGTCCCCTTTCTTAAGGCTGAAACCGTCGATTCTGGTGGTGCGAACGGCGTAAGTAACCTGCCCCGTAACGACGTTTTCGATTCCGTGATACATGTTCAAAAAGTTATTTTCGGCGCTGTCCTCGGGATTGAAAGCAAGAACGGCGGCAAAACCTTGCGGAACGTTTTTAGTGGGAACGACGTATATTTTCTTGCCCTCGACCAACGACTTCGCTTGCTCTGCGGCAAGAATAATATTGCTGTTATTGGGCAATATGAATATATTATCTGCGTTGATTTTGGCAATCGCGTCGGCAATATCGCTCGCGCTCGGGTTCATCGTTTGCCCGCCTTCGATAATGCGGTCAACCATAAGTTCGCGGAATATCGCGGCAAGACCTTCGCCCTGAGATATTGCGAGAATGCCCATTTCTTTCTTTTCGGCTTCGTATTTTTTGACGAGCTGACGGTGCTGTTCGAGCATGTTCTCGATTTTAACCTTGTCGAGCTCACCCAAAGTCAAAGCCTTAGAAAGTGCTTGACCGGGGTTATTCGTGTGAACGTGAACCTTAACAAACTCCAAGTCGCCGATTACCAAAACGCAATCGCCTATAGTCATTAAATATTCGCGAAGCTTATCTATATCTGCGAGCGTAGTTCTGCGTTTAAGATTGATAATAAAAAACTCGGTACAATAGGCAAATTCAATTTCGCCTAAGTTTATTATGTCGTAGTTGTTGGAAGTAACGTCCTCAACCGACTCGGTTTGCGGTTCATCGTCGTCCGAGTCGCTTTCGATCGCCTCGCCGAGAAGCCCTTTAAGCATTCCTTTAAAAACGGTAAGAAGTCCCATTCCTCCCGAATCTACAACGCCCGCTTTTTTTAATACGGGAAGAAGATCTGGAGTAGAAGCAAGCGCCTCTTCGCCCTTTGCGATAACGTCTTTGAAGAAAAGTTCGAAATCGCGGTGCTTGGTTGCCGTCTGTGCGCCGTCAGCCATTAAACGGATAACCGTTAGCATAGTACCTTCTTTCGGCTTGCTTACAGCCGAATAGGCTACGGTAACGGCGTTTTTCATAGCCTTAGCGAATAAACGCGTATCGGCGTCTTCCTTAGTTTTTAAAACGGTACAAATACCTTTTAATACTTGCGATAAAATAACGCCCGAGTTACCGCGCGCTCCCCGCAAGGCGCCCCTTGCAACCGCGTCGGTGATATTGCTTAAGCTGTTGCTATTACCCGCTTTAAGCTCCTTCACCGCAGACTGCATGGTCAGCGACATATTCGTACCGGTATCCCCGTCAGGAACGGGAAATACGTTAAGCGTATCTATCTTAGCGCGATTGGCGTCGAGAAGTTTCGATGCCGAGGTTATCATTCTTGTGAACACCGCGCCGTTAATTGTTTTTATCATAACTATAAAAAATTCTCCCGAATAATTACAGTTTTACGCCGACGATATTAACGTTAACGCGTTCAACGAGCATTCCCGTAAATCTTTCAACGCTATAGTTAACGGACTGTTTTAAACTGTCGGCAACTGCAGAAATGGAGACGCCGAATTTAATAATCACGTAAAGGTCGATATATATCCTGTCTCCGTCGGTGGTTACGTTAACGCCCTTAGGACCGCTCTTCTTAAGTAACCCCGTTAAAGCGTCGGAAAACCTTTTATTGACCATCTCTACGATGCCGTAGCAATCGAGTGCGGCATGCTCGGCAACTCGTGCAATCGCTTCGTTTGAAATTGATATATTGCCGTATACGTTGCTGGTTTTTACCGACATAAGCAAATAACTCCTTTTATACTGTAGTTCTATTTTACAACAATACTTATTTTTTTGCAAGAAAAAAAGCATACTTTAAGGTTTTATAGTATTCTAAAATGGATTTAATTGAATTTTATAGTGCAAAATATGCGATTTTGCATAACAGCAGACTATAATTTTTTGCTTTTTTGTTTAAACGCCGCGTCTTGAAAAGCAAAATATAACTCGTTGTTTAAACTACTTACGACAAGCGGCGCGATTTTAACCTTTTTACGGTCGTAGGTGATAAGCCCGTTAAGCTCATCTTCAACGTCGGTAAGCTGAGTGTAAATACAAGCCGATAACCCTTTTGAAATAAGAGGCGCAACCTTGTTTATATAAAGACGTCTTATAGCGTTTACGTACTTATCGGACGAACGGAATTTTTTATAACCGAAGGTCTTTTTTTCATCGTAAACATGACCGATAGTTTTATACGTATATCCGCCGAATTCACTCAAAACGACAGGTCTCGTATCTTTGGGTACCTTTAATGACGTATAATAAATATGTAAACTTCTTATATCGCATTTATTCTTGTAATCGTGCCAACCGCTTACGCTTTCGACGATTCGAGTCGGATCGGTCGTCCTGACGGCATAGGCAATTTTTTCGCTGTCAAACTGCCCCCATCCCTCGTTAAAAACCGTCCAAGTCGAAATGCAAGGGCAATTTTTTAATTGGTTAACCGTCTCTTGCCATTCAGCGGTAAAACGCTTGCGACCTTTTTCGTCCGACCTTGCAAAATAAGCGTAGTCGGCATCGTTATGCTTAACACCGAGAAAAGGTTGAGTCGCAATATGCGAAAAGGTATATTCGCCGCCGCCGTTAACGAAATCCTGCCATACGACTATACCGAGACGATCGCAGTGATAATACCATCGCATACTTTCGATTTTAACGTGCTTGCGCAGTGTATTAAAGCCCATTCGCTTGACAAACTTAAGTTCGTTAATAACCGCGTGATCGCACGGCGGAGTAAGCAAGCCGTCCGGCCAATACCCTTGATCGAGCAAGCCGCTGAAAAAATACGGTTTTCCGTTAAGCGCAAGACGCTTAATGCCGTTTAAATCGGTAACCATACCGAATGAACGAACCGCGAAATATGAATAAACGGTGTCTTCCCCGCAATGAAAAACCACGTCGTAAAGCTTAGGCGTTTCGGGCGACCATAGCGTAAAATCGTATTTAAGAACGATTTTGCCCTTCGTTCTACCGTTTAAAATAATTTTCCCGTTATCGTAAACGGTATATTTTTTCATACCGTCGTAAACGAGATCTATATATACCTCTTTTTTATCTGCGTCGGACGTGATCGTCAAATCTTCAATTCTTTTTTTCGGAACGTTTTCAAGCCATACCGTTTGCCAAATTCCGCTCTGTGCGGTATACCAAATTCCACCGCGGTAGGTTTTTTGCTTGCCCCTGCCCCCGCAAGATTCCTCCGTCGGATCGCAAACCACAAGGTCTATAGAGTTTTCGCCTACGGTAATAAAAGGACTGACGTATACGGTAAAAGCCGTATACCCTCCTTCGTGCGAACCCGCGAGTTTGCCGTTTATATAAACGTCGCAAGAATAATCGACCGCACCGAAATGAAGCAATGTATCCTTTTTTAACCAATCTTCGGTAACGTCGAAAGTCGTGCCGTAATACAATCTGTCGGCAGGCGTTACGGAAAAGACGCCGCCTATTCCCGAGTTAGCCGTTTCCGGCGAAAAAGGCACCAAAATGTGTTTATCGTAATTGCCTAAAGGCTCGCCCGCCTTGCGTACGGCAAACTTCCAAATACCGTTTAAGCAATGATAATCGTCTCGCCTAAACTGAGGGCGAGGATATTCGGGATGAGGTATTTTACCTATTTTATAATCACAAAATAAAGTCATTGTCAGTTAAGTGATTTTTTATACTTTTCGGCGTTTGTAATAAGATTGCGAGCGTGACTTACGGCAATTTCATCGTCCTCGTTTCCGCCTACAAGCCTTATTATTTCATTCAACTTACCGATATTATCAAGGGCGCAAACGGTCGTAAAAGTTTTTCCGTCCGTCTCGCTTTTTGCAATATATAACGATAAATCGCTCATCGCGGCGATTTGCGGCAAGTGTGAAATAGCAATAACCTGTCTGTCGGTCGCAAGCTGCGCAAAGTTTTCGGCGACGACATTCGCCGTCGCTCCGCTTATGCCCGCGTCGATTTCGTCGAAAACGTAGGTCGAGCAAGGCGAAACGGCTTGAGTTTTTAAAGCAAGCATAAATCGGCTCATTTCACCGCCGCTTATTATCTTGGAAAGCGGCTTTGCCGGCTCGCCTGCGTTCGCCGAAAACATAAACTCAACGTGGTCTATCCCAGACGCGGAAAAGGATTCTAACTCGTTAACGGAAGGAAGTTTAGCAAATTCAACGTAAAAATCCGCGCTCGGCATTCCAAGTCCCGCAAGTTTTCCTTTAACACGCACGGCAAACTCTCCTGCGTATTTTTTGCGCTTTTCGGAAAGCTTAACGCAAACGTCGTAATATTCACCGACCGTCTCTAAGCGCTCCGAAGTCAGTTTTTCGATGATATCGTCGCAGCTTATAAGTTCGTCGCATTCCTTTTGGGCATTATCGAGAAAGTCGTTGACCGCGCTGACCGAACCGCCGTATTTGCGTTTTAAATTTCTGTATGTTTCTATTCGACTTTCTATCCGATCGACGTCGAGATCGTCCGAATTGAGCTCCTCGCAATAATCGTGAGAACATTCCGCAACGTCGGATAAATCTTCCCTTATAACGCTCAATCTCTCGTAAAGCGCATTATAGCGCGGATCGAGCGAAGATATACCCCTAAGCGCTTGTTCGGCGGAAATAATACGATCTATTGCGCCTTCCTCGCCCGATAAAACCTCGGACGAAGAAGATAAAGCGGTAAAAATTTTCTCTGCATTAATTAAACGCTCGCGTTGAGTAATAAGCGTTTGTTCTTCGTCTTCCTTTAAAGCCGCAGCCGTTATTTCGTCGATTTGGAATTTGAGTAGGTCAATCTTACGTGCGCGTTCGGCGGGATTACCCCCTAATTCTTCAAGTTTGGAATCTATATCCGAAAGATGAGAGCGTAGCTCTTTGAGTCGTTCGCATAGCGCAGTCGTGTTAGCTCCCACGTCAATGCAGTCAAGTTGTTTAGTGCGAGAAAGCAAAACAAAATGTTCGCTTTGCCCGTGCACGTCGACGAGCGAAGAGGTTATTTTTTTTAGCATTGCCGAAGTGAAATTTTCGCCGTTTACTTTTATGTATCCGTTTCCTTTCGAATCAAACTTACGCTTAACGATAAGTTCACCGTCGTATTCGACGTCGTATTCGTCAAGTATATCATTAATTTCTTGCGGCAAGGACGAAAAAACAGCCTCGACGAGACAAAAGTCCTCGCCGTGGCGTATCATAGTTTTATCGGCTTTCGCACCCAACACGAAATTTAACGCGTCGAGTATAACAGATTTACCCGCGCCAGTCTCGCCCGACAAAACGTTAAACCCTTCGACGAAGGATATTTCAGCCTCGGTTATGAGCGCTACGTTTTTTAACCGCAATTTATTAAGCATTTTATCGCCCCTTTACGGATAACAATTTTCGTCAATGTAAAAATTAGACTTACCAAATATAATTATAGCAAGGATTTAAGCTTGGTTACTACCGTTTCAGCTTCCGCCGCGTCGTGCGTTACGATTAAAAGAGCATCGTCGCCTGCAACACTCCCGACGATTTCGGGGTAATTCAAACTATCTACCGTAGCGGCTACGGGGTTTGCGTTACTTATCAATGTTTTGATTACGACGATATTCTGAGCGGCTTCGATCGAAACGACGGCCGCCTTAAATAGCGTAAGGAATTTCGCGTTGTCAATAGTTTTTCCGTGCGTTACTTGCGCGTATCTGTATTTTTTCGTAATTCCGGCAATTTTAATAAGCTGTAATTCGTTAATATCGCGTGAAACGGTAGCTTGCGTAACATTAAACCCCGCACTTCTTAATACGGAAATTAACTCTTCCTGCGTTTCGATTTCGTATTGCTTAATTACATCCAATAACTTTTGTTGGCGTTTGACTTTAGACATTTTCTCTCCCCTTCCTAAAATAGTTTATCGTTAAGCTTTAAATAAAATGATTTGCGCTTTGCCAGCAGCACTTTTTCATCGGTAGATGAAACTGTAATCGGCATGCCGCCGCTTAGCGTTTTTACGAAAACCCCGTCTGCGTATACGGCGGCAGTCCTCGTTTGTTCAATTGAAATTTCAATTTTTGCAGCACTCGGTAATACGAGCGAGCCGCCTACGATATGCGGACAAATAGGCGTTATAACAAGTGCGTTTACGTCGGGCGAAAGAATGGAGCCGCCCGCCGAGTATGAATAAGCGGTTGAACCTATCGCCGTTGCGACAACTACTCCGTCCGCAACGAGCGAACGGCACAAAAAGCCGTCGACCGATATTTTAATGCGAAGCGCGCCGCCGTAAACGTTTTTTCCGATTTCACGCTGAACGACGAGATCGTTCAAAAACGTAAAACTGTAATCAGTGGTATTCGCTGAAAAAACAGGTAATTTGGAAAATTCGCTTTTGCCCGAAAGTATATCGCCGATAAAAGCAGCTTTATCGCAAGGCTCGTATTCGGTTAAAAAACCTATTCCGCCGGTATTAACCGAAAAAATCGGCACTCCGTATTTATGTGCGTAGGAAGCGGCTTTTAAAAAAGTGCCGTCGCCGCCAAAGCATGCAATGCAATCGGGCAAACCGTTATTCTTTTCGAGATCGAAAAAATTTATTTCACCGATATCACAAAACTCACGAGCGCAAGCAACGGATTTTTCTTCACGTTTAACCAATACCCCGACGTTTTTCATATTCGTTCAATCTCCGCTTTGCCGTATAGCTCGTCAAACGAAAGACTTTTGCCCTTTTTCGTTATATAAGCTACGTATTCTTTATTCTTTTTTTCATCGCACGAAGCAAGAACTAAGCCCTTAAAACTAAGCCCCTCGCTCGCGACGAAATCGTATATTCTTTTTAAAATCGCCCTGCGTTCTTTATCGTTTCGAAGAACGCCGTTTTTCATTTTGACGCCGCCGCCCGTTTCAAATTGCGGCTTGATAAGAGCAAGAAAATATCCCTCGTCCTTCAAAAGAAAATAAAGGTGCGGCAAAATGTTTTGCAAGGATATAAAACTGCAATCAACGACTATTCCGTCGGCTTTTTCGTCAAAATTATCAGCAGTAAGGTCTTTGGCGTTGGTATTGTCCATAACCACCGTTCGCTTATCTTCTGCAATTTTTTTATTCAAAAGTCCATGACCTACGTCAACGCAATAAACCTTTTTTGCGCCGTTACGCAATAGACAGTCGGTAAATCCGCCGGTAGATGCGCCAACGTCAATAAAAACGTTACCGCTAATCGCCGGTGAAAAAGCGTTGATTGCTTTTTCGAGCTTATAGCCGCCAAGCGAAACGTACGGAACTTTTTCAGCAATTATTTCTATCGAGCAATTCTCGGCGCAGTCAAACGACGGTTTGCAAATCACTTTTCCGTCCACCCATATTTCGCCTCGCTCTATTGCTTCGGAGGCTTTATTACGAGATGAATAGAAACCGTTTTTGTATAAATAGCTGTCTAACCTCACCGCAAAACCTCATTAAACAAAATCTTAAATACGAGTTAAACCGTTTTGGTCGCAAAAAGCTTGAACGGTGTTATCCAGAAGCATTGCAACAGTCATAGGTCCCACACCGCCGGGCACGGGCGTGATTAAACTCGCCATTACAGATACGCCGTCGTATTCAACGTCGCCGCATAGTTTACCGTCTACCCTATTTATGCCGACGTCAACGACTACAACGCCCTTTTTTACGGCAGCAGGCGTGATAAAGTTAGGAATGCCCACGGCGGCAATAAGAATATCCGCCGACTTAGTTATATCGAAAAGATTTTTAGTTTTGGAATGGCAAACCGTAACGGTGCAATTTTCGTTTAAAAGCAGCATGGAAAGGGGCTTTCCTACGAGATTACTTCTCCCCACCACGACCGCATGCGCGCCTTGAAGCGGAACGTTATATTCCTTTAACAGCCGAACGATTCCCTTAGGAGTACATGGAAGAAGGGCTTTTTCCGAATGAAAAAGTTTACCTGCGCTGAGCGCGGTCAAACCGTCGACGTCTTTTTCGGCGGGAATACGCTCGATTGCTTTTTTAGAATCCAAACCGCGCGGCAGCGGAAGCTGCAGCATTACGCCGTTAACTTCGGGATTTAGACAAACTTCGTCGATACGTTTTATCAGTTCGTCTTCCGTAATCAAAGACGGAAGCCTGACTGTTTGAGATTGTATACCGATTTCGGCGCACGCACGTTCCTTAGAAGCGACGTAAACAAGCGAGGCGGGATCGTCGCCTACTAAAATAATTACCAGGTTAGGACGCTTCCCTAAGCGTCTAAAAAGTTCGGCGCACTCTCTTCCGAGTCCGCTCCTGATTTTTGCGGCAACAGACTTGCCGTCTATTACGCTGCTCATTCGGCTGAACTCTCCCGTCTGCGTTTATATTCGGCAAGAATGCCGTTTACGAAATCACTGCTTTTTTCTGTGGAATATTTGCGCGATAAATTAACAGCCTCGTCAATGGCAACGATTGCGGGAACGTCCGGAAAATAAGTCAATTCGCACATTCCTATAAGCAACGCGCATTTATCGACCGGGAAAATTCTGTTAAGTTTAAACCCTTGCGCTATGTCGCCGATCGTACCCAACAAAAATTCCATATTTTCGTTCACTGTGCGATAAAGCCTTAAGGCAAAGTCCGAATCGGCAGGCGTAAGCTTGCGCTCGGAAAAAAACGACGAAAGTTCTTCGTCCGTACGCTTGCCCACGAAGTTGTCGCCGTAAAGTAAAGTTAATACTGCTTCTCTTGCGTCTTTTCTCATATCAAACCAAAAAGCCGCGTAAAAATAGCGGCTTATAAAATATTATTCGTAATCGTTTTCGGCGAAAACGACGTCCACGACGTGAATATCCACGTTGGAAATCTTATAGTCGGACATCGTTTCGACGTTGTGCTTAACGCTTTGCTGAATGTTGTACGCCACGTCGGGAATATTAAAACCGTATAAAACGGATACGCTCACGTCGACTTCGACGTTTTTACCGTCGAGAAAAGTAATTTTAACGTCCTCTTTTTGCGAAAGTTTGCCTTCTTTATCTTTGGCTACGCCTTCGACCTCGGATACGGCAAGTACGACTATACCTTTAACGATACTGCCGTTATATACTACTTTTCCTAAAGTAAAATTCTTATTCCTTTTAGTTGCCATTTAAATCACCACCAAGCGGTTTGACCTAAGGTCGCACCTTTTGAATACTTATGCATTCTTATTATAACACATATTTTTCAATTTTGATAGCGTTTTTTTGCATATTTATGATTTTAATTTAAGAAAGAGGAATAATCCTGACGTTTTCGGGCGATGCTTTGACCTCGTCGAGGAGAACGGTGTATATAGAAACGGCGTCGTCGGTCGTAAAATCGTCGTCTTCTACGACGACAGTGACGTTATCCGAGTCGGTTCCGATCATTACTACTGCGTTTTCGTACCCCTTAGCCTTTATTAAACTTTCGAGATATAGTTCTTTTTCGACTATATCCGTAAGCTTGAGCTTGGTTTGAAGGGCTTGTTCTTTCGCCGCCGAATCCTGCGACGCGTCGGCGATTATGCCGTCGAGCTGAAGAATTTGCTCGTTAAGCGTTTTGGTGTGCTCTGTGCGGTATTCGGTAAAATAGTTTGCGGTTGCAACCGTGTCGTCGGTTCCGCTTTTATCGGTGAGCAAGAAATTGCATACCGCCGTAACGGCAAGCAAAAGCACCATGCAGGACAGAATAACGATTTTTTTCTTTTTTGACATAATTTACTCCTTATACGGGTTGACCGTTTTTTTTATTTCATCGGAAGAACTTGAATTTTATCGCTCGTAACGGCAAGGAATGTTTGCACAGCCGTCACTATCGAAAGCTTTACTTTAACGTTGCTCGCCCCTTTTGCCATAACGATAACGCCGCAAATTTCAGGATACACCTCGCCAACGACCAAGGGCTTGCCCGAAATCAGCACGGGCGTTTCGGTCGTTTTGTCGCCGCTTATTCCGGCGCTAACCTCTTTTTCGGTTGCGTATTCGTTTTTTAAACCGCTTTTTACCGAAATAATGACTTTTACCTTGCCTGCACCGTCGAGCTCGGAAAGTCTTGACGAAAGTTTATTCTCGAGCATCGTAACGTATTCGTTTACGTCCGAATCGGAAGTTTTTTCAGAGGATTGTCCAAACGAAGAAAAGAACAACGACAAAACGATCAGACAGCAAGCGGCAATCATTAGATGCTCGGGCTTAATACGTTTTAAAAAATCTTTGATCTTTTTACCCATAAACGATTACGTCCTTTTCTTCTACGTTTAAAACCTCAACGACGACCGTTTTCGTCGTATACGCTATATCGATATTCTCGTCGTTACCGAAATATGACAAGTCTGCAAGTTTAATTTTTACTTTTTCTATAAAATAATTTTTTTCGTCTTCTCCAAGAATAATTTGAACAGTATTGGCAAGTATATTTTTCTTGTAAAGCGCTTTTTGAATTGTAGTTCTATAATATCCTTCGACGAAATTACGATTACTCTCTTTCGTTAAAGCAAATAGCTCGCCCGCAGAATAATCAATATCAAAATTTACACCGCTTGCGCCTATGCCCCGACTGAAAAAAGTTAAAGTAGAAAAGGCAATGATTATCGCCATTGCAAAAGACAACGCGCTCCCCGTTCTTTTCGACGGCAAAACCACTTTTAAAATCGAGCCTAAAAAGCAAATCGCAATTAAGGTAATCGCGACAGAAAAGACATTTGAATTCATCGTACACCTACGCTCCTCCGCGCATAAACAAAAGGCAATACGCAATGAAAAGAAACACGACCAATACCGAAATCAGAACGGCGACTAAAACGGATATCGCACTTTGAAATCCGCTTACCGTATCCGCAAATCCGCTTTCGCAAAAAGGCGAGGCGAAAACGCGCAAAAGCCTTAACGATAAACTCAAAATCGCAAGTCTTAAAAGGGGCTTCAAAAAAACGAAGACAACGGCAAGGACAAACAAACTGCCGACGCAATTTTTTACCGCACCGCCGGCTGTTATCATAAGCTCCACTCCCTCTTTAGCAAAGCCGCCGACGACAGGAACGGACGTTCCGACCGAAAACTTTAATGCCCTTAACGCCGCGCCGTCTTTTACAGCACCGCTTAAACCGCATACGCCCATATACAACGAAAAAACGGCAACGACTGCTCCAAGTCCCCATTTTACGATCGACGATAAACAATCGCGTGTTTTATGCAAGGAACTTTCGCCTTGCACAAACCCGACTGCCGAAAAAGCAAAAATTAAGGTCGAAAGCGGGACAAGAAGGTTGTTTATCGCTATCCCCACGCATTGAGTAACCAATGCGCATACAGGCGTAAGCGCTTGTGCCTTTGCCGAAAAGCCGCTCACCACGGATAACGTGGCGAATATCGGAAGAACCCCTTGCATTTTTCCGTTTACGTCCGTTATAAACGAAAAAATTTCGGCGGCAACATTTGCACATTCGGCAAAAATTAAAGCCGCCGAGCTCGCATTGCTTACGAGAAAAACAGCCTCCCTAATTCGTTCGCCCGCCGCCGCCTTAAATATGCCTGAAAGCACGGCAATTGCAAACACCGCGATAAAAACCGAAACGCTCCGCTTTATCTCGGCTCTTCCGAAATCAAAAATATAGGATAAAAAGCCGTCGGCGTTTATAACGTCGCCTCCGGATAAATATTTTTTTAATACGTCCTTAAAGGATTTTTCGGTAAAAAAGCCCGACGAGTATTCTTTAAAGAAGTCCTCTATTGCCGAAAAATCCATCGATTCGGTAATCGAATCTACGGTATCGTCATAGACTTCGCTTTCCTCCGCTTTTGCGTAAATCGACGGTGAAAGGAACAAAACTAATATGATCAATATTAAAAACACCGCCCTTTTACGCATTTTAACCTCCGCCGAGAAAAGATACTATCACCTTCATAAACGATATAAATACGGGCAAGCTTACGCCGATAATTAAAAGCCGACCAAAGGTTGCGAGCTTGTCCGCAAGACCTTTCAGCCCCGCGTCTTCTATCATTCCGCAAACGAACTCAACGATAAAAGCGATACATGATATTTTTAAACACAGAACCAATGTTTCCGACTGCACGCCGTAGTCGGAAAAAGTTTTGAAAAACGAAAAGACTTCAGTTAACTCTTCAACGGCAAAAAGCGATATTATTATTCCGCCGCATATAAGAGTCGGCAAGAAAAAATCGCTGCCGACGTTCTTCAAATATAAGCATAATACGGCGGTTAAAACCGCAACGGACACGATTTTTAATATCATCTTTTTCTTCTCCGACTAAAAAAGGTCGAATAAAAGCTTAAGTTCCTCGAATAAATCGAATATCATCGAAACGACCATCGTAAGAACGATTATAAGACCGGCAACGGCAACGAGCGTCGCAATATCTTCTCTATCGGATTTTTTAAGTATTTGGCACACGACGGTAATCAAAATACCGATCGCCGCAATTTTAAAAATAACGTCAACGTTCATGTTAAAAAATTATTATAAAAGCTATAAGCCCAACAAAGAGCCCCGTTTTTTTGCAAACACCCGAATACTTTTTCTGCTCGTCGCAAGCAAGGCAAGACTCGCTCGCAAATTTCTTTTTAAAAGTTTCGTATATCTCCACTTGCGTTTGCGAATCAGACTTGCCGATTCTTGAAAAATACGCATATAAGTCACTTTTTTGATAGTCGTTTAAATACTTAGGCAAAGGCAAATTTTTTATCCCATGCGCAAAAAACGATTTTATCAAATTATTAAACGCCGAAGACAGGTAGGTTTTGCGCGCAAGCACCGTAAGCCCTTTCTTAAAAAAAACAACTTCCGAATAAAACTCCTCGTTAAAATCACATAACGACTTGTAAAACTTGTTTTTTTCAGTGTATTTTTCGGAAAATTTCAAGCCGCCGCCTATGCCGAGAAGTAAAAAACCTATCGCCGTAATAATTTTAATCATCGCTATCAGACACCTTTTCTTCAATAATCGAAATTCTACCGCCAAAAAGCCTTATAACGGCAAAATATTTAAATATATCGCCGTTTAAACTACCGCGCATATACTCTTTGTCGTAAACGTCCTTAATCGAAGGTCCGTGTACCGACGCAATTACCGAAACGCCCGAACGCTTCGCAAAAACAATGCCGCTTATGTCTTCGGCAGTCGTAAGCTCGTCCACGATGACGACTTCGGGGCACAAGTTCTTTATAGCGGTAAAAAGCCCGAACCGTTTATCGCACCCGCTTAAAACGTCGGTATTATCGCCGAGCGCCAATCCACATGGGGCAATTTCACCCTTTTCATCCACGACGAGTACGTTTTTGCCCAGTTCGGACAAAACCCTCGCCAAATCGCGCAAAACAGTCGTTTTCCCTTGCCCCGGCGGTGAAATTAAAAGGGTGCTTAAATCACTATGGCTTTTAATTTTATTAAAAATCGGTAAGGAGCAATCGCGTACTTCATGCGGAATTCTTATGCAAAGCGCATTAAAATCGGCTATCGTTTTAATAACGCCGTTTTCAATAACACACCTTCCGCACAGTCCGATTCTAACGCCATTTTTAGCGACGTATCCTTTTTTAATAAAATCGTTATAAGCGTACAGTGAGCCGTCGCAAGCGCGGCAAACTATTTCCTCGATTTCTTCGGCGGTATAAATTATGGGCGTTCCTTTGTAAGAAACCGTGTTAAATTCACCGTTTACGTTTGCTCTTACAGGTTTATTTGCCCGAATACGCAGTTCGTATAAGTTTTTTCCGCAACTTAACGAGTAAGAACGCAATGCTTCCGGCAAAAAATCGCAAGCGTTATCGTTCATAATAATATAGAATGAAGCTTGGCGGTTATTTATGCCTTAAGCAAAAAAAAGCCCGTGCCAAAAAAGGCACGAGCGCAAAAAACAGGTCGGAATTATTTGTCAATTTTCAAAAGGAATACTTTTCGAATACAGCGTTTCGCGAATTATCTCGCCAACCGTCGGATGAGGATAAACGTATTTTTTCATTCGAGTAATGCTAACGCCTTCGCTAATCATTACCGAAAGCGCCAATACTATCTCGCTCGAATAACAACCGCAAAGAATCGCGCCGCGAATTATCTCGTTTTCGTCAAAAATAAGCTTGCAAAATCCTAACTCGGCACAACCTTCGGCAACTGCTCTACCTGAAAAAGTCAACGGAACTTTTTTATAAAAACCTTTTACACCGAGATTTTTAAGGGCGACTTCGTCAAGCCCGACCGAGGCAAGTTCCGCGTTGCCGTATATAACTGACGGTATCAACGCATAATCAATGAAATCTTCTTCACCGAAAATATTGTTAACGCAAACTTCGGCTTCGCGATACGCGGTATGGGCAAGCATACTTTTTCCGTTAACGTCGCCGACGGCATATATCCCCTTCAACGAGGTTTTTAAGAAATAGTCGGTAGCAATATAACCGTTCGAGATATCCAAGTTAAGCTTTTCAAGACCGAAGCCGGTTAAGGACGGCACACGCCCCGTACAAACGAGAATGCGATCGGACGTAACGTCAAGCGTTTCGTCACCTATCATAATCTTCACGGCGGCGTTTTCTACCGATAAAACTTTTGCAGAAGTATAAATTGTAACCGGCAAACTCTTCAGTTTTTTCTCAACGTAATCAGAGCTGTCGGTCGATAACGTCGAACATAAACGACTTGAGCCCTCGATAAGCGTAACCGCTTTCCCGGCGCAAGCAAAACAACCCGCCATTTCGACTCCTATTACCCCACCGCCGATAACTGTGATTTTTTCAAAATCAAAAGGTAAATCGAATAACTCGTGAGTTGTAACAGTAAAACCTTCTTCAAGCGATTTATCAAGTCCTTCAATTTTTGGAATTTTAACACGCGAACCGGTGGCGATAATTAAATTCTCGGTAAAAAATGTGTTTCCGCTTTCATCCTCGACGGTTGTAACGCCGTCATCGTATGAAATAATTTTTCCGAATGAGAAAACGATTTTTACCTTATTTTTTCGCAAGCTGCCGCGTACTCCGCCGCGTAAAAAATTCACCGCTTGGTTTTTAGCGTCCACTCTATTAGAAAAAGCGTTGCCGTCAACAAAAGAAGAAGCGGCAGAATGTAAAAAACTCTTAGACGGAATGCATCCTTCGTTAAGACAAACACCGCCCAAATCGGCGCCTTCAAAAATAGCAACCGAAGCGCCTTTTTCCGCTGCTCGGTTTGCGGCGGTAAAACCGGCAGGCCCGCCGCCTAATACAATAACGTCAAATTTATCCATAACATTAATTTGTAAAACATTCTAAAATCACGCATGATATAAACGATTATAAAGATTATTACATTACACATGATTTTAAAAAACGCAAACTCACGTTTAAAAATGAATTTGCGTTTTAAGTTCGTTAAGCAATCTTTTTAACTATTAACGGGCTACCCTTGCCCTCAACCGTATCTTTGGTAATAACGATTTTTTCAACACTGTCATCACCTGGCAAAGAGAACATGGAGTCGACCATGAAGCCCTCGAATATGGTGCGCAAACCGCGCGCCCCCGTTTTAAGCTCGATCGCTTTTTGAGCAACCGCTTTAATCGCTTCATCCTCGATTTCAAACTCTACGTCGTCGATTTGTAAAAGCTTTTTATATTGCTTTACTATAGCATTCTTAGGCTCGGTCATAATCTTAACAAGAGCGTCTTCCGTAAGCGGATCGAGCGTGACCGTGATAGGCAAACGACCGACGAACTCGGGAATTAAACCGTATTTAGTTAAATCGTGCGGTTGAACGTTTTCGAGAACATTTTCTTCGTTTTCGCTTTTAATTACGACTTTACTGCCAAAACCAAGCCCCGCGTCGTCGGCTTTGCGTTGATCGATTATTTTATCGAGCCCGACGAACGCACCGCCGCAAATAAACAAAATATTAGTAGTATCGATGCGAATTAAATCTTGCTGCGGATGCTTGCGACCGCCTTGCGGAGGAACGGAAGCAACCGTGCTTTCGATTATTTTAAGCAAAGCTTGCTGAACACCCTCACCCGAAACGTCGCGAGTGATAGACATATTCTCGCTTTTGCGAGCAATTTTATCGATTTCGTCGATATAAATAATACCGCGTTGCGCTTTTTCTATATCGTAATCAGCGTTCTGAATAAGCTTAAGAAGGATATTTTCGACGTCTTCACCTACGTACCCGGCTTCTGTAAGCGTAGTTGCATCGGCGACGGCGAAAGGCACGTCGAGTATTTTTGCAAGAGTACGAGCGAGAAGCGTTTTACCGCAACCGGTGGGACCGAGCATTAAAATATTGCTTTTTTCGAGTTCGACGTCATCTGATAAATCGCTCGTCGCCGCATAATTAATCCTTTTATAATGATTGTACACCGCTACGGACAAAACGCGCTTCGCTCTGTCTTGTCCTACGATATACTTATCGAGTTCGTTTTTGATTTCCGCAGGCGTTTTTAATTTTAACGGCTGTTTGTTTTTAGAACGTCCTCCGTCCCTAATCATTTTTTCGCACACGCGTACGCATTCGTCGCAAATGTACGAGCCCTCAGGCCCGGCGATTAGCCTTGCAACCTCCGAATTATGCTTGCCGCAAAACGAGCAATGTACTTCTTTATTTGAACCGTTATTTGCCATAATACCTCGCTTAAAAGAATTATCTCGTATAATAAACTTCGTCAATTAAACCGTAAGCTTTAGCCTCTTCGGCATCCATATAATTATCTCTATCGGTATCCTTTTCGATTACAGTCAAGTCTTTTCCCGTATTCGCCGCAAGTATTGCGTTGAGTTTGCGTTTAATCTTTAATATTTGATTAGCTTGAATTTGGATATCGCTTGCCTGACCATGCGCACCGCCGAGCGGCTGATGAATCATAATTTCCGAATTGGGAAGAGCAAATCTTTTACCTTTTTTACCGCTTGAAAGCAAAAACGCACCCATGCTCGCCGCAAGACCTATGCAAATGGTCGAAACGTCGCATTTTACGTAATTCATCGTATCGTATATTGCAAGCCCCGCGCTAACGCTGCCGCCGGGGCTGTTGATATATAAATAAACGTCTTTTTCGGGATCTTTCGATTCAAGGTAAATCAATTGCGCAACGACGGTATTTGCAACGGCGTCGTCGATTTCGCCCGTAATAAAAATTATTCTGTTTTCTAATAGTCTTGAATAAATGTCGTAGGAACGCTCGCCTCTATTCGACTGCTCGACGACCATAGGTATAAGTGCCATAAATACTCCCTATTTAAAAAACTGTAGCGGTTTTAACCGTTATATTAATATCGGACGAAAAATAGGCATAACCCGTCCTTCGTCCGATCGAAATTCAATACTCGGCGGCGATTAAGCAACCTCGTTGTTATTCATAAGGAATGCAAAAAGCTTGTCGATAATAATGGATTTTTTGATATAATCAAGCTGGCGCTCGGGCATTGCCGCCTTATACTCTTCAAAATCTTTTTCAACGGATTTAGCCTGCTCTGCAATCTTGGCGTCGACTTCTTCGTCTGTAGCGTCGATTCCTTCGACCTCGATAATCTTTTCAACGATAAGCTGCGATTTTGCTCTAACCTTTGCGTTTTCGGTAAACCCTTTGCGATAGTCTTCCATCGTTTGGTTGGTGTATTTCAAATAATCTTCCAAACGAAGACCTTGATACATCATACGATAGGACATCTCTTCAACCATAGAATCGATCGTTCTTTCGATAATGCAATCGGGAAGGTCGACTTCGGAGTCGTCGGATATCATCTTGACGAGCTTGTCTTCGGTTTCACGCTTTGCCTTTTCGTCATTGGCTTTGGTCATTTCTTCTTTGCGTTTAGCTTTGTAAGCCTCAACGCTTTCTTCGCCGGTAGCGTCTTTAATAAAGTCGTCGTTAAGCTCGGGAAGTTCTTTAACTTTGATCGAGTGAAGCTTAATAGCAAACACCGCAACCTTGCCGGCAAGTTGTTCGGCGTAGTCGTCGGGGAACTTGACGGTTATATCGCGTTCGGAACCGATGGTCATTCCGATAATCTGTTCTTCGAAACCGGGAATAAACGTCTTGCTGCCGATAACCAACCTTTGATGCTCGGCGGTACCGCCCTCGAATTTTTCGTTATCTATAGAACCGGAGTAATCGATTTCGCAAATATCTCCGTCGAGAACGGCTCTGTCGGTAACTTCGATTTCGCGAGAATTTCTTTCTCTGAGTTTTTCAACCTCGGCATCGACGTCGGCATCGGTTACATTATACTCAACCTTTTCGATTTTTATACCCTTATATTTTCCGAGCTTGACTTCGGGCTTTAAAGGCGCAAGGGAAACGATCGTAACGCTTCCGTCGTCGTTAAACTTCAAATCGTCGATAGACGGTCCGTCGATAGTTTCGTACTCTGTTTCTTTTTCGAGCGCGTCGAAATAGTTATCCGAAAAAGCATTGTTTAAAGCGTCCTCGAAAAGCGCTTGCTCGCCGTAATACTTTACAAAATAACTGTAAGGAACGTGTCCTTTACGGAAGCCGGGCACGGAATATTTCTTTTTATTTTTCTCGTAAGCCTTCAAATTAGCTTCGTGCCATTCTTCTTTGGTGAGCTGCATAGTCATTTTCAGCTCGTTCTTTTCTGTTTTTTCAACGGTATAATTCATATCTATATCACTCCTAAGCATTCGTTGCTTAAAGCATTTTAACAAATCGAACGAAAAAAGTAAAGTTAATAACGCGTTGTTTTCATTTTTAATTTACTTTTAAAGCAAATTATTATATAATAATAGGGCAAAATCAGCATAAAAGCTGTTAAAGCAAAAAATAATAAGCCAAAAACGCTTTTTAAAAACAAAAAAATAACGAACGGAGCGATTATGCCTCAAGACGCCGCAACGCTAAACAGACTCGCAAACGAACTTAACCATTTGTTTGTGGGCGCAAAAGTAAATAAAATTACCCAACCGACAAACGACGAGATTATACTTTTTCTATATTCAAAATACGGCAACGCGCGCCTTTCGGTATGCGTCAGCGCAATCGGCGCACGAGTCGGCATTACCGAGATAGAACGAGCAAATCCCCAAACACCGCCCGCCTTTTGCATGCTTTTGCGCAAGCATTTAACGGGCGCGACCGTAAAAAGCATTTCGGCGTTAAAAGACGAGCGTATCATACGCATTGCCTTCGACGGAAAAAACGATTTTATGGAATACGCCGAAAAAGAACTTTACGCCGAAATAATGGGCAAATATTCAAATGCGATTTTTTGCGAGAACGAGAAAATATTGTCGACCGTTCGTCCCATCGCGCTCGACCTCGAAAAAGACCGCGTTCTACTCCCGGGCGCAAAATATGCTTTACCCCGCTCCCAAAACAAGGTTAGCCTGTACGACGAAGAAGGTTTTTGCCAACTGCTTGCAAACAGAAGCGACGGCGATATCGCAGAATTTATTTTCAATAACGTAGTCGGCTTATCGGCGCAAACCGCAAAAGAAGTATGCCACCGCTACTTTAACGACACCGTACTTTATGCTCCTATCGAAAGCTCGTCCGATTTTAGGAATTTCGCAATTACTTTCATCGAAAAAGAAAATAAGCCATGCGTTTTATTGCGCGACGGAAAACCCACCGACTATTTCTTTTGCGAATACTCGACTCTTTCGGGCGAAAAAATCTTTTTCGAACATATAACCGACGCCGAAACATATTTTTTCGACGAAAAAAAGAAGATTCGGGATCTAACCGAACTCAAAAACAAGCTTTTATCAATAGTAAACTCCGTTTTGAAAAAAGAAAAAAAGAAGCTAAGCCAAATTTCGGACAAACTTTTATCGTGCAAGGATGCCGAAACGGTCAGAAGACAAGGCGAACTTATCGTTTCCAACGTTTACCGTATCAAAAAAGGCGACTCTTTCGTTATAGTAGACGATTATTATAACGACAACGCAAAACTCAAAATCACACTCGAAGAACAGTTATCCCCCAACCAAAACGCGCAAAAATATTTTAAGCGCTATACCAAACTGAAAAACACGGTAAAAGCCGTTATTCCGCAAAAAGAACAGACCGAGAGCGAAATCGATTATCTGCAGTCCGTTCTTGCCGAATTAAATACGGCAAACGACTTAAAATCCCTGAACTTAATACGAGAAGAGCTTATCGAAGGCGGTTATATAAGACTGCCGAGCGATAAATCGGCAAACGCCAAGAAGAAAAAAGATACCGCAACCGAAAAATACAGAACGTTCGAATACTCAGGCTATAAAATTCGTGCGGGAAAAAATAACATCCAAAACGACAGACTCACGGCGACGGCAAAGCCTTCCGATTGCTGGCTTCACGTTAAAGATTATCACTCGGCGCACGTCGTAATCGAAAGCAACGGCGGACACGTTCCCGACGAAATAATAGAGATTGCCGCTCAAATATGCGCATATTACAGCGAAGCGCGCGGCGGAAGCAAAGTCGCCGTCGACTACACGCTGAAAAAATACGTAAAAAAGCCCCCGAAATCAAAATTCGGGAGCGTAATATACACCGATTTTAAAACAATTCTCGTCTCCCCCGATTCCCATGGTAATTTGGAAACGAAAGACGATTAACGAAAAACTGCTGTTTTACGTTGTTTGAAACGTATTTTGTATGATTTTGATCAATGATTTTGCCGTATAACCGCTGCAACGGAATGCTTGCAAAACAGTCTCTCATCCTATGCAATATTTTTCAATGCCGAAGCCGACTCCGCCCTCTTCGCAAGACGGAACAACGACGTCGGCAATTTTTTTAACCTCTTCGTTGCCGTTTGCGGTCGCAATACCGATACCTGCAACCTCGAGCATGCTCGCGTCGTTCATTTCGTCGCCGAAGCAAACGAGTTTTTCCCTGTTTTTTCCTAATATTTCGCAAAGCCTAAGCACCGCCGCGCCTTTAGAAACGCCCTTTGCCATTACGTCGATGTGTTCGCCGTTACTGCAAATAACCTCGTAGTCGTCGCCGACTATTTCGGTTACGTCGGCAAGCATCCGAGGGCGAAGAAGGTCGTTCGTGTAAAAAAGCACCTTGCCGCTCGTATACCCTTCACGCTTAAAAAGTTCGCTTACCGGTTCGTCGCAATCGCATATAGGCACGTGGCAACGCTTGGCGTACGCCCTATAATCGTCGTTAAGCCCGTTAACCGTCAGTACGTCGTTCGGGTAAACTTGTATTCGCCGCCCGGTTTCTTCGGCATAGCGAAGAAGCTTAACGCAAGTTTCGTTATCGACGTGGTTTTTATAAACCTTTTCTCCGGTATCCGCGTTGCATATTTCCGCACCATTAAAACTTATAACGTAGCCGCTGAAGCCGTATTCCTTATAAAACTTGACTATAGACGACGTCATTCGTCCGGTCGAAATACAAAAGGTACCGCCCGCCGCGACAAAATTCCTTATTGCCGATAGTGCCCTTTCGTGTATTCCTACCGCCGAAGAAAACAGCGTTCCGTCAAAATCGCTTATTGCGAAATCGCAATACTTCTCTTTCAAACTTTTAATCATAACGGCATTTTAGCATAAAGCAATAGTGATGTAAAGCAAATTACGGTTCAAAAAACCGTTTTACACTGTAACCGTAGCTTAATAAATTGTGTTTTTACCCGCCCGATTTTATTTTTTTAACAAATACAGTATGCGCCTATAAAACAGTTGTCTTTTTTGGAAAAACAGTGTATAATCATATAAAAAGGAGATAACTATTCTAACATGGACGATAAGTATTTAATCGTAAGCACTTCGGTTTTACCCGAATACCTAATCAAAGTAGTTGAGGCGCGTGAACTCATTGAAAGCGGAGACCTCAGCATAAGCCAAGCTTGCATCGAAAAAGGCATAAGCCGTTCGACCTTTTACAAGTATAAGGACAACGTTTTCCGCCCGTCACACAAGTACGGCAAAAAAAGCATTTTCGCCTTTAAAATGGCTGACGAAAAAGGCGTTTTGAGCAAAGTTTTATCGGTAATTTTCGAATACAACGCAAATGTAATAGCAATTAACCAAGCAATGCCGATAAAAAACTATTCCTACGTTACCATAACGATCGATATGAGCGATACCAACGCCAATCTTCAAGAATTGACAAAAAAACTAAAACAAATTCAATACGTCAAGAGCGCGAACATAATCGCATTCGAGTAACCGTACATACATTTCTAACCGTCGATGCATATATTAATGTATCGACGGTTTTTTTATGAAAAAATACGATATAGCCGTAGTCGGCGCAAGCGGTTTGGTCGGACAAACCTTTCTTAAAATATTGGACGAAGAGTGTTTCCCGCTAAAAAAACTTTATCTTTTCGGCGGAAATAACAGCGCCGGAACGAAAATTTTTTTTAAAGAAAAAGAATACGAAATAAAACCGACAAAAGAAAATGCACCGCGCGCCGATTTCACGTTGCTCGCAACCGATCAAACGGTATCGCGCGGGTACGTTGAAAAAACGAAAACTCACGGCGTGATAATAGATAATTCTTCGGCTTTTAGAATGAACGAAGCCGTTCCACTCGTCGTGCCCGAAATCAATATTAAAACGGCTTACGAGCAAAAACTTATTGCCAACCCGAATTGCACTACGGCGATTTGCGCAATTCCGCTAAGCGCATTACATAGACGCTACGGACTAAAAAAAGTACGTTTTTTTACTTACCAATCGGTTTCGGGGAGCGGAAAAAACGGACTTGCCGCCTTAGACGGCGAAAAAGATTTTTATAAACACGATATAAGGCAGACTTGCATTCCGCAAATAGGCGCGTTCGGCGCAGACGGCTATACCGAAGAAGAAACGAAAATGAAAAACGAACTAAGGAAAATACTTGGTCTTCGCGATTTGCCTATAAGTGCGACTTGCGTGCGAGTTCCTATAAAATACTGCCACTCGATAGCGGTTTCCGTCGTTTTACAGCAAAAGTTTAACGTAACGGACGTAGTAGAATTATTTAAACAAACGCCGGGATTAGCGGCATGCGACGGCGCGAGCGGCAACGAATACCCTTTATCAACGGTCGGCTACGGCTCAAACGAAGTGTATGTCGGTCGAATTAGAAAAGACGATGCTGAAGAAAACGCACTGTTGTTCTACGCCCTGTCGGATAACCTTAGGCGCGGCGCGGCATATAATGCTTATAAAATTATAAGAAGTCTAATAGATCGCGATGAACGTATATAAATTCGGCGGCAGTTCGCTTGCAAACGCGTCTCGAATAAGAGTGGTAGCCGAAATAGTAAAAAAAATAACGTCGGGTATAATCGTCTTGTCGGCAATAGGTAAAACAACGCCTGCGGACGAAAAAATAACCGATTTACTTATAAAACTATGCAAAAATAAAGAAAACTGCGCCGAGATTGTAAAAAAAATTAAAGATAAATTCATCAAAGCGGCTTATGAGTTACACACGCCCGCTTGTTTTTATACGGAATTAAATGATTTTTTCGATAAAATCACTATGTGCGACAATAATTATATCGTCAGTCGAGGCGAATATTTTACGGCAAAACTCTTTTCGTATTTTACTCAAATTCCATTCGTCGATTCGGCAGACATAATAAAATTCGATAAAAACGGAGTGTATTCGCATTTTTTAACGCAAAAAGAAATATCGGCAAATAAAGCTAACCTTATAATTACTTGCGGATTTTACGGCAGCGACACCAAAGGCAATATCGTTCTTTTCCCGAGAGGGGGCGGCGACACGACCGCCGCTTGCCTTGCTAAAGCGCTTGGCTCCGATTATTTATACGATTATACGGACGTCGGCGGTTTAAAAGCTATCCCGCCCGCACTATCGAAAAAAGGTCGTACCGTTAATAAAATCTCAATTAAAGACCTTGACTATTTGGCAAAAAACGGAACCGAACTATTTGCAAAAGAAGGCACAAAATATCTTCACGAAAAGACGTCTTTAGTCATATTAAACAGTTTCAAAAAAGACGGCGAAACAATTGCAAGCAAAACCGTTTTTAGCCGTGAAAACAACTTGTTCACCATTAAAAAAGACCTTATTCTCTTAAAAATCATAGTTCATAATAACAAGGATTATTTTCAGTGTTTATGCGGTATTTTTAATTTTTTTATGTCACGCAAAATTATATTTGCCGACTTTTTTAAAAGCAAGAACGAAGTCTTTATTGCGCTAAGAAAATGCGATTATATAAAACTTTACGAAGGACATTTAAATGATTTTTCCATAGCGAACGTAACCGCCCTACACTTTCTTTTTTCGGACAACAGAAGGAAAAGTAATAACGCAAAAAGACTAACCGAAAAAATACGATCTGCAACCTCCAAATGCGTTATTCATTGCAATAAGCAAAGAAATATCGTGACCGCTTATATATACGACGGCGTGATTAATAAAGAAAAAATAAAACGCCTTGCCGAACATTTTGCAAATTAAAAGGCGGCAAAAGCCGCCTTTATGCTATTTCAAAATATGCACCGTATTTACACCGCGTATTATTCGGCGATAAGTTTGCAAACCAGATCGGTAAATTCGGTGGGATTATCGGTCGGAATACCCTCGATTATGCAAGCGAGCTGATAAAGAATTTCGGTCAATTCCTTCGCCCTTTCTTTATCTGCACCGAGAGCGACGTTTAGTTTTGCAACAACCGAGCTTTGAGCGTTGACCTCAAGAACCTTTTTCGCTTTTACGCCGCCGTTTGCGTTGGGCATAGCGTTGAACACCTTTTCCATTTCAAGCGAAACGTCCCCTTCCACAGTAAAGCAAACGGCGTGATTTTTAATTCTCGAAGAAATGCGAACTTTTTCTACTTTATCGCCCAACGTTTCCTTCATAAAATCGGCTAAAGGCTTATTTTCGTCGGCGGTGTCTTCTTCGTCGAGGCCGAGATCGCCGCCGGAAACGCTCCTAAATTCCTTACCTTCGTAATCGTTTATGGCTTTAAGCGTAAACTCGTCGACGTCGGCGGTCATACAAAGGACGTCGTAGCCTTTTTCGGTAATTTTTTCGAGCTGAGGCATAAGTTTTATTGCGTCTTCGGACTTGCCCGTCGCGTAATAAATATACTTTTGATCGTCAGGCATAGCCGCCAAATACTCTTTAAGCGTAACGAATTTATCGAGTTTTACCGACTTAAAGAGCAATAAATCCTGAAGCGTCGCTTTGTTCGCGCCAAAACTTTGATATATACCGAACTTTAACTGCAACCCGAAATTCTTAAAGAATTGCTCGTATTCAGAACGCGCTTCGGCGAGCATGTTTTCAAGTTCTTGCTTAATTTTCTTTTCTATCGACGTTGCAATGGTTTTTAAACTACGCGACTGCTGAACCGTTTCCCTCGAAAGATTGAGCTGAATATCGGTATCGACCACCCCCCGCACGAAGCTGAAATGATCGGGAATTAAATCCTTGCATTTTTCGGTAATCATAACACCGTTTGTATAAAGTTTTAACCCCTTTTCGAAATCGCGCGAGTAATAATTATACGGCGTTGACGACGGAATAAACAGCAACGCTTTAAAGTCGACCGCGCCCTCTATTCCGAAATGTAAGGTACGCAAAGGTGCCTCGCCGTCAAAAAACATTTCCTTATAAAAATCGGCGTACTCACCCTCGCTAACGTCCTTTTTATTCTTTTTCCAAAGCGGCACCATCGAATTCAACGTCTCGAGTTTTTCGGTCTTTTTAGGTTCTTCGCCCTCGGGAACGTCGTAATCGTAGGACGTGCAGAGCATTCTTATGGGGTACGTGATATAATTGCTATATTTTTTCACAAGGCGGCGGAGTGAATACTCCTCCAAATATTTGCAATAATCCTCGTTTTCGTCATCCGGCTTAATATGCAACACGATGTCCGTGCCAAAGTTATCCTTTTCGGCTTCTTCAACCTCGTAACCGTCTGCGCCGTTACTGCTCCACTTATACGCTTTATCGGTTCCGAACGCCTTAGAAATAACCTCTACTCTGTCGCTTACCATAAACGCCGAATAAAACCCAACGCCGAACTGACCTATTATATTAATATCGTCCGCTTTGAGAGCGTCTTTTTTATCCGCATCGAACTTAAAATCGGACGAGCCGCTTTTTGCAATTACGCCGAGGTTGTTTTCAAGTTCCTCAGCCGTCATTCCTATGCCGTTATCGCTAACGGTAAGCGTACGCGCCTCCCTATCAACCGCAACGTCAACGTGGAAATCGCCACGCGAAAGCCCGGTATTGCCGAGCTGCAGGCTCTTAAAATAAAGTTTATCGATAGCGTCGCTCGCATTCGATAAAAGCTCGCGCAGGAAAATTTCCTTGTTCGTGTAGATCGAATTAATCATTAAATCAAGAACTTTTTTAGATTCCGCTTTAAATTTTTTCATTAGATTACCTCGCTATATTTACTTTCGCACTCACACCGTTCAAGTGTTAGCACTCTATCACATTGATTGCTAATATTGTATTACCATATTCCAAGTTTGTCAAGAATTTTTTTAAGAATAAACAAACTTTTTCAACTTTTTTTAACGATAAACAAGCAATGCGCCCTATTTGATTGACCTTGCGACTTTTAATTGATATAATTATTAAGCAATAAGTGCTATAAATGCGGATTATCGCATGGTTTAACCAAAGGCAATAAACGAAAGAAAAGGAAACGAGATGAAACAATCGATCAGCGAAACGCTCAAAAAAAGAAAATATCAAAAGCCCAACAAATTCTTATACGGCACGCTCGTGAACGTGGTAGTTAAAAGCCTTGCCAAAAAGTACGGCACCACTTTTACGAGAAAAGTCGATATGAAAGAGTATAAAAATCGGCAGTTTATTCTTATCGGAAACCACGCCAGCCGCGCCGATTACATTTACGCCACGCTCGCCGTGGGCGCAGATGTTCCGCTCAATTTTATTCTCGGAAGAAACGAGTTTTACCGCTCGCACCTGCACTTAATCGTAAAAATCGCCAACTGTATTCCGAAAATGAACTTCGTGCCGGACAATCTTACCATACGCGCGGCATCCAAAATATTAAAAAACGGCGGCAACCTCTGCTTTTTCCCCGAGGGAATGAGTTCTATTTCGGGCGGGCAGCAACCGGTTGCTTTGGGTACGGGCAAAATGCTCAAACACTACGGTCTGCCCGTTCTTGCAATAAAAATCCGCGGCGGATATTTGACCAACGTTAAGTTCGATATGAACGAACGTCCCGGCAAGGTCGAAGTCGAACTGTACGAACTATTCAGCCCAGACGATCTTAAGAACCATACCGCGGACGAAATTCAACAACTTGTCGATAAAGCGCTTGTTCACGACGATTACGCTTGGAATGCAGAGAAAGGCTATTCGTACAATGCAAACGGCAACACGGCGTACCATATACGTCAATTATTATATAAATGCCCGGTGTGCGGCGAAGAGCACGAAATGACTGACGAGCCGAGCCGTATCTATTGCAAAAAATGCGGCTTGTCGATCGGCATTAACGATAAATACGAATTTGAACCTCAAACAAAAGCGTACATTCCTCAAACTCCTTCGCTTTGGTACGATTGGGAAAGACGAATCGTACGCAAACAAGTCCTTGCGCCCGACTTTATTCTTCAAGAAAAAGTTAAACTCGGCGTTCTGCCCGAGCATGAATACCTTAAAAATCAAGCGACGTCCGTTCCCGCCGGCGAAGGCGTATTAACGCTCGACCACAGCGGCTTAACTTATAACGGAACCAAGAACGGCGAAAACTTTACGACGTTTATCGAAAGCAAGAACTTGCCTTCGCTCGGCATGTGCACCGATGCAAGTATGTTTTATACCTTTGCGGCAAACGGCGAATTTTTGGAGTTTATCCCAACCGAAAAAGAAAGCGCTATCAAATGGATGCTATCCGTCGAAGAGGTTCACCGCGTAAACGGCGGCAAATGGCAAAACTACCCTTGGTTCGATTACGACGATTTAACAAAAGGCTTTGTAAATATGGAGCCTAAAAGCAAATAATAAGCCTCAAAACGCTACGCAAAAAGAAAATTATAATATTTTTACTTAAAATTTTTAAATACGGTGAAATTCCCTTGCATTTTTTTTCGTTTGATGGTATATTAATTCAAGTATTAAAATGAATGCAACAACCATCTTACTTATTTGGAGGTGTAGATATGTCAAGAGTTTGTAGTGTATGCGGAAAAGGTAAACTGTCCGGCAATAAAGTCAGCCACAGTAACCGTAAAACTCCTCGCTTATACAGCGCAAACGTTCAAAAGGTCAGAGTTATGAAAGACGGCGTAATGACCTCTGAATATGTTTGTACTCGTTGCCTTAAGAGCGACAAAGTTACGAGAGTTTAATCCCCGAACGACCGATTTTTATGCGGTCGTTTTTATTTTGCTTTTTTTGCCCGTAAACTTTGCAAAATCAAAAGACAATATATAAACGATTTTTCGCCAAAACCTTTTTATGCCAAGCATAACAATATTTAAAATCTTGCATGTCAAGCGTGATTTTGCGTATTTTTATTAAAACTAAAATAAAAACAAACGTCTACGCTACACGAACCGTTTAAGGCTATTAAGGGCTTAAACGGCAAACTCCCCCCCTTTACGGTTTTCGCTTTACAAACTGCGTTCAATATCTATAAGGCACGTCGCGCACGTAATATAAATAAATAATATTATATATTTTATGTTTTAAAGCATTGACAATGTATTTTTGCCGTGATAAAATAATAATGGTTTTTGGCTGCAAACGTTTTTTTTCTTTATTTTGCGGCTATCATTTACTCGGCTTTATTTACGGACTTAAGCGCAAGTTTAAGTTGAATACATAAAATTGATTGTGTTGTCTTTTATAGGACAATAAAAATATAAGGAGATAAAGAACACAATGAAAAGAAGAATTTTGCTTATTTGCTGTCTTCTCGTCGTATCTCTTCTTTCGACCGTTGCTTTCACCGCTTGTAAGAGCGAAAAAATCAACTACGTCGAACCTGCTGAAGATGAAATCGTTTCTGTTTACGACGTCGTCAAGACCGCATTTGAGGGATTTGCCCCCGCCTCTACCGACGGTTCCTACACTCAGAGTGATGTCACTTCCCATAATGGCAAGACCGTGTATTTGGCTTGGAAGGCAGTCGTTGACAAGACGAGCGGCGCAAAGGACAGCGACGTTATCGTTAGCGATCCTGTAAACGGAGCCGTTAAAATCACCGTCAACATGCAATCCCCCGTTGAATTTAAATATACTCTTTCTTTCACTCTCGTAAATATCAACGGTGCCGAGTATAAAAATGCCGCAGGCAATCCGTATACTTTCGCTAAGGACTTTATCGTTCCGAGATATATCTCCGCCGAAGAAAAAGTTAACACAGAAAAAACCGCTTTCGACTCGAGCTTTAGCTCAACGGCTACACCGTTGCCCCTCAAAGGCGCTACTTACGACGATGTTACGATTTCGTAT
>CAZHGN010000014.1:0-7538 GCA_964532155.1 uncultured Acidiphilium sp.
GACCGAAATAGCCGACTACGCAAATTGATAGAACGTAAACGACAACGAGAGCTAATACAAGTGATTTTTTCATTGATTACGCCCCCTTTATTTCTCGTAAAAATATACTTTAATTTTGGTAAAGTACATGTAAGTAAACGCTACTAAGAAAGCAAGCCCTATAATGCAAAGCTTAAGGCAAGCGCTTGCAGTCCCTTCAGGGAAGAGAATAAACGCAATGACGGTGTAGAGAGCGGCAACGATAAAAGCGATTATGGTTGCAAGCGACTCGTTAGGATTGTCTTCCACGTTGCCGGTTGTGGCGTATTGCTCGTTTTGTGGGTTCATAAGGTCGAGCATACCGCTCCACATCATATGTCCCCATTGAATACCGACAAGGGATATGCAAAGCATCGTTATTTGACCGCCGCTAAGACCGACGAACCGCGAAAATACGATAACGCTTGCTATAAGCGAAATTGCGGACGCGACCATGAGCGGCATTATTTTGATAAACAACGGAAGATAAGGCTTTTGCGGTATGGTCTTTTTAACGTAAGCCGCCCTACCGTCACGCGAGTAGAGCGTGGCAACGACAGAGTTTGCCGCAAGTATCGGTAAAAGCATTACCAAAAGATTAAATGCATATACCATGTTTACGCCTGAAACGTTTGTGTCCATTGCATAAAAAACTTTATTAAGCAAGTATACAAGAACAGGAACGACGATATAGGTCGTTACGAACGTTCCGAGCTGTTGGGAGCGCAAAAGGCTCAAAAGTTCGGTGCGCAAAAAAGTGGCGAAGGGGCTTCGCTTTACGTCCGGACGGATGGTCTTGGGCGGAATCTTTTCAAACTCGATAGTTTTGGAAATCATCGTGAAGAAAAGAGGGCGCGACGCGGCGAACGTTATGCCGCCGAATACAGCGAGCATTCCGATAAGATAGCCGAAATAAAGCGGCAATTCCTTTACCGCAAGAGTATATTCGAGCCTTACGTATTTACCGCAAAGCATGGTAACGAACCAATTTGCCGGGTAGAGATATTTTTCGAGCCAATAGAGCCCGCTTAAAATGTACCGCTCTATAGTACCGCCCTGCTCGATAAGGTTAATATTTTCGGGGATAAGACCGATAACCTTGATCGAAACGAAAAGTACGACAGCGATGAGAACAAGGTACAGCGAAAACTGAAGCCAAGCGTGTTTTTTGACGAAGGAATAGACGTACATGACCGGGATTGAAAGCAGTGCACCGACAACCACCGGGAGAGCCGAAATGAATATGAACGCAAAAATTATCCAAGGATAATATGCTCCGGGCATATTCGAAGTCATTCCGAACGAGATGAAAATGGGAACGGTAAAAAAGAAACTGCGTTTTAGTTCGTAAACGTAATAAACGATGAGTTTGGATACGAACAAAACGTTTGCATTTACCGGCATTGTGACGAGCACTTTATTGTCGTCTGCAAAGTACAGCGTTTTCATAAGCCCGGCGGTACACGAGAACAAGGACATTAAAAAGATAAGTCCCAAGACGAACACCATTAACTGTATTGGAATACCGCTCTTAAAAATGAGCAAGGGCAATGCTGTAAATACGACGTAGGCAACCGCCGCAACGATTAAGAATTTTAGCACCGTAAAGACGATTTTGGATATGAGCCGCCGCGTGCTTGACGTGAACGAAAAATCCAACTTGTCTTTAAGCTGCATCATAACGAGTGCGTAAAGGTGTTTCATGACTTATTCCGCCCCGCCGTCTTCGATTTTTTCGGTTTTTAAGCAGCCGTCCGCGTCGTTTTGCGCCATAATCGAGGCGGCAAATTCGTCGTCGTTGATCATCTTCATATAAAACTCTTCGAGCGGGCAAATCTTTTCGATTTCATCGATCGTTCTTACGCAAAGTATTTTGCCCTTCTTGATGATTGCTATGCGGTCGCAAATTCTTTCGACCACGTCGATTATGTGGCTGGAGAAAAATACGATATTCCCCGCTTCGGCGTGACGGCGCATACATTCTTTTACTTGGTAAATACTGTTCGGATCGAGACCGGTAAGCGGCTCGTCGAGTATCCAAAGGCGAGGCTGATGAACGAGCGCCGCCATAATCGTGATCTTTTGCTTCATACCGTGCGAGTAGGTCTTCATCGAGCAGTCGAAAGAACCTTCAAGCTCGAATAAAGAAACCATTTCGCTTATGCGCTGTTTTCTATCCTCTTCGGAAACGTCGTAAATATCTGCGATGTAATTGATATATTCCCTACCGGTCAAGCGTTCGTACAAGGCGTAATGGTCGGGAACAAAACCCGTTTGCGCCTTTGCCATGCTCGCTTGCTTGGCACAGTCGTAACCGCAAACTTCGATTGAGCCCTCGGTTATGGGCTGAATGCCTACTATGCTCTTTATAATAGTGGATTTGCCCGCGCCGTTCGGACCGAGAAAACCGAATATTTCGCCGCCGTTTACGGTAAGATTTGCATCTTTTACGGCGTATACCTTGCCGGTCGCGTATTTTTTTGAAAAGCCCTTTAAAATAAGGCTCGTTCCTGCTTGAATATTCATAGGTTGATCTATACTCCTTCCGTTAAGCGCCGAGGCGAGAGCAATTTTGTCTTGCCGGATTTTTTTGTTTTTAAGCATCATATCGTAGTGCGAATCGGCAAGAGCGAAAGCCTGTGCGTAAATAAACCAAATTCCGAACGCGATGCCGACGTATACGATAAAGAACAGCAGTTGATATATCGGATGGAAAACGATTTCTTTACCGGAAACGGTAAACGACCAAGTTATGTCGAACAAGTTTTCCGCCCAAGTTCCGAATTTATCGGGAATGAAGTTACTGTTCAAGAAGAAATAGTCCACGTCGTGCCCGAGTGCGCCGAATACGGGGTTGAGAATTAATACTATTACGAAATAGACGAAAAACGCCGCCATAGAGTGGTAAAACTGCTTAATCTTCGGACGTTCGAAAATTTTGAGCGCGACGAGAAGCAGCGGCATGAAAAACGCGGGATAATGGTTTATCCAGAAGTTGACGAAAGCCCAGTCCGTTATCGTAATTCCGTCCACCCCCATCGTGTAGTTAGGCATTGCCATTGCCAAAAACGCGCCCATTACGTTGATGAAGTAGGTGAAATAAAACAACCGCTTCATATTAAAAATTAGGCATATGGGAACGATGAACATCGCCGTGTTGCAAAGGTGCAAAGGCCACTCCCACGGCTGTAAAAAAGTATTGTATTTGTAGCGCGTGCAGAACGTTATCATCAGCGCAACAGCCATATAGGTCATTGCGAAACGGCGTTCGTCGTAATCTTTTTCGCGCAAAGCAAAATATATGCAAAGGGGAATTATAAACGCGAAATAAAGGAATATTCTGTGGTACTTGGTGAAATCGTCAACGTATAAAAACACGGAACCCTTGCCGAGGACGACTTGGAAAGCGTACGACGGAATGGTGCAAAGAAGCATTGCGAGCAAGGCAATCACAGCCGAAACGCGAGCGCGCGCGGGCATTTTTACCGCGGGATCGCGCAGCCATTCAATTACGCAAACGGCAAGCCCCAATGCGTTTTCGAGCGAGTATGCAAAAGCCGAAAACTTAAACGATTCGGTATACTCCCCGCCCATAAGGAAACGTACGTTGTAATTAGTAAGACAAATGGCGATAAAATACGCCGGAAGGCAAAACCATTTTACGAGCGTGCCGAGCTTTTGAACGCTTTTAAACCACGGACGAAGCATTATTATGCACGCCGCCGCCGCGGCAAACCAGACCGAAAGCTGAGACAACAGCGTCATAGCCTTGCCGTCGGCACCGCCGACTAAGCCGTAAATATGGTATCGCGGATATTCGATATAAGAATAGTAACGAGCGGCAAAAACGACGATAAACGCAAGGGCTATGATTTTGTCTGCCAAGCCTTCGCGTTTTATTTTTTTATTCATAACGAGGGCTGCGCCCGTGAAAAGTACCGCACAAACGGCAGAAATTGCAATATACATCGACTTTTATCGCCCCCGACGCTCGCCGCGCCTAACGAAAAACCCCTTTAAGAATTTTTCTTTGATTTCTTCTTTTTCACGATTCTAACACAAAAGAATTATAATGTCAAACGCTTTTTTCGCGTTTGCAAATTTTATTTTCACTTTTTTTTCACTTTTCTTTCATTTTGCAATTCTAACGCCAAAAAGCGGTTTATAAGTCCGTTATCGCACAAAAAAGTGTTTTTTCAAAAAGCGCTACGACAGCGGACGCATGTAAAAAAAACGTGATAAAAACACTAAATAAAAGCACGCCGAGCTTGCGCGTTGCATTGCTTAGCGTGCTATAATTTTTTATGTTTTTTCACAGGCGTATCACCGCCCTATTTATTAAAGCGCACGAGTTTTGCATGCGTTTTAATTATTTTATTCAGCCGAAAAGCGCGCTCGGCTTAGTTGTTATACGGTTTTACGCCGTAGAGAGAATCCATTTTGTCGGAATATTCCTTGGCTTTGGGCGACTGTTTGAGTTCGAGCGTTTCGCCGAAAGACGAAAGCGCTTTCTTTTGCTCGCGCGAAAGCGAAGTGGGAATTTCGGCAACGACGGTTACGTATAAATTGCCTACACCCGAAGACCGCGTGCGGATGCCCTTGCCGCGAAGTACGAACCGCTTGCCGTTCTGCGTGCCTGCGGGGATATCGAGATCGGCACAGCCGTCGTCGAGCGTGGGCACCTTGACCGTTCCGCCCAAAATGCACGTGGTGACCGGAACGGGCAAATCGATGAATAAGTCGTAGTTTTGCCGCGTGAATATTTTGTGCGGCAGTATTTTAAAGTATACGATGAGATCGCCCGGCTCGCCGCCCGATTGGCTTGCGTGACCGTAGCCGCGTTTTTTCAAATAGCTGTTGGAGTCGCATCCGGCGGGAATATCGAAAGACAGTTCGGTCGTAGCGCGGTTGTACCCTTTGCCCGAACACACCGTGCACTTGTCGGTAATTATCTTGCCGGTGCCGCCGCATTCGTCGCAAGCCCTAACCTGAACGGATCTGAAAAAGCTTGCGCCGGTAACGACCTGAATTTTGCCCGAGCCCTTGCACTTGGGGCACGTTTTATAAGCCGTACCGTTTTTAGCGCCCGTTCCGTTACACGTTTTGCAAGGCTCGCGGCGCATGTACGATATGGTCTTTTTGCAACCCTTTGCCGCATCCAAGAACGAAAGCTCGATGGTAACTTCGACGTTGGATCCCTTTTCACGCCCCATATCCTCTGAGGAAGAAGAACTGCCAAAGCCGAATATATCGCTGAAAATATCGTTGAAACCGCCCGAAAAACCGCCGAAGCCCTGTCCGCCCGAAAAGCCGCCGAAACCGCCGGAATTGGGATGATCAAGCTCGAAATCGTACGCCGAACGCTTTTTTTCGTCGGATAGCGTTTCGTTTGCCTCGTTTATCTCTTTAAATTTTGCCGCCGCCGCTTCGTCACCGGGATGAAGATCGGGATGATACTGCTTGACCAGTTTGCGGTAAGCGCTCTTGATCTCGTCCTGAGTTGCCTTGCGGTCGACTCCTAAAATTTCGTAATAGTTTTTTGCCATGTTTTATTATCTCGCTTGCAACGCGCAAGAACGCTTCTCCGCATTGCCGTAAAGCAAGTGGCGAAGAAGATTTTCTTCGCCAAAAACTTGCCGTAATTCTTTAGTTCTGATGGAATTCGGTATCGTCGCCGCCCTGTGCGCCCGCGTCGCCGCCGCCGTTACCGTCATCGCCTGCACCGCCGTTTGCGCCTTGATAAAGCTTGGCGAATACCGCTTGACCTTCGTTGGCGAGCGTTTCGGTCGCTTTCTTTATGCGCTCGGTATCGTTGGATTCGAGTTCGGTCTTTGCCGAAGCAATAGCCGCTTCTACGCGCTGTTTATCTTCGTCCGAAAGCTTGTCGGCGTTTTCCTTTAAGGTCTTTTCGAAAGTGAAGATCATGCCGTCGAGCTGGTTCTTGGCTTCGACCGCTTCTTTTCTCTGCTTGTCTTCAGCCTCGTATTTTTCGGCTTCTTTGACGGCTTTGTCGATGTCCTCTTCGGAAAGATTGGTCGACGAAGTAATGGTTATATCGGTCGCCTTGCCCGTGCCGAGATCCTTTGCGGTTACGTGAACGATACCGTTTGCATCGACGTCGAAGCTGACTTCGATTTGCGGTATTCCTCTGGGAGCGGGAGCAATGCCTACGAGATTGAAGCTGCCGAGCGTTTTGTTGTCGCGTGCGAACTGTCTTTCGCCTTGAAGAACGTGAATAGTAACCTCGGTCTGGTTATCTGCCGCAGTCGAGAATACCTGTGATTTCTTTGCGGGAATAGTGGTATTTCTTTCGATAAGCTTGGTGAATACGCCGCCGAGCGTTTCGATACCCAAGCTCAAAGGCATAACGTCGAGAAGAAGAACGTCTTTTACTTCGCCGGTGAGAACGCCGCCTTGGATAGCCGCGCCGACCGCAACGCATTCGTCGGGGTTAATACCCTTGAACGGTTCTTTGCCGGTAACCTTTCTTACCGCTTCTACGACGGCGGGAATACGAGTCGATCCGCCGACGAGAATAACCTTGTCTACGTCGTTGTAGCTAAGCCCCGCGTCCGACATTGCCTTTTTAAGAGGCTCCAACGTAGCGGAAACGAGATCGGCGGTCATTGCCTCGAATTTCTGTCTGGTAAGAGTCATATCGAGGTGCTTAGGACCGGTCGCGTCGGCAGTGATGAACGGCAAGCTGATAGAAGTGGAGGTCATGCCCGAAAGTTCGATTTTCGCCTTTTCGGCAGCTTCTTTAAGTCTTTGCATTGCCATCTTGTCGCCCGAAAGATCAACGCCCTGAGTCGCTTTAAACTCGGAAATCATCCAATCGATAATCTTTTTGTCGAAGTCGTCGCCGCCGAGCATGCAGTTACCGTTGGTCGCAAGAACCTCGAATACGCCGTCACCGATATCGAGAATGGATACGTCGAACGTGCCGCCGCCCAAGTCGTAAATAATTACCTTGTGCGAATCGGTGTCTTTGTCGAGACCGTAAGCGAGCGCCGCCGCGGTCGGCTCGTTGATTACGCGAAGAACGTTAAGACCGGCTATTCTGCCTGCGTCCTTGGTCGCTTGACGCTGACTGTCGGAAAAGTATGCGGGGCAAGTGATAACGGCGTCCTTGACGGACTCGCCGAGATATGCTTCGGCATCCTTTTTAAGCTTTGAAAGGATCATTGCGGAAATTTCTTGCGGCGAATAATCCTTGTCGTCGATTTTTACTTTATAATCGCTTCCCATGTGCCTTTTGATGGAAACGACCGTCTTTTCGGGGTTGGCAACGGCTTGGCGCTTTGCTATCTGTCCTACAAGCCTCTCGCCGTCCTTTTGGAACGCAACGACGGAAGGAGTCGTTCTCGAACCCTCGGCGTTGGCGATAACTACCGGCTCGCCGCCTTCCATAACCGCTACGCATGAATTTGTAGTACCTAAGTCAATACCAATAATTTTACTCATAATCTATGTTCTCCTTTGAATGTTTTTAGATTTATTTACGCTTTTTAAGCTTTATT
>CAZHGN010000014.1:7638-13665 GCA_964532155.1 uncultured Acidiphilium sp.
GCGCTATGCCGCTTTGCTGCCCTATTTTATCACGACGACTTGCGCGTAACGCAAGATCTTGCCGCCGAGCTCGTAACCCTTGCGGAATACGCTCTTTATGCGGCCGCTTTCTTCGCCCTCTTCGGCTTCGACTTGATGAACCGCCTCGTGCAGATTGGGATCGAATATTTCACCTACCGGATCGACCGCCTTTACGTTTAAGTTTGCGAGAGTTTCGGCAAACTGCCTTATCATCATCGCAATGCCCTCCGCCGTCTTTTCGTCGGGAACGGATTGCATAGCGCGCTCCAAATTGTCGCCAATGACTAAAATGGACTTGATTACGTCCGCTTGACCGTCGGCGTATGCTTGCGCGCGTTCGTTGGCGTGGCGCTTTCTGTAATTTTCAAACTCGGCGGCGGATCTGTACCAGCTTTGCTTGTACTCTTCGGCTTTTTTCTCGCTTTCCTCGAGCTTGAGTTCGAGTGCTTCCAATTCGTCGAGTTGCGGCTCCGCATTTGCCGTTTTGTCGTTTTCTACGGTTTCTTCCGCAGTTTCGTCTAAAGGTTGCGCTTTCGCTTTTTGTTCTTCGTTTATTTTCTTCTTTTTATTTTCGGACATTTCTACCTCCGCCGTTTAGCCTTTCGTAAGTAAGGACTCGAGTATTCTTCCGACGTTCTCGAGAACGGCTACTACTTTTTTATAATCCATTCGAACCGGACCTATTACGCCGTACGTTCCCAGTTTTACGCCGTTTACGGTGTACGTCGCGGATACGAGAGAACAGTCGTCGGGTATTTCGTCGTACCCCTCGCTGCCGATTTTTACGTTGATTTTCATATCGCGCGAGCCGTCGTCGCTGAGCAAACTGACGATTTTATCCTTGCTCGTCACCGCTTGCAAGAAACGGCGAATTTTGCCGATGTCTGCGTATTCGGGATGGTCGAGCATTTTATCCTCGCCCTCGACGATAAGATCGCTTTCGTCGTAACTGACGTAGTTTTTAAGCGCGTCGACGACCATTACGAAAACGGACTTGTAATTTGCGAATTCTTCGTCGGCTTCCGGACCTAACTCGCAACATTCGTCGAGCGACCGCCCTACCATCATTTTTTCGAGAATGCGGTTGGCGTCCTCTAAATTGGCGTCGGACATGTCGGACGGAAGGGATATGAATTTATCCTTTAAAATCTTGTTTTCGGTTACGATAATCACCAAGGCGCTGTCCGGTCTGTATCTGAACAGCTTTACGCCGGTAACCTTTTCGCTAAGATCGTGGGGCGCAACCGCCATCGACGTGTAGCTCGTAAGCTCGCTTATTACCTTTGCCGTACTGCGAATTACGTGCTCGAGGTCGTCCGTCCTTTCAAGGAATATGCGCTTAATGTAGTCGAGTTCTTTCGCCGTCGGCTTCTCTTTTACCATAAGATCGCTGACGTAAAGCTTGTACGCCTCGGTCGACGGTATTCTGCCCGCCGACGTGTGCGGCTGTTCGAGATATCCGAGCTCTTCGAGCGCACTCATCTCGCTCCTAATAGTTGCGGAGCTTATCGCCCCGTCATACTGCTCGGCTATCGCTTTCGACGATACCGGAGACGCCGTTTCGATATAGTTGTCAACGGCTATCTTCAATATTTTTTTCTTTCGTTCGGTCAACCCCATTTGGCACACCCCTTAAAAGATTGTTAGCACTCCTCTTGTTTGACTGCTAACATTCTACAACTATATTTTGCTTTTGTCAACGGTTTTATGCGAAAAATAGAAAAATTTTTTCGTTATCGGGAATTTTAGTCAGGTAATCGGTAATTTTAGTTCGGTTTAGGCGGTTTATCCGTTTGACGTTAACTTTCCGCATATACGTTCTACCCTTTTTCGCACAATAATACCGTATATACAAAAAGCGGAATCGTTTTAACCATATCGGTTAAGCCGAAATCCGCTTTCATTTTGATTTAATCAATAATATTCTTTATTAAATATATTTGCGTTAGATGTATGTTTTATGCTACCGAAACGAAATTATCTTGCGTTAGAACGAAATCGAAGGAAAGAGTATTTTCCGTACCCGAATCGGTGCGCTTGACGGTTAAAGTTACCGTGTCGCCAACGGACGTCGTTAGCATAAAATCGGTTACATCATACCTGCGCTCGACCGTTTTTGCCTCGCCGCCGTTTTTCGCAATGGAAAGTATAACGTCTCCCTCTTTCAAGTACTTTTTGGCTTCCGTGCCGCTTACCGCATCGACGGCAACCTCTTCTAAGATAATCGCCGACTGCGTAGCTTTATCGTAAACGGCTTTGGTGGAAAGCGATTTAACGGTAATACCCATTCTACCCGAATAAACGCCCTTTCCGCCGCGGTCGGCGTTGCGAATAATGTTATCCGCCACCTTAGTCACAAGCGAAACAGGGATTGCGTAACCGATATTATCCACGTTATCCGAAACGACTTTGGCGTTTACTATGCCGATAAGCCTACCGCACGAATCGAACAAACCGCCGCCCGAATTGCCGGGGTTGATCGCGCAGTCAACGCGTATACAACGGTAAGAAATGGTCGTTTTATCGTCGGCGGCAACCATGGCGATATATTCCGAATCCACGCTGACTATTCCCGAACTCGCGGCAATGCCCGTTCCCTCGGGGTTACCGACGGCAATTGCGGGGGATCCGACCTTGAGTCGATCGCTTTCGTTAATCGCCGCAGCCGTTACGTCCGACGTTTTTAATAGGTCGGAATTATCTATCGATAAAACCGCTATATCGTAAGTCATACTTCCGCCGACGTAGTTTGCCGCAACGCCGTAATCCGTGCTTACGTTAGTGTATTCGTAGCCGTAAAAATACAACTTAATTTCGTCGGCAATACCGTCGCTCTTGGCGCTGTCCGAATCGTACACGACGTGATAATTGGTTATAACGAGAGCATCGCCCGTGCTTTTATTTAGCGAATACACAACGCCCGCTCCGTAAGACGTGCGCGTTTCGCCGGGTATCGTGCCGAAATAAGTTTGTTGGTCTTTTGTTTTGAACTTAGACACGACGTCGCACACCGAAAAAAGCGTCTTGTTTACCGCCTCTTCTTCATCGGGAAGCTGTGCGTTAGAGCCGAGGTATTCCTTTATAAAATCGGACATACTGCCGTCGAAACCGTCGGCTTTCGCCGCTTCGTAAAGGTCGTCGATGGTTATAGCCTCGCCGTCTTTTCCGTCCTTGCCGTTTGTTCCGTTAAGGCTTTGGAGCCATTCGGCTTCGGTACCTCTAAAACCGTTTTTGACAGCGATCTCATACGCACTTTTTGCCGAATCGCACGCGACGAAAGAAAATGCGCAAGCAAAAGCGAGCACGAGTGCGATTAACTTTACTTTTATTTTTTTCATTGCCATACCCCCTTTGAGTATAACTTTTTATATTTCCTACTATTTTAAACCAAACAAGTTAAAATTCAGTTAAATTACTGCGTATATAATTATTTTTTGTTTTTTCCGCGCCGTAATTGACAAATCGAACGGTTCAATATATAATTACGATATGGAAAAAATCGATTTTGAAAAAGTGTTGACCTCTTTTCCGAAAACTAATCGGTTCGGCGAAAAGGTTACCTTGGTAGGCGCTACAAAAACCGTGCCTAACGATATTATAAGGGCCGCCGCGAAAGTCGGGCTTAACGATATAGGCGAAAACAAAGTTAACGAGTTTTTGGACAAGCTTGACGGTTATCCTCCCGTAAATCTTCATTTCATAGGTCACCTGCAAACGAATAAGGTCAAGTATATTATAGGCAAAGTTGCCCTTATTCAATCGTGCGATAGCCTTAAACTTGCAAAAAAAATTTCGGAAACGGCAACGCAAAAAGGTATAATTCAAGACGTTCTCGTCGAAATCAATATCGGGAAAGAACCGCAAAAACACGGATTTATGCCCGACGAAGCGTCCGCCGCCGTCCGCGATATTTCCGCGCTAAACGGCGTTAACGTAAAAGGGCTTATGACCGTACTGCCCGCCATGCGCAGCCGGTGCGCGTTAGACGATTTAAACGGAGCGTTAAACGCGAACTTAAACGCCGATAGAACGAAAACGCGCGAATTATGCTTGCAAATGCGCGAAATATATGATAATATAAGAAAACAAAACGTTGATATAACTGTTTTATCGATGGGAATGTCTTCCGACTACGAAATTGCGGTAGACTGCGGAAGCAATATGCTGAGAATCGGCAGACTGCTGTTCGGAGAAAGACGTTACCCCGAAAAACCGGAGATTTGATATTATGTTCGATTTTTTTACTAAACCCGACAAAACCGAAAAAACGAAAAAAGGCGAAAAAGAACGTACGGCAAAAACCGCTTCGGCGCCGCGCATAAACCTAAACTTCAATCAGAATACCGACGGAAGCCTTTCGGGCAGACCGGGCGTTAATATATACTACCCCAAGTCTTATGCCGACGTGCAAGAAATAATCGACCTTCTTACCGTAGGCAAACAAGCGGTGGTTAATCTTAACGACCTTAAAGAAGAAACGGCGCAACGCGTTATCGACCTACTTTGCGGCGCAATTTACGCTCTTAAAGGCGGCCTTTGTGAAATAGAAAAGAATATATTTGTAATTACCCCCGACGGCGTTTCGGTTAACTAAGCGTAGGTTTATTTACTCTTTATTCCCGATTCGTCCGTTCCTTAAACGTCGGGCAAGCTTCGTTGCTTCGCGCCTAACGACAAATGAAAAATAAAAAACCGCGGTATAGGTCAATTATCGGCTTATATCGCGGTTGCTTTTTGTTATGACTTTTCACCTATTATAACACACGCATAACCTTATTTTTTATATTTGCGTTTGGTCGCTTCGCCGCCGCGCAAGTGCTTTTCGGCAAAATTGCGGTCAAGCACTCGCCTTACCTCTTTGTAAAGCCGCTCGTCTAAAAGCCTTAAGCGCTCGGTTACGTCCTTGTGTACGCACGATTTACTTATTCCGAAAACGGTTGCCGCCATTCTCACGGTGGCACGATTTCGGCATATGTATACCGCTTCTTTGATAATTCTGTCGGTGATTTTTTCGTCGATTGCCGATAATGACATTGACTAACGGTTCCGACGATAACTTATGCTATGCGCTGCCGAGATATGAACAAAACAAGCAATACTTTAGCCAAAATATTTTCGCATGCCATTTATAAAAGCCACTATATTTGCAAAAGCAAACGACTATAAGCCGTCGTTTTTTATTTAAGTATATTATTCGGTATTATTCGGCGGAGTCTTCGATTTCTTGCTTTATCCGGTCGGCAATTTCGAAAGCGTCTGTAAGCAAAAATCTGCCCGTTCCGACGTCCGAAAGGCGGGTTATAGACGATAAATCGGATGCGTTGTCCGAAAACTCGAGCTTGCATCTGCCGGCGCACAGCCCCGCGTAAAACAACTGCGTGCGAACGTCGTTTTGGGCGCAGTTGCGAATTACGAGATAATCGACTTTAGCTTGTTCCGCAGCGGATACGATAAAGCGCGACTCTTCTTCGCTTGCCATTCCGCAATCGAACGAAAGTTTGTATACACGCTTTTTGCCTATTGCTTTGCCGTATTTTACGAGAGAACGAACAATTTGCTTGCGTTTTTCGTCCTTTAAAGCGGATATTCTGAAAAATACGTCTATTTCGCTTGCGCCGTTAGAGGTTGCCTCTTTAATTTCGCACAGTTTGGATTTTTCGGTCATTTCGCCCGACGGATAAGCAATTACCGCACAAAAGGCTTGCTCTTTGGCTTGCTTTTTAAACATTTTCATTCGGCTTGCCAGTATGCAAACGCTTGCAAAACCGTACTTTTTCGCTTGCTCGGCTTTGGTCAAAATTTCCGAAGACGTTACCGTGGGGAGCGTGCAATCGAGATCGATTTTCGCCGCGGTATTGGAAAAGCGTATTTGCTTATACTGTGCGTCGAGCCCTTCGGTAGACTCGCCGTCAGTAGCCGTTTCGGGTTCGCCGACCTTTTCGGGTTCGCTGTCGGTCGGCGCTTCTTCGGCGGTAATAGCGGTTGCCGCAATCGTTTCTTCGGCGG
>CAZHGN010000014.1:13765-33244 GCA_964532155.1 uncultured Acidiphilium sp.
GTGCAACGGTTGTTTCTACCGCTTCGGGTTCAACCTCCGTTTTTACCGCTTCGGTTACTTCTTCGCTATTTTCGGTAGTCGTTTCTTCCAATGTGGCGATAATCAGTTCGACCTTATCGTTTATTTCGGCGATTTTCTTTTTGAGATTATCAAATTTTTCATCGCCGCTAACCTCGACGGTTTCGATCGTTTCGGGGTTAACCGCCGTTTCCGCCGATTGTACCGTTTCGGCACTCGGCTCTGTTTTCTTATGTATTAAATCAAATAAGTTACTCATATTTTCTCCAAAAGTTTTTAGACCTTTCAATGGGTTTTAGACTATGCAATAGGAAGGCAGGCAAGAGCCCGCTCGCCCTTACACCTTCGCCAAAAACCGCGCGATACGCCAAAAGGTACTAAAAAAATCGTTTAAAATCGTTATATAATTAAAGCACGAAAAGTTGCTTGGACGGCTTTTAGGGTAAACGGAGGTCTTATGCCACATCCGCTCGTCGGTATCGCCGCACTCGTTGCGCTATACGCGTTTTGCCTTTTACTTTCTTACTTCTTTACTTTTGTATATGATAAACGCGAAAGTAAAGATAAAAAAGAAGATGATGAAGAAAGACTTTTCCGCATAGAAAGCCCGCGCAAAAGGCGGCGCAAACGCTTGAAAAAACCGACCGTGATCATTCGCGGACGAATAATCGACGACCAAACGGAAAACGGGAGCGAATTCTAACACATTTTAACAAATTGCCGTTTTGCAAATACGCGGTTGCTTAAGCGCTTGCCCGTATTAAACCGCCGTATTACGCAAAATAACAGCAAGTCGCTAACGAATTATTGCAAATCGTCGGTAATGCGTTCGAAATTATCGCCGTCTTCCCAAAGCTTTTCGAGGTGATAAAACAGTCTGTTTTCATCGTCGAAAATGTGGACGATGCAATCGCCGTAATCGAGAACTGCCCAGCGCCCTTCGCTTTCGCCCTCGCGGCGCTTGACTTCCACGCCGATTTTGCTCGTAGCCTCGTCGACGTACTCTGCAAGTGCCTTGACCTGCGTGGTAGAACGACCGCTTGCGATTATAAAATAGTCGGCAAGCGAACTTTTGCCGGAAACGTCGATTTTTACGACGTCGTAAGCCTTTTTGGCAAGTAAAACGTTGCAAATTTCTTTAACTAAATCTTGAGTATCCATATTGTTTCCTCCGTGGTTTGTCGGCGGCAACAAGCGACCGCCGTGTGCGAAATCGAATTTTATTCGTAGTATTCTTTGTTAAAAAATTTATCGGTTTCGACCGTCGTTTGATAAACGCAGCCGTCGCCCTTTTGCAAGAACAAAAGAAGTTCATGCACGCATCGGCGAAATCCGCTTTCAAAATCGCGCTCTACCGCTCGGCGAAGTTCTTCCACTCCGTCGAAAGTTCTGCCCGGTTCCAAAAGATCGGCGACGAAAACGATTTTTTCCAAAAGCGACATGTTCGGGCGCCCCGTCGTGTGCCAACGAATAGCACCGAGCACCTCTTCGTCCGATATGCCCAAAACATTTTCGGCAACGTGGGCGCCGAGAAATTGATGAACGACCGAGGGCGGACAATTTTTGTCGCAACAAAATCCCTCGTAATCGTCGGGATTTAAGTATTTTGCCACGTCGTGAAGCAGAGCCGCCAAGCACGCCTTGTTTACGTCGGCACCGTTCTTTTCGGCAAGCGTTTTTGCGGTGAGGTAAACGCCAACCGTGTGAACGCGACGTTTTTCAGACAATACCGACCGTAAAAAAGAATGAATTTCGTCCGGCTTATATAGGTCGTTTTCGTTAATATAAGTCTCGACTTTAGCCGACAAAACATCGACTAAAGGCAAGCCGAGCGCCAAATATTCGCGCGCCGTCGTGCTTGAGCAGATACCGTAAAAATCAACGATAACGGGCTTATAGCCGAACTTTTGCTCGAAAACGGTACAACTTTCATCTAAATTTTCGCCTTCTCTGCAAACGACGCAAATTTTTGCAAGGCTTGCAATAATATCGGGGTTTTTCCAGTTAGGAAAGGTTTTTAAACTGTCTGCGCCAACCAAGTAGAAAAGGTCGGCGTCGGAAAATTTAGCCCGGAAGTATTCGACGGTTTTGTAGGTATAGTTTGGTTCTAAAGAATCCAGTTCAAAACGCGAAACTTGAACCGAAGTGCCCTCGAACGCAAGTTTTAACATTTTATAGCGGTCGTCGCCGCTTGCGTAACTTTCAGATTTAAATGGGGAAAGCTTTGCGGGAACGACGAAGGTTTGATCCAAACAAAGGGCTTTTGCGAAAGCCAAACACATGCCGACGTGGTCTTTATGAACGGGATCGAACGAACCGCCGAAAACGCCTATTCTTTTTTTCATTCGAAGCCCTCCTAAATAGGTTTATTATGCGCGATTTTCGTCAAAAACAATGGTATGAAAAAAATCGCTTTACCCGTTCTTTGCGACGGAATTTTATCGGGATTTATAGCGTACGCTCTTTTCAAATACGCGCTAAGGGAAAGCATAAAAAACAAGACGGCGCTGTTTATCCTTGCCGTATGCTTTGCCGCCGCAGTCGCGTTAACTGTTTTTGCTTTTTTAAACCGCAAAAGTCAAACGGCTCAAGACGAAAAAAACGCCGAAAAACGCCTTTGTCGCATATTGTCGAAATTAGAGTTATGTACCGATAACGAACTTATAGACCTGTTTTTGCCTATTTTTATAAAGCATGGCGCAGAATTTGAAGTAACGAAAAACGCAATCGTGACCGATACGACGTTATTTAAGTTTTACTACGCGAAATCCACCGAAAGACAAGCCGCCGTTGACGCCGTAAAAAATGCAAACGGCAAAAAAGTCGTGCTCTTTTGCAATGCGCCGACAACCGATTGCCTTGAATTTGCCGAAACGCAAAAGCGCCGCATAAAACTTATAGACGAAAAATACGTTTTACCATTGGAAAAAGCATTCGATATAACCTTTCCCGAGCAAGCGGTTTCGCAAAAACCAAGCCTTAAAAGACGAATCGTTTTTAAAATAAAAACGCTTGCGACCTTTAAACGCGCGGCTATGCTTGCGCTTACGGGCGGGATGTTATTGCTTTTTTCAAGCTTAACCTTTTACCGCACGTGGTACTTAATTTGGGGATTCACCCTGCTTATTTTCGCCGGTGCGCTCACCGTTATGCGAATTGTAAACAGAGCGACGAGTCTTGCCGAAAACGAAAAACTTAGCGAAACGCTTTTTAATTAAGCGTTAAAACTTAATATGTTCGATATCCTTGCGAGTGCTCCTGCGGTATAATATAACTTTTTTTCCGATGACGGCAACCGTTTGAGCGTTTAACGCGGCTTCGAGTTCGTCGGCAATGCTTCTCGCGTCGTCCTCGGCGTTGTTTAAAACGCTGATTTTAATAAGTTCGCGTGCGTCGAGCGCTTGCGAAAGCGACTGCACGAGCGCTTCCGAAATACCGCCCTTTCCCACCTGCGTTATAGGTTTGATATTTTGCGCAAGGGCGCGTAAATTGCTTCTTTCTTTTGACGTAAACATTTTATATTCTCCGATAATGGTTGGTTATTGATGATTGGCGGTGCAAATGCATGGTTTTACCGCGGTAAAAAGCCGTTATTCGACAAAATCAAATTCTATATCGCCGATAACTACTACGCTACCCTCGCCCGCGCCGCTTCTTCTTAGGGCGGCTATAACGCCTTTATCCCTAAGCGTTTTTTGGAAATACGCAAGAGAATCGGCATCGTTCAAAACGACGTTGCGCTCGAGCAAGTCGACGAGCGGACCTATCACGACGAACGCACCGTCGTCGTCGCGCTCAATCTCGAACGAGTCGTCACGCGTCTCTTCGTAGGAAAACGGCTCGAATTCGAGCGGTTTTTGCGGAGGCAGTTCTTCGAGAACCTCGCACACTCTGTCGAGCAAAGCCTCGAGCCCGTCGGACGAAATTGCGGACGTCAAGAAAATTTCGTATAAAGAACCGAATTTTTCTTTAAAACGCTTTACGTTTTCTTCGGCGCCGTAAATGTCCGTTTTGTTAAGCACGACGAGCTGTTTGAGCTGTACGAGTTTATCACTGTAACCGGCAAGCTCTGCGTTGATTTTTTGGAAATCGTCAAGCGGATCGCGCCCTTCCACGCCCGAAACGTCCACAATGTGAACGAGCATTCGCGTGCGCTCGATATGGCGCAAAAACTCATGCCCTAAACCGGCGCCTTCGGCGGCGCCCTCTATAAGTCCCGGAATATCTGCAACGACGAAATCGCTTTCACGATGACGAACGACTCCTAAGTTAGGCGACAACGTCGTAAAGTGATAGTTCGCAATCTTCGGCTTTGCCCCCGAAATTTTGGACAAAAGAGTGGACTTGCCCACGTTGGGGAAACCGACGAGACCTACGTCGGCAATGACTTTGAGTTCGAGAACCACTCTGCGGATTTCGGTTTTTTCGCCCTTCTGCGAAAAATGAGGAGCGTGGCGCGTACTCGTGCAGAACCGTTTATTGCCCTTGCCGCCGCTTCCGCCTTTTAAAATAATTTCGCGCTGACCGTCGTAAAAAACGTCGCAAATAACCGAGCCGCTTTCCTTGTCGCGCACAACCGTTCCGAGCGGAACGGGAATAATTATATCCTCTCCGCAACGCCCGGTGCAGTTTTTGGTATCGCCTTTTTGACCGTTACCGGCAAAAAACTTGTGACGGAACTGAAAATCGAGCAGGCTGACCTTGTGCTTGTCGCCTACTATTATAACGTTACCGCCGCGACCGCCGTCGCCGCCGTCGGGTCCGCCGTCGGGCACGCCCTTATAGCGAATAAACGAAGTGCAACCGTCGCCTCCGTCGCCTGCTTTTATGATAATACTTTCTTTATCAACGAACATAGCTTATCCTTTACAGCTTTGCCGAATATCGGTAAAAAAGTGCCGATAATCGACTTATAGGGCTGTTTTTTGTTTTTAATCTTTAGTTTTTGAATAATGTGAACAAACCGAATTTATCTCGCACTTATCGCATTTCGGGCTACGCGCCGTGCAAGTTTCGCGACCGTGAAAAATGAGATAATGATGAAAATCGGCGCGAAGGTTTTCGGGAATAATCTCGTATAAACCGAGTTCGGTTTGAAGAGGATTTTTCGCCGACGTCAATCCTATGCGGTTCGCCACGCGGAAAACATGCGTATCGACGGCGATTACCGGTGCTTTAAACGCAACCGATGCAACGACGTTAGCCGTTTTGCGCCCAACGCCGGCAAGCGTTCTGAGCGCCGAAATATCGCTCGGCACATCACCGTCGAATTTTTCGACTATGTCTTTAGTTGCCGATAGCAAATGCTCGGCTTTGCTTTTGTAAAGCCCGCACGAAAAAATTTTGCGTTCAAGTTCTTCTTGCGAAAGAGTAAGCATTTTTTGCGGCGTGCCGTAATCTTTGAACAGTTCCGCCGTAACGACGTTCACGCGCGCGTCCGTGCACTGCGCCGATAGAATTACCGCGACGAGCAACTGATAAACGCTGCCGTACTCGAGTGCGGGACGAGGCGACGGATAGCGCTTTTTGAAATATTCGGTTATCAAACTCAAATCGCAACCGTTCATCGTCGCACCTTAGCGAGGGCTTAGATTGCCGCCCTTTTCTTTTGATAGATTTTAACACATTTTGACCATTTTTTGCAATCGTTTTAGCGCACTATTTCGCGCTACCGCCTAAAAACCGAGTAAAAAGACCGAGAAAAAAGAAACGTCCGCCCTTGCATCCGACTTTTTTCGTAGGACACAAGGGGGACTTCTTAAACGATTCTTGTTAATTTTTTGCCGTTACTCGTCTTTTTAAGCGTAAAAATACCGAAAAATGACGAGTATCCCGCCTTTTTTAATATCGACCACGCTTTCATCGTGCGGTTATCGCTAATTCTGACCGCAAGACCGCAACCGAGTTTAAGTTCCTTTGGCATAGAGACGATGCTTGCGCCGACACCGACGCTCCTTGCAAGGTCGATAAAAGAAAAGACGTCCGTCCGCGTTCTAAAAACGACTAAAGTCACCTCGTCGCCTCCTTTCACGCCGTAAACCTTGGGCGTTTAATACTCTTTACCGAACGCCGAGGCTCATATAACGGCGGATATTATAATATATTATTTTAAGGCAACTTGTGTGAAAATGATATATTTCGACAACGCCGCGACGGGCGGTACCAAACCTAAACGCGTTTTAGACGCAACCGAAAGCGCAATGCGTTATATGTGCGTTAACGCAGGGCACAGCGGACACAAACGTGCCGTTCTTGCCGAAGAAACGGTGTATAAAACGCGCAAAACTCTGCAAAAGTTCTTCAATGCGGAAAGGTGCGAACGCATTATTTTTACCAAAAACTGCACCGAAGCTTTGAACGTTGCGATATTCGGCACTATAAAAAAAGGTTGCAACGTAGTAACTTCGGTCTACGAGCATAACAGCGTTCTTCGACCTCTTTACCGACTTAGAGATACTCTCGGCATTTCTCTCACCTTTATACGCCCAAAATCGGGCGCGATACTTGCAAGCGACGTCGAAGCCGCGCTTAGCGAAAATACCCGCGCCGTATGCCTTACCGGCGGCTCTAACGTAACCGGCGAAATAACCGATTACGAAGCTATAGGTCAACTTTTGAAGAATAAAGACATTACTTTTATTTTGGACGGCGCGCAAATTTGCGGACATACGATAATAGATTTAAAAGAGGACGGAATAGACGTTTTGTGCTTTTCCGGGCATAAAGGAATGCACGGCGTGCAAGGAAGCGGCGGTCTTATTTTTAACAGAAAAACGCATATTGAACCACTGCTTTTCGGCGGAAGCGGCACCGAAAGTTTTGCCGAAAAGCCGTCGGATTACCCCGAACTTTTGGAATGCGGAACGCTAAATTTGCCCGCTATCGTTTCGCTTGCCGAAGGCACGCTTTATAACATGGAAAACCTGCGCCGCAAGCAAAAACGGCTGTTAGCCCTTACCTCTTACGCGATAGATCGCCTTTCGGCAATAAAGAAAATAAGGCTGTATTCCAAGCGCAACCCTTTGGGCATAGTCGCCTTTTCTTTCGGCGAATACTCTTCCCAAGAGGTCTCCGGTATACTTTCGGAAAGGTACGATATCGCTACGCGCGGCGGCTATCACTGCGCTCCCCTTTGCCATTCCTTTCTTAATACCGAAACGAACGGTTTAGTGCGACTAAGTTTTAGCGAATTTAACAATGAAGACGAAATCGACGCGCTCGCGTCGGCTCTCAGAACTTTACCTTCGTACGTTTTCGACTAACCTTAAATCTTTTTGATTTTTGCAATAACCGCCGCAAGCCGCTTGCGCTGTACGTCGCTCAGCATAGGCAAAATTTGCTCGGCGAACGAATCTATTTCCGCATCGGAAAGTTTCCCGTCGGCTCTCGCCTTGACCGCTTCGTTAAGTATAGCCGCCAAAAGGTCGGATTCGCTTGCACCCTCGTATTTTTCGGCTATTTTTTTAACCGTTTCGAAAGCGTTTTCCGAACCGCCGAAAAGGTCGGCTTTGGCGTCGGTCGTCCTTTCGTCGTCTACGTTCACGCGGTATTTTTGTGTTCTTGCAAAATCAGAAAAATTCTTTTTCAAAACATTCTCCCCCGAATATCGCTCGGCATACTATTTTTATGCCATCACTATGCAATAAAGTTAAAAAAATGAAAATGAATTATTTATTGATCGTTATAATAGCGTTAGCGCTATCCAAAAGTAAAAGAAACGATATTAAAGAATTACTGTCTTCCGTTTCGATCGAGGACGGACTCGCTCTGCTGAAAACGCTCGGAATAGACGACGGAACGATTCAAACGGCAATTTCCCTTATCCCCGAACTTATAAGCGGCAAGGGCGACAAAACGTCGCTTATAAAAAAACTTCTGCCGTTACTCGCGAGCATGTCCTCGAATTCAACGGCAAAAAACGAAGCGCAATCCGTTCAAGAAAGTTACGAGGATTCATTCCCCGTTCAAGACTTTATCCCCGACGAGATAAAAAGCGGACTGCAAGAATATTTCGACGGCTAAATCGGTTTAACGGTTAAACGGCGGTTCGCGCCGTCGACGCATTTTACAAGCATTTTTGCACTATAAAAGGGATAGCGAGCATGCTATCCCCGAGTTTAATTTTGGTATTTAACGAGCAAACCGTTAAAGGGTTTGAGCCAACGAAACCGCGTTTCCGCTCGTTGCGGCATGCACGCGCTCGTTCGTTTGCTTGGTTATTCCGCCACCGTGAATGCAAGTATGCGTTACCGGCCAAAAGAGTTCGGCGGTCGTCAGCTTAATCGCTTCGCCCGTTACGCCGTTGACGTACGTGGTTTGCATAATGCCCTTGCCGTACGACTTATAAACGACTTTGCCGCCGTTATCGGTTGAGCCGTCGAGCACGACCGACACGGACTTTTTATCGGAATTGAAGTCGTAATCGAGTGCGGCGCCGATAAGCGCTTCGGATGCCGATGCGGTATTTTCGTTGGCAAGAAACACGATACTTTCGAAGCAATCGACAAAATACCGTCCGTTGTCCGCTTTTGAATAACTTTCGTCAATATAGAAATACTGAGTCGTGCCGTCCTTATATTCCACCGTTTGCACGGCGCGCTTAGCCGAGCCGTTTTCGCCCTTTTTGCAAACCATAGCCGCAACTTTGCTTAGCACGGACATAAAGCCGCCGCCGTTATTGCGCAAATCGATTATTATTTTACTTTTTCCGTCCGAAACGGCTTTGTTCATAGCCGCCTTGAACTGCCCCGCGCTTCCGTACAAACCGCCCGATGCGCCGTTGAACGAAAGGTACTGAAGGTACGCCCACTCGTCGCCTATTTCGACGGACGAATCGCCTTGACGAACAAACTCCATTGTCCCGCTTAAATCGTTAAAGCCGTAACTGTCCTCGCCGTTTGAATAATAAACGTAACTCTCGCGATATTCGCTTTTAACGATTTCGTATTCTTTCTCGTCTTCGCCGTATTTGACGGTTAATTTAAGAACGGAATCGGACTCCGCATTAGACAAACCGCTCGTAAAAGCCGAGTAATCTTCGACGGAAACAGCCGAGCCATCGATAAAGCATGCCGTTACCTTTCCGCCCTTTTTAAGACCTGCGTGCTCGGCGGGCGAATTGCCGCTGACCTTATAAATAAATATCTCGCCGCCCGACGACAAAAAAGAAATGCCGAAGCCCGTTCTTTTGCCCTCGTTGCTCTTTAAAATCTCGGCGTATTCTTCGGGTGTGTAATAGTCCGAATATATATCGAGCAAGCCGTCCGCAAGCGCGCCCGCGGGCGTTTTTTCATCGTCCTCGAAATAATAATGATCCTTATAGTTTTTGTATACGAACAAGAGCGATCGCTCGGACGGATCGAGCGATAAATAAAAGGTCAAATAGCCTGCCCCGAAAAAAACGGCAAAGGCGGTCGCAAGCGCTATCCACCGCAGGACCTTGTTCGTTTTTAAAAAAGTAATAAACCCGCCCTTTTTGCACTTTTTAACTTTTTTGCCGTCGGCATTTCGGTTATTTTTTAAGCCTTCGGTAGCGTTTTCCGTTTCGGCATTGCTTACCGTTTCGGCGTTGCCTACCGTTTCGGCATTGCTTACCGTTTCGGCATTGCTTACCGTTTCGGCATTGTTTACCGTTTCGAGCACGCCGTTCAAATTTTCGTCGACAGATAAATTGCGATTATTATTCATAAAAGTCTAACACTCTCCGTTAAAATAAAAAATGCCCTTAACTGAGCATTTTAAAAAGCAAGCCTGTAAGCCTAAAGGTTACGGCATCCGAAAAATTCCGTATGTTAAGCCCGGTGGCACGCTCGATCTTGTCGAGTCTGTAAGTAAGCGTGTTTCTGTGCATATAAAGTTTTCTGGCGGTTTCGCTTACGTTAAGATTGTTTTCGAGAAATTCTTCAGCCGTCGAAAGCATGTCCGCATCGGCAAAAACCGTGCGCGCGTCGCCGTCGGCAAGCAAGTTATAATATTGAGCAAGTTTGGACGGAGGTAGCTCTTCCAAAATTTTATAGAGCATGTACTCCTTATAAGAATGCACCGGTGCGGCTGAATTAAACTCGTTGCCGAGTTTTAGCGCGCTTTCCGCTTGAACGTAAGAAGCCGCCGCCTCGGAAAGGCTTTTTACCGTGCCGCCAACGCCTACGCGTACCCTTAAGCCGGTCTCTTCAAATACCGAATTGCAAAAAATTTCGGCAAACTCTAACGGCGACCGAAACTCGCTCTCGCTGCCGCCGGTCATAAGTTTTACGAAGGCGCACTCGCTGTCGCTAACGCTGAACGCCGTGTCCATTCCGTTCATTGCGTAATTGTCGAGAAAGTCGATTATTTCGTCCACTCTACCCGACTCGCACGAAACGGCGAGAACGTAGCACGCCACGGCTGGCACCGAAAAACGACGCATAAACTTGAGAATTTGCATGCCGCCGCACTCGCCGAAAACTATTCCGCGCAAAAAGTCGCGCTTGGAAAGTTCGTCGCCGAAACTGGAATTGCCCTCTATATGCTCGCAAATGAACATTGCGTAGTTTCGCGCGATCTCGTCCGAGCCGCGAATTACGCCGAAATAATTTTCGCGACGGAAACGAAACCTGAAAAGGGTTACGTTTTGCCTTTTGTCCTGTAAACCGTCGGTATAACTGCTCGAATGAACGAAGGGTATGCGTTCGCCGCCCGAATACAAAAATGCAAAATCCGACGAATATACGTCGACGGATATCCCCGTTTTTTGTCTTAAAGTTCTTAGAATAAGCGCTAATTCTTTATCCATTTTCCACCCGCCGCGCCGAGAGTACGTTTGGCTGCGGCTTTGTGCAACTTGCACAAACAAAATTATATACTATTTTTTCGCCGTTTGCAAACGTTTATAACGAGCAAAAGGACTTTTTAACGGCTTTTTAACGGCATAATGCACTTTTACGAGCGTTTATAAGGCAAAATTACCGAAAAAACCGTCTGCACGTTTTACAGTTTACCGAAATCGGTTATTAGTTTGCTTTAATATTCGGTTTAACGTTTTCATTAATATTCGCTTTAATCGCGCAAAAGCGTTGTTTTATCGCACAAACCTTGAGTAAAATCTTCTTCGTGGCTTACCAAAATTAGCGCGCCGGGATATTCTTCGAGGGCTTTTTTAAGCGCAGCTTTCGCCTTTACGTCAAGGTGATTGGTCGGCTCGTCCAAAACCAAAACGTTAGAGGGCATTCCGCAAAGAACGGCAAGTTTTGCACGCACTTGCTCGCCGCCGCTCATATTGCAAAGCGGTTTTACGGCAAGTTCGCCCTTAAGCCCGACTTTCGCTAACGCGGCGCGCACGTCCTTGGGATTGGCGCGCGGAAAAAACCTCGCGTAGTACGAAAAAGCCGTTTCGTCCGTTTTGCCGAAGTTGAGGTCTTGTTCGAGGTAGGCAATTCTCACGGCGTTATGCCAAGTAAAAAAACCGCTAAGTCTCGGTATTTTATGCATAATGGTTTTTATAAGCGTAGACTTGCCGACGCCGTTCGTTCCGCGCACCCATAATTTGGTTTGCGAGCCCATGTGCAGGCTGAACGGCGGAAGCAGCGGTTCGGTATAGCCGATAGATAAATTCTTTACGTCGAGCAAATCTTTTGTATTCAGATCTATATACGGAAAGGAAAACTCCGCGTCGTATATCACGGTAGGCTTGGCGATAACCTCTATTTTTTCGAGCTGCTTTTTGCGAGCGTTCGCCATCCCCGCGGTAGCCGCGCGCGCCGAGTTTTTTTCGATATATGTTTTAAGCTTTTTAATCTGCTCTTGCTGGCGGTTGTATTCCTCTTCGTACTGCTTCATATTCATTTCGCGCTGAACGAGATAGCGGTCGTAGTTGCCCGAGTATTTTTTTATAACTCCGTTCTCAATTCCGACGACGAATTTGGAAACGGCGTTTAAAAATTTAGTGTCGTGAGAGATGACGAGAAAGGTCTTTTTAAAACCGTTCAAATATTTAATAAGCCAGTCTATATGTTCGATATCGAGGAAGTTCGTAGGCTCGTCGAGCAGCATTACGTCGAGCTCGGAAAGCAGCAGTTTGGACAGCATGAGTTTTACGCGCTCACCGCCGGACAGCGTTGATATAAGCGTGTCGTACCCCAAAAGGTTTATGCCCAAACCGTTTGCAACCTTCTTCACCTTGGATTCGAGATCGTAAAAACCCTCGCGCTCGAGCGTTTCTTGCAATGCAGAACTCTTGTTAACCGCTCTGTCAAGCTCGTCGCCGTCGAGTTCGCCCATGCTTTCGTAAATCTTTTCGAGCCGCTCGTTCATTTCGTACAGATAATCGAATGCACCGGTAAGGTATTCCATTATCGTTTGCGAACCGTCTAGCGTTGCGTATTGATCGAGATAACCGCGCCTTACGCCCTGCAACCAACGCACTTCGCCTTCGTCGTAGGTAATTTTGTCGGCAATTATGTTTATAAAAGTGGACTTGCCCGCGCCGTTAAGCCCGACTACGCCTATATGCTCGCCCTTGTTTACGGTCAGAGACGCGTCGTTGAATATTATTTTATCGTCGTAACGGTGTGATAAATTTTTAATTTCGAGAAGACTCATTTTGTACCTCGTATAAGGCGCTTTGGCACTTTTGCCGATTGAATCGACTTATTTTTTATGTATTATACATTATTAAAAGCGTTCAAGTCAAACGAATGGCTTAACTTTTACCCGTTACAAACGCATTACAAACGTATTATGCGCTCAACGCAAGCCGCAACCCCCAACGCCTACCAAGCCGCCACTTAACCTTTTTGCCGGACGTCGGGCGATAAACAATAGCCAAAAAGCAAAAATACACGGCAAAAAACGGCATTGTGTAAAAAAATCCTTGAAAAAGGACGAAAAGCATGGTAAAATGAACTTACGAAAAAAAGAGGCAAGTCATGAAAAAATTCGCTTATAAATTCACTAAATTAAACACCGTGCTATCCTTCGTATTCTTGTTTTTGGCGTTCGGATGTCTTGCGGCTAACGTTAAAAGAATAATAGACATTTCGGGCGCGGAAGAGGCTACCCTGCAAAACTTTTTGTCTTGCGGATTAGCCGCCCTCGTCGGACTCATCGGAATGGTCGTGATTATTCCGGTCATCGCTTCTTCGTCGTACGAGGTGACGGATAAAGCGTTCGTTAAACGCATGGGTATTATTAAAACGTCCATTCCCCTCGATAAAATCACGAGGGTAACCCTTTTCCGCAATACCAAGTGCCTCGTAGTCTATTATAATCAATCGGATTTCGTGAACGTCAGCATCGACGAAAAGGATTTCGACGCGTTTATCGACGCGCTAAAAGAAGGCAACTCCAAAATCTTTTATTGCTTGGACTCCGAAAACTCGGGCGAAAAGTAAGATTTTTGACATAATCGTTTAAAAAAGTGAGCCTATAGGTCGATTATCTCGACTTCAACAGTTATTCCATAGGGAGCGCAACGCTCCCTTTTTTATTGCCAAAACAAAAAAAACGTTTTGCCGCTTTAAAAAAAATTCGACATTTTTCGATAGTGCCTTTATTTTAATTGACAAGCGTGTTCTACTAAAATATAATTATGCCGTTGTTTAGTTATATTAAACTTTTTGTTTAGTGTTATCGGAGGCGATAAAAATGAAGCTTGGCGAAAAAATACGACTGCTAAGGCAAGGTTGCTATTTAACGCAAGAAGAGCTCGCCGACCGCTGCGAGCTTACCAAGGGGTACATTTCTCAAATAGAAAACGACCTAACCAGCCCGTCGATCGCCACTCTTAAAGATATTCTCGACGCGCTCGGTACTACCCTTAAAGACTTTTTCAGCGAAAACGAAGAAGAACGTATCGTCTTTTCCGAAGAGGATTTCTTTGAAAAAGTCGACGGCGGAAGAGTCACCAATTGGCTTATTCCCAACGCGCAAAAAAACATGATGGAACCGCTTAGAGTAGAACTCGAGCCGGGTGCCGAAACGCCCGAAGACGTTCCGCACGAAGGCGAGGAGTTCGGCTACGTTTTGGACGGTCAAGTCGTTCTTCATCTGGGAACCAAAAAACTCGTTTGCAAAAAAGGCAACAGCTTTTATTATACGGCGGATAAGGCGCACTACATATCCAATAACGGAAAAAAGAAAGCGGTTTTGATTTGGATATCGACTCCCCCGACCTTTTAACGTTATCCCTTTAATTTTATAAACGAGAGCGGCAAAACGTTCGATAATCGACTTATAGCCGACTTTTTAACAAAAAAAATACATAATAAACCTTTTTTTAAAGGAGAAAAAAATGGCAGAAAAAATCATCGAGCTTATCGGCGTAACGAAGGCTTACGACGGCGTAACCGTCGTCGACAACGAAAACCTTTACGTAAGAAAAGGCGAATTTATAACCTTGCTCGGTCCCTCGGGTTGCGGCAAGACTACCACGCTGCGCATGATAGCGGGCTTTGAAATGCCGGACGATGGCAAAATACTTTTAAACGGCAAAGATATAACCGATCTGCCGCCCTATTTGCGCCCCGTCAATACGGTGTTTCAACGCTACGCGCTTTTTCCGCACCTAAACGTTTACGACAACATCGCTTACGGACTAAAACTTAAAACGGTCAACGTAACGTACGAAAACAAAGCGGGCGAACGCATTACGCGCAAAGAAAAACTTAGCAAAGCCGAAATTTCCGAAAAAGTCAAAAAAGCACTTAAAATGGTCGACCTCGAAGATTTTGAAAAACGCGACGTAACCACCCTTTCGGGCGGTCAACAACAGCGTATCGCCATTGCGAGAGCAATCGTAAACGAGCCTGAAATTCTGCTTTTGGACGAGCCGCTCGGCGCACTCGACCTTAAAATGCGCAAGGACATGCAACTCGAACTTAAGGAAATGCACAAAAAACTCGGCATTACCTTTATATACGTAACGCACGACCAAGAAGAAGCGCTTACGATGAGCGACACCATCGTCGTTATGAAAGACGGCGTTATTCAGCAGATCGGCACTCCGACGGACATTTACAACGAGCCTAAGAGCGCGTTTGTCGCGGACTTTATCGGCGACAGCAATATTTTCAGCGGCACGATCGTCGGCAAAAACCGCGTTCGCTTTTTGAATAAAGTGTTCGACATGGTAGACGATTTCGAGCTTAACGAAAAAGTCGACGTCGTCGTAAGACCCGAGGACGTATTCCTTGTCGACGAGGGTTTAGGTCAGGTCGACGGCGTTATCACGTCGAGCATATTCAAGGGTGTTCATTACGAAATGACCATGCTCATCGGCAAAAGCGAACTCGTTATTCAAGACACGGTCGAAAGAAAAACGGGCACTCGCGCAAGCGCAATTATCAAGCCCGACGATATACACATAATGCACAAGGAATTCGTTTCCAACGTTTACGACGGCGTTATTACCAGACATAATACGGTCGCCTTTGCCGAGGGCGAATTCGAATGCGACGTTACCCAGCTCTACCCCGGCTCGCACCTCGACGAGGAAGAATACCTCGTTCTTGCAAGCGGCGAAAAAATCGACCTTTACGGCACCGAAGTCAAGGTCGAAATCGGTCTTAAGGATATCGAGATCATCGACAACGAAGAGGACGGCTCCGCTCGCGGCGAAATCGTTTCCATTATATATAAGGGCGACCACTATCAGGTTATAGTCAGAACGCCCGAAGAGGAAGAGGATTTCGTTATCGACACCGAATACGTTTGGAACGAGAACGACAAGGTTAGCGTTAAAGTCGCACCCGAAAAAATCAAACTCAGACTTAAAGCCGCGGAGGGCGCAAGAAGATGAAACTGCGTTTTGCAAGAAAACATTTGTGCATTCCGTACGCGTTGTTTTTAATACTTTTCGTCGTTTGCCCCATCTTGATAATGTTGTTTTATGCGTTTACCGACTCGAACAACGCCTTTACTTTGGCAAACTTCGGCAAGATATTTTCGGATACGACGGCACTTTCGGCAATGCTCACCTCTCTTTCCATAGCGATAGTTACCACCGCAATTTGTTTGCTGCTCGGTTACCCGGTCGCGTATATTTTGGCAAGAAGCAAGCTTAAACACACTTCCACGCTGCTTTTGCTGTTCATATTGCCGATGTGGATTAACTTCGTTATGCGACTCAATTCGCTAAAAGAGTTTTTGTCGCTTATAGGTCTTTTGGATAAATCCACTTATATAAATACCGTGCTCGGTATGGTCTACGACTTCTTGCCGTTTATGATTTTGCCGCTATACACTACCCTTATCAAACTCGATAAATCGGTAGTCGAAGCTTCAACCGACTTGGGCGCAAACGGCTTTCAAACGCTTATAAGAGTGGTATTTCCCCTTTCTCTGCCCGGAATTATATCGGGTATAACGATGGTATTTATGCCGACTATGACCAACTACGTTATAAGCGACATTTTAGGCAGATCGCAAATAACCATACTCGGCAAGCTTATTGAAAACTATTTTATGCAAAGCAATTGGAACATGGGTGCAGCCATTTCAATGCTGCTGCTCGCCGTAATGCTTTTGTTCACTTGGCTTACGGGCGGCTTTAAAGAAGATAAAAACGAAAGAGGTGCGGGATTATGGTAAAAAAAGTTTTATCTTATGCGTTTCTTGCTCTGGTCATGCTGTTCGTCTATACGCCCATTTTCGTTTTGGTATTCTTTTCGTTTACCGATACGCCGCTTATCGGACAATGGAACGGCTTTTCGTTTGAACTATACAGAAAACTTTTCGCCGACGAGCGCATAATGAAAATCGTTAAAGACACCGTTCTTCTTGCCGCGGGCTGTTCGATTTTATCGACCATTCTCGGCACGCTCGGTGCGATCGGTATTTTCTATTCCAAAAAACGCACGTCCAAAATACTCGGCGCTCTAAACAATATTCCGGTAACGAACGCGGAAATAGTAACGGCGCTTTCGCTCGCACTGCTTTTTGCAATGGTCTTTACGGTGTTTAACAAAACGATTTTTTCGTTAGTCGTAGGGCACGTAGTGCTTACCGCGCCTTTCGTGATTTTGTCGGTCATGCCGAGGCTTAAGCAAATGGATCCCAACACTTACGAAGCGGCTTTGGATTTGGGCGCGTCGCCCGCAAAAGCGCTGTTTTCGGTTGTTATACCGGAAATAATGCCCGGAATGCTTTCGGGATTTATGCTCTCGGTAACGCTGTCTCTCGACGATTATATCGTTACGGCTTTCACTAAGCCCGAGATGTTCAACACTATATCGACGTACGTATATAATGCGGTAAAGGTTCCCGTGCATTCGGCTCTGCCCGGTCTGCGTGCGCTTTCCGCCATTATTTTCGCGGTAATCGTTATTATCGCAGTGCTTATGAACGTGGTTAAGAAAAAGGAGATCAAAAACAAATGACAAGAAAGTTCTCTTTATTTTTAATCTTAATCGTTGTCGCAACTTTCGTTTTTCCCCTCGCCGCTTGCTCGCAGGCAGACGAAGAATTGGTTCTTCGCATAAGTAACTGCGAAGACTATATCGCGGGAACGGACTCCGAGGACGGAACGACCAAGTATATGTACGACGATTTCGCCGAATGGTACGCCGAACAATACGGCAAAAAAATTCGCGTGGAATACTCGACATTCGGCACGCCGGAAATATTGTATAACAATATGAAAATCAACCCCGGCTCGTACGACATCGTTTGCCCTTCCGACTATATGATTCAAAAAATGATAGCCGAGGACATGCTTCAGCCCTTTACTTCGCCGGAAACCGACATGCCCGATTACACCGCAAACGTTTCGCCTTATATAAAGCGACTTTTCGACGAAGATCACGTTACGCCGGACGGCAAAAAAACGTATAAGTGGTCGGATTACGCAGTTCCGTATATGTGGGGAACGATGGGCTTCGTTTATAATCCGCAATACGTTACCGAAGAAGAAGCGTCTACTTGGGAAGTCGTTTTAAACGAAAAATTTAAAAACAAAACCACCATTAAAGACAGCATCCGCGATACCTATTTCTTAGGCTTAGCCCTTGCAAACATAGACGATTTACGCGAAAAAAGTCAATTGTTTGCTTCACTGCAAAAGGACTCCGAAGAGTACGCCGAACGCCTTGAAGAATATTCGAATTATCTTTCGACGACCTTTAACGCAACCGACGAAGAAACGGTCGATAAAGTAGAAGATTTGCTAAAACAAGCAAAATCCAACGCCTATGCTCTCGAGGTCGACAGCGGAAAAGACGATATGATAACCGGCAAAGTTTTGCTTAACTTCGCTTGGAGCGGCGACGCCGTTTACGCAATGGATCAGGCGGAAGAACCTGACGATTCGAAAGTTTATTTGAACTACGCCGTACCTAAAGAGGGCAGCAACATTTGGTTCGACGGTTGGGTTATGCCCAAGGGTGCAAACGAAGATCTCGCTACCGCGTTTTTAAACTATATCTCTATGCCCGAAAACGCTTGTATTAATATGGATTATATAGGCTACACTTCGGCTATCGGCGGCGAAGAAGTTTTTGAAAGAATTAAAAACTCCGATTATTGCGTTCAAGAGGACGAAGACGGAAATCTCCCCGAGGACGCTACCCCGATAGACCTCACCTACTTTTTCGGCGAAATAAACGGCGAAGACGCGATCGTGTATATCGACAGCGAGAGCAAGGGCAGACAACTCGAATGCCAATACCCCCCGGAAGAAATTACGCAACGTTGCACCATGATGCAATTTTTCGACGAAGAAGCAAACGACAGAATTAACTCTATGTGGGTACGAGTTAAAGCGGACGATATACTCATTCACGTAATAGTAATCGCTTCCTCTCTCGTTTTGATACTTCTTATATTCTTAGGATATAAAATCATAACCGTAGGCTTGCCCCCGCGCAAACCGCCCAAAGGATTTAAAAGAGTCAATTAACGGTTCTCTTAGCATTAATAACGACGATTAAAAAGCACGGCTTACGTTTTCGTAGCCGTGCTTTTTGTATTAGTAAATTTACGATAAATATAATGCGCCGAGAGTTTATCAGCGCAGATAACAAGCTTGGTTCCCTCCGGAAAGGATCCGGCGGCGCAAGCCGACCGAAGGAGAATGCGCGTTTATTAAAAAAGGGGCTATAGGTCGATTATCGGCACTTTTCCGTTCCGAAATACTAACTGCCAAGACTGTAGCGAACCTTCACCTCCAAGTTGTAATGCGTGCCGAGCGCACAAAAAAAAACGGCAAGCTTCTAACGAAACTTGCCGTTTTTTTGGAGGTACCACCCAGATTTGAACTGGGGCATAAAGGTTTTGCAGACCTTGGCCTTACCACTTGGCTATGGTACCGATACCCTTTTCAGAGTAAAAAAATGGAGCGGGAAACGGGATTCGGACCCGCGACATTTGCCTTGGCAAGGCAACGCTCTACCACTGAGCCATTCCCGCATATTCCATAAAAATAAATATAAAGTTTTTGGTGGGAACAACAGGGCTCGAACCTGTGACCCCCTGCTTGTAAGGCAGATGCTC
>CAZHGN010000015.1:0-32226 GCA_964532155.1 uncultured Acidiphilium sp.
AGAACGAGCGAAAGGCAAATAAAAGGTTGCAAAAAAACACGGCGAGTGCTATACTGTAAAAAACGATTTGGCAGGCGTTACACGCTAAATCGCGTTCACACGAAAATTAGGAGAAAAGCATGAAAATCGTTCTCGTCGGTTGCGGCAAAATCGGAAAAACGATAATTGCGAGCTTAGTACGCGAAAACCACGATATTACGGCAATCGACTTAAACCCGAAGGTCGTCGAATCCGTAACCAATCAATACGACGTAATGACTCTTTGCGGCAACGCAACCGAATATACCATTCTGCGCGAAGCGGACGTCGGCAAAGCCGACCTCTTCATCGCGGTGACCGACTCAGACGAGCTTAATATGCTCAGTTGTCTATCGGCTAAAAGGCTGGGCGCGAAATACACCGTAGCACGCATCCGCAACTTACAAAACAACGCGGATAGCCTTGAATTTATGCAAAAAAATCTCGATTTATCGATGGCTATAAACCCCGAGCTTATGACGGCGCAGGCAATTTATAACGTAATAAAGCTTCCGTCGGCTTCTAAGGTGGAAATCTTTTCGAGCCGCCACCTGAAAATGATCGAGGTGCCACTGCCCGACGGCTCGCCCTTCGACGGAACGACGCTTAAGGATTTGCGTAAAGGTCGTCGTGAGCGCTTTCTTATATGCGCGATTATGCGCGGAGAGAATATACTCATTCCTAACGGCGACTTCGTTCTCCGCTCCGGCGATAAACTCGGTCTTATAGTTTCCGAAACGGACGTGCAAAAGGTGCTCGCCTTCCTCGGCGTGCAGCATAAACCGGTAACCGGCGTTATGATAATCGGCGCCGGCATTATAGCGCGTTATCTTGCGCGCATGCTCTCGAACGACCATATTGCAGTAAAACTCATCGAAAGCGACGAAAAACTTTGCGACGATATTTGCGACGAGCTTAGCCCCAACGTAACGCTGATTTCGGGCGACGGAACCAATCAATCGCTTTTGATGGAAGAAGGCTTAAAATCGACCGACGCGTTTTTAACGCTTACCGGCAAAGACGAACTGAATATTCTTATGTCCTTCTACGCGCGCTCGCAAAACGTGCCGAAGCTCGTAACCAAGGTCAACGTAGACGAATACGCATCTCTTGCCGAGCAGCTCGGTCTTAACTGTATAATGACTCCGCGCAAAATCGTAGCCGACTCCATAGTAAAATACGCGCGCGCACTCGAAAGCTCGCTCGACAGTCAGATCGAAACCTTGTATTCTCTCATGAACGGCAAGGCGGAAGCCGCCGAATTCAAAGTTCTCGGCGATTTCAAATATTTAAATCAACCGATAAAACAGTTAAAAATCAAAAAAGACTATATCGTTGCCGGAATTATACGCAAGCGCAAGCCGATTATTCCGAGCGGCGACGACGTTTTTATGCCCGACGACCACGTAATAGTTATTGCCGCGGGGCAGAATTTACGTTCCCTTTCGGATATTTTCGAGGCTTGATCGTATGAATCACAGGTTTATTTTCAATATGATCGGCAAAGTCCTTAAAGCCGAAGGGCTTTTGCTCTTGCTACCAACCCTCGTTTCGGCGCTGTATTGGGAAAAAGCATTCTTTTACTTAGGCGGCTCGGCGATCGGTATATATTTATTCGGAACGCTTCTCGCTTTTTTCTGCAAGCCGAACGATAAATACTTTTTCGCACGCGAAGGCTTTATCTCCGTTGCCCTAACTTGGGTTGCCGTTTCGGCTTTCGGAGCAATCCCTTTCGTTATAAGCGGAGAAATACCTAATTATATAGACGCACTTTTCGAAATGGTAAGCGGCTTTACGACGACGGGCGCTTCGGTAGTTCCCGACGTGGAAAAACTCAGCTACGGCATGAACATGTGGCGTTGCTTTTCGCACTGGGTAGGCGGCATGGGTATAATAGTTTTCGTTATCGCCTTAAGCGACAGAGTACCCGATCAGTCGATGTACGTTCTGCGCGCCGAAATGCCCGGACCGATCATCGGTAAATTGGTACCGAGGGCACGCCAAACAGCCGCTATTCTGTATTACATATACATCGGAATGACCGTTATAATGTTTATTTTTCTGCTTTGCGGCGGCGAAATGAGCGTTTTCGAGGCGGCATGCCACTCGCTCGGCACGGCAGGCACGGGCGGTTTCGGAATAAAAGCGGACAGTGCGGCGGGCTACGGCGCGTATTCGCAATGGGTTATAGGCGTGTTTATGATGCTTTTCGGCATTAACTTCAACCTCTACTACCTGCTCTTAATCGGAAAATTCAAAAGCTTTATCAAAAGCACCGAAATGTGGACGTACGTCGTTATGATCGTCTGCGCAACCGGGCTTATTGCTTGGAACACGCTCGCATCTTTCGCGGGACTTTCGGACGCGGTGCGCCACGCTTTCTTTCAGGTAACCTCGATCACGACAACTACAGGTTACTCGTCGCTCAACTTCGACGAATGGCCGACTCTTTCTAAGGCAATACTGTTTTTACTTATGTTCATCGGCGGTTGTGCGGGCTCTACCGCGGGCGGTTTTAAAGTGTCCAGACTGGTCATCGTGTTTAAAAAAATCGTGAACGACCTCAAAATTCTCATACATCCGAGAACGAAAACCGCATTGCGCTTCGAGGGAAAAAGACTGGACGACGAAACGGTCAACGCCGTTTGCTCGTATACGATCGTGTACTTCTTCCTTTTTGCGGTAATATTCTTGCTCGTGTGCTTCGATCCAAACGTACCGCAAGCGGGCGGCTTGGAAAGCAATTTGTCGGCAGTCGCCGCGTGCTTTAACAACGTCGGCCCGGCATTCGGGTTCGCAGGTCCGGTGTCGAGCTACGCTGGCTATTCGCCTTTTTCTAAAATAGTGCTGACGCTGGCAATGCTGCTCGGCAGATTAGAAATTTATCCCATGCTGTTGTTTTTAACACCCACGACTTGGCTTAAAAACAAATAAGAACAAACCATGATTAAAAAGTTTTCTAATTGTAATATATCGTTAGACGGACTCGAAATTTTTTCGTTAAACGAAAACGCCTTCGACGACGCGTTTTCGCTTTTAAAAACGAGCTTTCCGAGCGACGAAATGCGCGACTACGAAGGGCAAAAAAATCTGCTATCGGATCCCGATTACAACCTCTTCGGTTTGCGCGAACAGGGCGATAATCGACTTATAGGGCTAATTTCCGTTTGGCTCTTAGACGATTTCGGCTATATAGAACATTTAGCGACCGCGCCCGAATACCGTTGCAAAGGTTTAGGCAAAACGCTGTTAAATACCACGATAACCGCGCTTGGCGTACCCGTTTGCTTAGAAGTCGAAAAGCCCGAAACCGACCTAACTCGCCGAAGAATAGCCTTTTACGAACGAAACGGCTTCACGCTAAACGCCTACGATTACGTTCAGCCTGCTTATTCCCCGAGTAAAAAACCGGTTCCGTTGCTTTTGATGACTACGGGAGGCGGCGTCACGCAATCCGCATTCGAAAAAATTAAAAACTCGCTTTACACCCGCGTATATAAAATAAAAAACTGAGTTAACCGACCTATACGCCGACTTTTTTCACTTGTATCGTAAAATTTTCTTAATAAAATCGAGTTCTAAAATAAATGTTGGGGTGCCAAAAAACACTCTAACATTTTTTTTGAATACCGTTAGTAGTTAATAGTAGCAAAAATTAACCGCACGAGGAAAATACCGCCCCTAATTTCGCTTTACCGCTTTACCAACCACCTATTGCAAAAAAAAACAACTTAATGTTAAAAAAAAGATATATTATATTGGCAAATAGGTTTATAATGTACCTTGAAGGGCGGGAACCATATTCATACAAAGCCTAAAAACGTTTAGGGATAATAGAAAAATGAAAATTTACACACTTACTGAAGAGAGTTCGTCAAACTTTTATAACGTTACGATAAACGGCGAAAATGCGCCTGTTTATACTCACTACGTTTCTAAAGCCCCCATCAACAGGCGCTGGCCCGGACATCAACGCGAAAAAAATCAGCGTGAAGAGAGTTATTTCGTTGCATTTGAAAGCGACAGCCCCGCTACTCTAACGGTGAATACACCAAAGAACGGCAAGCCAACCGTCCGACCGCTATCCGCGCACGTCGTGGCTAATCTTTGCGACGACGGCGTAACTTTTACACTGACCGAACACGGCGCATATTCTTTTGAAATAGGCGACGGAAGTAAAAATTTGCATATATTTTTCAACAAACCGAAAGAATACTACCTCGACGATAAGTGCGAAATTATTTTCTTTGAAAACGGCGTTTTCGACGTCGGCGAGATACGGCTAAAGAGCAACCAGATCCTATACGTTGCCGAAAACGCCGTCGTATACTGCAATATAATTGCCGAAAACGCGACAAACGTGCAAATTTTAGGCAAAGGCATATTGGACAACTCGAAAAACACCGAAAAAATTCTTTTTGAAACTAAATCGGACGGAACGCAAAGGGACGTCGGAAACGCAGAGCGAAAGCACTTTATTTGCTTAAAGCACTGCTCCGACGTTAAAATTGACGGCGTAACTCTACGCGATTCTTTATGCTATAACGTTTCCGCATTAGACGTTGAAAACCTAAAAATCGACGGTGTTAAAATCGTAGGTTGCTGGAGATACAATTCGGACGGCATCGATATGCAAAATTGCAAAAACGCGGTTATCGAAAACTGTTTTATTCGAACTTACGACGATTGCATTTGCGTTAAGGGCGATAAATCCGTTGGGAAAAACTGCGAAAATATTACGGTAAAAAACTGTGTTCTTTGGTGCGATTGGGGACATGCTCTTGAAATAGGCTTGGAAACGTGTGCCGAAAAAATCCGTAACGTACGCTACCAAGATTGCGTTATTTTAAGAACCTCGTTCGATTTTCTGCATATAGGTTGCGCCGATTATGCAGAAATTTCCGACGTTACATACAAAAACGTAACGGCGGAATTTGCGGGCGACGAAAAAGCGCCGCAATATCAAAACGAAGACGGTGAAGAATACATCGTATGTTCCGAGAATTACGAGCCGGTTCTCGTCGGATTGGGCATTTTTCATCATTTTGAATACTCGGTTGGCAACAAGTTCGGAAGCATAAAAAATGTTAGGTATAAAAATATCAACGTAATAAACGCGCCGAAAAAGCTCAAGATTGAAATAAACGGAGCCGACGAGCAACACAAAATAAGCGATATCATCTTTGAAAACATATTTTTAAACAGCAAAAAAGCCGACGAAAACGATTTAGACGTTAAAATAAAATACGGAGAAAACGTTGTAATAAAATGATAAAACTTCACGGTTATTTTTCAGACGGTTGCATAATTCAAGCAAACGAAGATTTTTACATTACCGGACATTGCTCCCCCAACTCGCCTATCTCGGGCGTTATCAGCGGAAAAACCGAACAATCGGCGGCGGCAAAAGCAGACTTAAACGGAGAATTTTGCTTAGCCTTTAGCGCAATTTCACCCTCAAACTCAAGTTATGAAATAATACTGACGCAAAACGACGACACCGTAAGGCTAAAAAACGTGCGCTTCGGCGACGTTTGGATAGGCGCGGGACAATCTAACCTCGAGTTGAAGTTGAAATACTTATACGAAAACGACAAACTTGCCGATTTATACCGCAACGGCAATTTCGAGTTTGCCGACGTTCCCAACCTTAAATGCGCTTATGAAGGCAACGGGTTTTTCGGTTTGGAAAAGCCCGCAGAGCGGCTAATTGCTCCGCTCGAATGGAAATCACCCTCAATCACTAACGACGCGTTGGAAACCGCCGGGTTTTCGTTTATTTTCGTCGGTGAATTGCAAAAAAAATGCGGATACCCCGTGGCGATTATAAACTTGGCGGTAGGCGGAACGAATATAACGCATTGGCTCCCCGAAAACTGTTTCTTAGATCTACCAAGCTTAAATGCGGAAATTAAATTCAACGGTACAAAGAAGGACGTCGGCTGCCTTTATAACGAAAAAATCTACCCCTTACGCGGACTGCCCTTCAAGGGCGTACTTTGGTACTTGGGCGAAAGCATAGCCTGGACGGGGTATAAAACCTGTGCGGAATACGCCACCGCTTTATCGCGGTTAATCGACCTATACCGCGACTTATTGCGCGGAGAAATGAATTTTGTAATAGTCGATATCGCCATTCACGGATATGACGAATTTAGCGTTAATTGCGTAAACGAACAAAACGCCTTAGTTTGCAACAAGCTTAAAAACGTGGTTGAGTGCCCCATTTTCGATCTTCCTTTAGACTGGCTTATCCCCGACGGAAAGAGCATTTATCACCCAATCCATCTCGTCAAAAAAGAAGAACAGGCAACGCGTGCGGCAATGCTTGCATATAACAATTTCGTTTTAAAAAAGGCTACCGCTTGTCCGCAAATTTCAGCAGTGGATTTTTGCAAAAATCACGCCATCGTCACGATAAGCGACTGCGAAAAAATATTCTTGCCTAAAAACAAAAAGTTTTTCGGATTTGCGCTTGCTTCGGACAATGAAAATTACACCGCGGCAACCGCCGAAATAATTGGAAAAAATAAAATCAAAGTTTACTCGCCTTACGTAGAAAGCCCGTCGAAATTGACCTACGGATTTTATTTATACAACTATACCGCCAACGTAAAATGCAAAACCGCAAGCGGCGAAGTTCTGCCCCTTTTGCAATACAGAACGACGATAGAAAACCCGGAAGGGAAAAATTACGAAAAATTCAACCCCGCGTTTTTATCCTGCGAAAAAATATTCGATAACGCCTTTAGCGATTTAGGCGGCGGCGCATACTTTAGCCCCGCTTGGACGGCAAGCGAAATATTCGGCGACAAAAAAATTAAATTCACGTTTAAAAACAATTACGTTACGGCGAAGTTCGGTTATTCCCCCGAAAACTCGCGCATGGTCGGATTGTGTCCGCGAATACTCATTACGAACCTTCCGCACGGCTTGGATAAATACGATTACTTAACGTTTAGCGTGCAAGCAAAAAAGGCGTTAACGTTTATCGGCATACATTTTAAAACTTGCGACGGAAAACAGTTTTACATACTTCCAAAAGTCGACGGAATTACGCAAAGAAACCTTCAAATCCCCGCCAATAGGTCGATTAACCTCACTTTCGACCTATCTTTGGCAAGCGACGTAAGAGAGGGCGACTTTACCCTTTCACGCCGAGAACGAGCGCAAATTGCGGCAATGCAGTTAACCTTTAGAAACGACGAAAAGGAAAACGAAGTATCCCTTTCCGATATAATTTTCCATTACGACAAACGAGCGGCTAACGAAAGCGATTTATCCGAAACAAACGCTTTGAAAGCGCACACCGAAAATAAGGACAACTTGTTCGTCTACGGCGATTAATGGTGATTTAATGATATATTATATAATGCTGATTGCGGCTTCGTTCTTATTCGGCTCGCAATTCATGGTAACAAAATCGTTTGAAAAAAATAATGGGAAAACTTTGGCTTCTTCGATAGAGTTTTCGATATTATATTCGTTATTCGCTTCGGTTATTTTTATCGTTATTCACCTTATATCGAGCGGTACGACCTTTAATTTTAATCTATTTTCGGTATTCATGGCATTCGGGCTTGCAGTCGTAAACGTTTCGTGCAGCGTTATAGGCATAAAAGCTTTAGCAATGGGAAACATTGCGATTTACTCGCTATTTATGATGTCCGGCGGAATGATCGTCCCTTTTTTGTCTGGCGTTATTTTCTTAAAAGAATCCGTTTCCGTATTCAAAATAATAGGCATGGCGATAATGATTTTCGCCTTATGCATTCCGGTTTTTTTCAAAAACGCTAAAGACGAAAAAAAAGGAACGCTTGCGTTTTATCTGCTTTGCGTTCTCCTGTTTTTTTTCAACGGTCTGTCTTCCACCTTTTCAAAGCTTAATTCGGTAAGAGAAAACGCCACGCTCGGCGCACAGTTTACCTTTTTAACGTTCGGAATACAACTCGTTCTCTCTATAATAGCTCTCGCCCTCATACGCGCATTTTCAAAAACCAAAAACGAAAAAACCGTACTTTTTAAGCCAATTTCCATAAAACTCGGCGCGGCGTTCGGCGCCGTCAACGGAACGGCGTTTCTTTTGTCGGCAATAAGTGCGGAGCACGTTCCCGCCGTCGCACAATACCCGCTCATTACGGGTGCGACCATCATTTTTTCGTGTATTCTATCCGCGATTATATATCGCGAAAAGCCAACGAAAACTCAAATATGGCAGATCGCAATTTCCTTTTTGGCCACGATACTATTCATGTTTTAATCCATTCCCTCTTATAACAACTCCCTTGCCTTTCCGCAAAACGGAACGACAAGGGAGTTATTCTATTTATGATTAATTTTTTGCAAAAACCTATTCCTTTTTATCTCTATTTATCCCTTTTTACCGAATAAATTTTAGCCGACTGCGCTTTTATTGAAAGTGTAATGTTTTTTACCGCCGAATATTTCTTACGGATAAAAACGCTTTCCCTTTGAGCGCAATCGAAGGCAAGTTTAACGCCTCCTAAACTCACCTCGCCTTTGCCCTCGACCGATATTTTAAATGCGTTCAAGCCGATAACGGAAGATATCGTTTGCTTAATTTCTCCGCCGTTTTTAACTATTGCGCAAGTCGGGCTTGCCGAAAAAGACACCTCGCCGTCAATCGTCCAATTGCAAGATCTGTCCTGAAAATTTCCGTTAACGATCTCGAAAGAAGACTTTAAATTGTTGTCGGAAACCAAATTGGTTACCTTGACGGTCAACAAATCGCAAGGCGAAAGATAAACGTTATTTTTAAAGACGATATCCGATATAGGCGAATAATCATCCGTTTCGCTGCCGTCGAAGGGCTGTTTGCCGTGATAGGGATCATCGCACCAAGTACCGACGGCATGCCCGCCTTTAAGAATGCAGTCGTGGACGAATACGTTTTTCGTCATTTCGTTTTCCTGATTTTCGGCGGATTTTCCCCAAGGAATAAAAGCAATCGCTTTACCCCAGCCGCCGTAAGCGGAATTAATATAACAATCGCGAATTTCGATATTTTCTATCGAATTATCCGCACCCGGCGTGCAATCCCAAAAATTCCCGTCGTACCCCCTCGGATCGATATATCCGGGATTTAACGTTATGCCGTCGTCGTTAGTGACCATTACGGTGTTCGCTATAAGGCAATTTTTAGAACCGTTAAGCCCTATTCCGTCCGCGCTTAAGCACCTTGGATCGATAAATTTCAGTCCGCTCAAGAAAACGTTTTTGCAATGCACCAAAAAAACGTGGTAACTGTTAGCGCGCGTAATTGTGATTCCGCTAACCTCGAAATCGGAGCATTTATTAAACGTTATGGGAACTATATGAATAAGCGCGTTACAATGAATATCGTAATACGGCCAACCGCCGCAAAGTCTTTCGCTGCCCGAATCGCACATTCTTATGCGTCCTTCGCCTGTAACTTTAAACTCGCTTATACCGTTGCCGTAAATAAGAGGTTTGTTATGCACCAAAAAGTTATGCGCCCACTGTATGCTATAATAAAAGTTATCGTGCTCGTACGCTACGTCGTAATTATAATGCGCGGGCACCTCGCTTTGTACTATCGTCGCGCCTTTGCCAATATTCAACTCGACGCAACTTTTCATAACGATATGCGTAGCGACAAATTCGCCTCGACTTAAAACGACCTTACCGCCGCCGTTTAACGCCGCCTCGTCTATCGCGCGTTGAATAGCCTTAGTATCGTCGGTATAACCGTCGCCTTTCGCGCCGAAATCATAAACGTCGTACGACTTGCCCCTTATTCTAATTTTATACGGATTAGCAACCTTTTTTAACGCACGCTTTAGGTACGCCGAGCCAAGTTCGTCGCCGATTATATCGTTTTCTTGCGACGGCGCAATATTATAAAATCTTACGGTGCCGCACTCGGATAGCGGCTCTATTTTAATACCCTCGAGCCGCTCGTTATCGTCTACCGCAAACTGTTTTATAGGCACTATAACCGTTGATAATTTGTCTTCTAATCTAAAATCTACGTATTTATCAACGCTGAAATCGGGACAAAGGTCGGTTGCTATATACAACCTAAAATCCTTGCAATCGCCCAAGTTTTCGGCAGTAATTCTGAGGCTGTCCTTGACGGATATAACCGCGTTAAGTACCGAATATCGCGCTTTTTTAAAGTGCGGAAAAACGAGCGGTTCTCGTTTATTGAAGGAATACTCGAGGTAACCGTCACCTTGTCTCAAATCCCCTTTGCACGAAAAATATTTAAAAGCATTCCCCTGTTCGAAACGGAAATCGAGCAGATTGCCGAAATATATTTCGCCGATATAAATGCTTTCGTCCGAAACGTTCAAGCCCTTTACGCTATAAAATTCTATATTCAACTTGTCCGCATTTTTTAAAGCGGGATTATCGCTTGTCTTTACGAGCAAGCGCGACCACCTGTCGTTGAAAAAATTTATTTCGTCAACGCTTTTTTCTCCGCTTTTGCTTACGACCTCTATTCTAATCATATCGCAAGCGGTCGCTCCGTTAACGGCAATCGACAGCGCATCTTTATCCGAGTAATCCTTACCGAAAAGCGGAACGGTTATAGCGCACCGCTCACCGCAAAGCCTTGTCAAAATTTCCAAGGCTTTGCCTCCGTCGTACGGTTTTTTCGGCCAGCAGGCAATCTCGTCGGTCATAGTAAGCTTTTCGATATTCTTATCCGCTTTCGCTAAAGATATATCTACGTATTCTCTATCGGTCAGATAGTAATTCTTGTATATGCGACGTTCGTTTGACATTTAAAAGAACCTCTTTAAAACGCTGTCTATTCTATCAGCTATAAACGCCATGCCCTTATCTCCGGGGTGCGCGCATATACCCGAATGCTCGAATTTGCCGTAAGCCTTCATTTCGGCAAGTTCGCCCAAATCCTCTAATTCTACCAAATTTTCATTATCCCCCGCCTCGCGTATGGCGTCGGATACGGTTTTATTTTTCCAAAAAGACGTTGTGTATACGACTTTCCCTTTTTTCGTATTTAACTTGTTTATCAATATTTCGAGTTGTTTTCCGAAATATTCTTTATCCACGTTCACGGAAACGTTTTCGGCAAGCCTGAAAATAATATAATCGGGATTAAATCCGCAAATATCGTCTAAATTTTCTTCCTCGGCCAAGCCTTCGTTCACCTTTACTTCCCAAGATGAAAGTTGTTTGACGGCAAGAAAATAATCCACGCCTCGCTCGCCCCACTTTTTCATTAAAACATGAACGTAATCTTTATCCTCAGCGGACGCCGCCATGCCAAAATCGTTAAACCACCCGATCGACGGCAAAGCGCCATGCCTCGTTATTGAATTACCCAGTATGAGTATTCTTATTTTTCCGTTCTCGTTTCCGTAAAACCTCAGCGAATCCGAATTGATTAATTGCCCTTGTGCTTGAACGGTGTTTTCTTTTATGCTATCCATGTTTTTCTCGCTATTCGTTATTTAGGCAATTAGAGAATCGAGCTTTAAAATTCAATTTCAAGCCCAACTCTCTAAAGCCCAAAGGTTTCCGCAAAATTTGCGGAAACCTCGTTGTAGTCCTACAGCGTAACCGTTTAACTAACGATTATGCCGCTTGATTATAAGGATTAGTATCCAAAATCTTCAAGTCTGCTATATACATCTTGTTATTCTTATCTAACGATATATACCAGAGCCAATCTGTCTTGTTATCCTCGCCGGTAAGATCTATTACGACGGTGTACCAAACATCTTTGGCAAGAGCCGTAGTCACTTCGTTACCATCTGAATCGTAATATTTAATATTGTCACCAAACGTCCAGTCAGCACCGCTATTTACAGAGTTAACGTAATTAACAGCATAGATAAGGCTCGCCTGCTGACAAAGTCTTACTTTTAAGGTTACTGCCTTTCCGGTAACCGCAGCGGTAGCAATACCAAAAGTCAAGGCCCCGGTATACCAGTCGCCGACATCGTTTTCATATAAGTAAGCGCCTTCTACGCCGCCCACTGCCGCAGTTTGCTTGGTAAGCGTTGCCTTCCCGGCTTCATTAACAGACATATATTGCGCTATCATGGAAGTATCCGGCTCGTCGGGTGTTTCGGGCGTGTCGGGCGTACCGCTCGAAGCATAAGGATTAGTATCCAAAATCTTCAAGTCTGCTATATACATCTTGTTATTCTTATCTAACGATATATACCAGAGCCAATCTGTCTTGTTATCCTCGCCGGTAAGATCTATTACGACGGTGTACCAAACATCTTTGGCAAGAGCCGTAGTCACTTCGTTACCATCTGAATCGTAATATTTAATATTGTCACCAAACGTCCAGTCAGCACCGCTATTTACAGAGTTAACGTAATTAACAGCATAGATAAGGCTCGCCTGCTGACAAAGTCTTACTTTTAAGGTTACTGCCTTTCCGGTAACCGCAGCGGTAGCAATACCAAAAGTCAAGGCCCCGGTATACCAGTCGCCGACATCGTTTTCATATAAGTAAGCGCCTTCTACGCCGCCCACTGCCGCAGTTTGCTTGGTAAGCGTTGCATGCCCGGCTTCATTAACAGACATATATTGCGCTATCATGGAAGTATCCGGCTCGGGTATGGTATAAGGATTAGAGTCGAGCATTTGCAAATCCGCAATATACATCGACGCATCTTTGTTAAGCGTAATGTAGTATATCCAGTTATTTTGTTGATCCTTCGTTTTTGAAAGATCGACTATGAGGATATACCATTTGTTCGCTACGGGCGTTTTTACGTAAGTCCCTTCAAGATCGAAATAATTGATTACGTCGTCGTATACCCAACCGGCACCGCCATGATAAGAATTCTCGTACCCAACGCAGAAATACGGTCTTTCGGCACTCTCAAATCTGACTTTAAGGGAAACAACTTTGTCTTTGTGCTTAAGCGCTTCGAATTCAAGGCGACCGGAAAACCAGTGTTCGTCAGTATTTTTGTAATAATAAGCGCCTTCTACACCGTCTACCGCTTCGGCTTGTTTGACAAGCGTTCCGGTGGTGGTAATGTTCTTTGCTATTTCGGAATCGTCGCCTTCGATGACGGGTGCTTCTTTCAGATATTCAAAATTCTTTATATAGCCCGTCGACGGAACGTATTTAGAACCGGATAAACCGATATAGAAGAGATCCCACGTCGGCAAATTGTCGTCGTCGTAAGGAATGTTGACGACGATCGTGTACCAAGCGCCGATGCCTATGCGCGACTCGTTACCCCTTTCGTTATAAATGGTTACGGTGTCGTGCGAGGCGAGCGCACCGGTTATCGTGGTTTCAAGCTTAACGTCGGCTTCGCCCGAATTTACAGCCTTAACCCAGTTGCAAATACCAAGACCGTCGCCGCTCAAAATATACAAGTCGAATTTAACGTAATGATAGCCTTCGGTGAAAAATCTCTTAGGTTCGTTGGCGGCGTTGTGAATGTCGTTAAACGTAATCTTTCCGGACGTAGCAGCCGTTTGGCTTCTTATCTTATACGAACCGACAAATTTACCGCTGTCGACCTTTTTAACGCTTACTGCGTTGGACGAAATAGTTAAGTTATTCAAAAAGTCGTCCGCGTCGTCGGTAACTTCGGGATCGTCGACGTCACCGATGGGATGTCTTTCGTCGTAAGTACCTTTGGGAAGAAGATTTGCCGTAGTATGGAAAGCAAAATTTCTTAAGTACGTTTTTTGACCGTTGGGCGTAGCTTCGTTAATCGAAAAGCCCATCATCGACCAACCGTCGGAATAAGTGGACAAGTCGTAAACTACGGTGTACCAAGTATTCTTTTGAAGCTCGGTTCCGTCCGCCAAGCGTGTTCCGTCTTTATAAATGTGAAGAAGATCGTCGTCGCCCGTGTATTTACCCATGGCACTCGAAGTGAACTTGTTATTTGCGGCAGCCAAGTCGTAAATGGCATATGCAGAAGAATCAGCGTTTTGGAAAGCAGAGGGAATATACGCAACGAAAGCCGCTGAATCTACGAAATAAACGTCGTACGAGAACGTTTTGTAGCCGTTATTGACGATGCTCGTTAGCGAAGTGCTTTCGATTATAGCGTTAGACCAATAGTTGCCTTCCGTGCCGAGTTTATATTCGTAGCAATTAACAAAATCGCCCTCAAAAACCTTGTTAAACATAGCGACTTGAACGGGCTGCAACATCGTGCCCGCTTTGTACTCTACGCTGTCGTCGCGCACGTTAACCTTAAGCGTTCCGCTTACGGTTACGCCTGCGTTTTCATAGACGAGAGTCAAAACCGCTTTACCTACGGCTTTTGCCTTCACTCTAAGACCGTCGAGTTCGACGTATTCGCTACCCGATGTAATTTCGGCTGTGATTTCAGCGCCGGTTACCTTTTCGGCATTTACGTATACGTCGGCGGCGATATCGTAGAAAGTAGGATCGGTATCGCCTTCAATTACGGACAACGTAACGCTTTCGTGTTCGGGTTTTACGATGTCGGATTCCTCAATCGTTACCGAAACGTTTTTAGCGGCGGTCGTAAAGTCCTTATACGTTGCTTTTACTTGAACTACCGCCGGCCCAGCCGTAACGCCGGTAAGAATTCCGTCGTCGGATACGGTCGCCGCTTCGCTTACGCACTTATACGTGAACGTAACGCCACCGACTACCGGTTCGTCCTTATACGAAATCGAAAGAACCGTTTTTAAGTCGGCGGTTTTTCCCTTATAAACGGAAATGGATTCAACCGAAAGAACGGGTCTGTCGCCCGAATCGGTTACCGTAACGGGATAAGAATAAACCGAATCGCCGACGGTTGCCGTAATCGTAGCGGCACCCTCTTTTTTTCCGGTTGCGGAAAGGACTCCGCCGTTTACCGTAACCGTTTCCTCGTCGGAAGATGCCCAGTTAGCATCGCCCTCGACGCCCTCGGGAAGAGTTAATACTTTTTCCTCGAACAGGTCAAGCGAAACTTCAGGTTGCGGGACTGTGACATCACTGGCTTTTTCGCATGCAAACAAGCCCGCAACGGACATAATTAAGCATAACGATAATACCAACAGTTTGCTTTTTTTCATTTTTTCCTCCTTTAATGATTAGGTTTTGCCGATTTTGAGTTTAAGCAAAACGGTCATCAATTATTCAAATTAATTTTTTTGCGGTTAAATTCACCAATTTTCGGCTATAGCACCGAAATATTTGACGTTAACCGTCTTATTGCCGGCTATGTCGAACAGGTTTTTATCCTTCAAAGTCAAAGCGCTTGCATAGCATTGTTTATTCGTCGGTGCATATTCGGCAGATACCGCAAAGCCGTCTTTTTCGGTCGGAAGATCAAATTCCGGATCAAACGTAAACGATTTAGAATCGTTAGCCACTTCAATAAAGCTATCGCTCATATTGTAGTAAACGTTCGACAAAAAGATGTAATCCTCGCCCATTGCCGTAAATTTCAGATATCCGTTGTTTTGCACTTCGCTATAAAAAATATTGTTTCTGAAATAGAAATTGTTGGATAAAGACGAATCGTACTCGGTCTTTACTCTCGTTACCGTCATAAGCGGTTGATTGGGGTTATCCGTGAAAATAATCGTATTGTTTTCGACGTAAACGTTTTCGCAAGGACCTGCCAAATGCATTAACGTCGGATAATTGCCGTCACGCTTGCCGTTATTTGCAAAAACGTTGTTTCTTATATACGCCCCCGACCATTCGGCTTTACCCGAACTTGTAACTATTTTTCCGTTTTCATCCCTTAAAGCGTTACCGTCTTGGTCGTACAACGTAACCTTGCCCGAAGTGTTGCAGAGCAAAATGCCCGGACCGTCGTTATCGTGAGAATAGTTATATTGGAAAACGACGTTTACGCAACCTATATCCAAATCGAAGCCCTCGCCGTCGGCACCGCCGTTCGCAAGGTGGCAATAAGCCGCTTCGTTATATTGCATTATTATATCTTTCGAACTGATAGGCCACATTCCGACGTTCGCCGTGCCGCTTCTTCCAAGAAAGTTTGCATGGTAAGAAACGTTTCTTTCAAAATAACCGCCTCTAACGCCTATCATGACAAGTCCGTCGCCGCCCGTCAAATTTATTTTATTTCCAACGTAATTTACGTTTTTGGAAGGATAATAGCCGTGCTCGTCGTCGCAATAAGGGTTTACGCCCCAAGCCACGCCTATACGTCTTACCCATTGACTCGTCATGAACACGCCGCTTCTCGAAACCTTTTCTATGCGGTTATTTTCTACCCACACGTTTTCGAGCCAACAAGGCGTACTACCCGTCGCAGTGTCGAAAATAATGCCGCCGCGCTCGTAAATAAAATCCGAATCGACCTCTTTAACGCCATTCACACCCAGTTCGTTCAATCTGCCAAAATAACTTTCTTCGCTATCGGCTTTTTTCCAATTCCAATTTACGTTGTGAATATAGCAACCGGATATTACCACGTTTTTATACGCGCCCGTAGTATAAACGTAAATACCGCGCAAGCCGCGAGGATTGATTATTTCGAGATCGGTTATGCGGACGTTTCCGCCGGTAACGATAACTGCGTTTTCGTTGCCGTTTCCGTCGATTACCGCTTGCTCGTCTCCGTATGAGGCAACGATTAGCGGCGTTTTTTCAGTCGCTGCATAGCCGCTTACGTCTAAAACGCCCTGAAAAGTACCCTTTAAAAGAATTCTTAACGCGCCGAGCGACTTGTTTTTTATTGCTGCGTTTACTTCGCTTAAAGATTTCTTCGGCGCCGCCACCGTCATTCCGTCGTTCGCGTCATCTCCGTTCTCGGCGTCGAAATACACGTCGGTATATTCAAACAAATCGACTTCGTCGTATTTAGGCGCGGAAACCGCCTTTAAATACCCCGCCTCGTCGTTCACCTTTTCGCCGGACGAATTTCCGGAAGAAATAGTGCCCGGTCCGGTCGTGCCGCAAGCGCTCGCCGAAAACAGAGCGAGCACAAGAATAACAACCAATAATAGTTTTTTCATCGTATTCCTCCATATTTTTTTGCATAATCGATAAGCTTTTTCGCATGTGTAGCATTCAAGATTACCGCATTCAAGATTACCGCAACGCCGTTCGGGTATTTTAGTTTTCAAACTGAACTATCGCATACCCCTCGGGGACGTCGATTTTTCTTTTACCATCAACGTTTTCAATCGTTATATAGCCGTTTTTGGTCGGAACTTTAATTTCGTATTTTAAATCGGTAGTTTCATTCCGCACCATCACCGTCTTTTGCTCTTCGTTCACGTAGTAGTAGCCGCTAACCGCAAGAACTATCATATTCGCGACGTAGGATCCGAAACCGTGATTTAAACTGCAATGAATTTGATTATATTCCCAAAGCGTGCCGGTAGTGCATGCCATTCTGTAATAGGAATCGTAAATTTCGGATATAAACTGCCCGCCTAAACCCTTTTTAACCAAATAGTCCGAACGGAGAATGTTCCCTATGAACGCATTTGATTTAGCCACCGTCGGATAGACCTTATCCGAATCTCTCGTCGAGCCGAATTTTTCGATCAGCGTATTATAAAGTTCGGGATAATCTTTTTCATCTGCAATGCCGAAATAAAAAGCGTAATATTGGCAAGTTTCCGAAGTGTGTCCGAGTTTTATAAGCGCGCCGTTTTCCCTTACGACGTTATCTTCAAAAAACGAACCGTTAAAAGACATTTTTCTTATAATCGCCTTTAGTTTTTCGGCTTTTTCGGTATACTCGCTCTTGCCGTAAAGTTCGCCCGCGCAGTTAAGCGCGTAAGCGTATAACATATTCGTGGGAAAATTAACGCCTTTAAGATATTCGTCGTCGCTCGCCGCCGACCACTCTACGAATACCCAGTTTTTTAAATTTTCGAGCAAGCCGTATTCGTTTTCGAACTGCTTGAAATAATCCAATATCCCGACGACGTTGGCTTTGCCGTTTTCTATAGTCGCCCTGTCGCCCGTCCTTTTCAGACAGTCGTACAGTTCTATAATATAAAACAGCATCCAATTAGGGATAAACACTCCGTCGCCGAAATCGGCAGGATAGCACATAGCCAAAACGCCCTCTTCAACGCCTAAGTTTTTGGATTGATAAGCGTAATTATCCAAAAAACTCTTTTCGATTTTATTCTCGCCGGTAAAAAGCTTTTCGGCTTGCGCGGAAAAATAGGAATCGCAGAGCCAACCGGCGCGTTCTCTCGACGGACAATCGGTCAACACGTCGACCGCATTTTGGGCAAGCGTGTTTCTCGCCGCCTCAACTACGACGTTGAGCCTTTCGTCCTCGCACTTAAAAACGAGCCCGTCCGTCTCAGGGTTTTCATACCTTACAAGCCCGACGTTGTCGATTATAACTTCGCCTGTTTTTACCAATACTTTTATGTATTTCGCCGTGTACGGTTCAAAAGATAAATGCTTAAATTCGCCTTTCTTCAACTTATAGGATATAATATTTAATGTATCGTTGCGCCAAAAATCTAAGCGTATAGGTTGATTATCGGCCTTATCCGTTCTATTATCGACCTCTTCAAACACGATAAAAATCTCGGCGTCCGTCTTGGCTTCCAATTTGGTGAGGATAAAACCCGTTAGTGATACGGGATATTCGAACAGCGCGTATTCGCCGCTTTTCAGTTCCCCGCCGAAAACTTGATTTTCGTCTTTTTTATAGCCAAAACCGTAAACCTCGTCAAACGGCCGCACTTCAAGCTCGTCGTAGTTATAAAGCAAAATATCTTCGTTATCCAAATACCGAACCTTGGGGAAAAGCTCGTCCGTTTCCTTAAAAAACACCCCTTTTTCTTTAAAATCGTACTTTTCGCATTTAAAAACGGGCATGGGAACTTCTCTTTTAGCAAGCGTTTTTTGAGCGCACTCGCACACTTCGGTCTTTTTTCCGAAGTCTTTGCCAAAAGCGAATTCTTGCGGCGGAAGATTAAACGAATAACTTTCGGTAAACGCCCTTTGAAAGGAAAATCTGGCTACTTTTCTGTACCTCTCGGTCAAAATTCTGCACTCGACGGTTTTGTCGGTCGCGAATAGTATTTCGCCGTACGAATCAACCTCGGCTTGCAAAAAAGACGGCTGGTTAAGCGCGTAATAACTTCTGCAATTATAGCCCGCAACCTCGATAAGCAAGTGGTTTTCCGCACCGTTTTCATACCCGCTCGCCGTTATTTCATCTACCCTATAAATGTCGTGAGCGGCGCGCGCAGGTCCGTAAGCAATCAGTTTGCCATTAAGAAAAGCCCTATAAAAGCAGCTTGCCGTTATTCTTAAAACAAATTCTTTTTTTGTTTTAAACGTGGCAAGAAAAACGCACGAAAGATTCATCGTTCGCTCTTCGTTTTCTGCCCATACGGGAACGGCTTTTCTAAACGCTTTATATTCTGTCATAACTATCTCCAATAATACCGCTCACAAATTTTTATGAATGTGATTCGTCTCCGCTTATACGTCCAAGACGATATCAAACGCAAAGTCTATAACTTCGTCCCTGACTTCGAACTCGATCGGGATATTCGATCCGCAAGCCGCGGAACCCACTCCCGTCGTTTTATAGTCGATAAACAAAACCGTCTTATCGCTTTCGCCTTTCATTTCAAACGGATGTCTCTTATAATCCGCTATATCGAACGGCGTTGCCTGAAAGCAAAAATCGCTTTTGCTTTGCACCGAAATTTTGCCTTTATCCGCCAAAAGCGAAACGCTGCGCGCATCGCATCGCTCGCCGTTGTCTTGCGGCTTTAAATAAGCAAATCCCATATCCCAAACTCGTTGGTTATAGAGTGAAACGGGCAATCCTTGCTTTCTGTCTGGATAATTTTCTATCCCGCCTCTGGCAAAATATTCGCAGTTTTCATATTCTTTTTTTAGAGTTATTTTAAAACCAAATCTGGCGACGTTCGTTACCCACGCACGCTTTACCGCCTGTAACCTAACGCCTATTCCGTTACCCGAAAACTCGTAACAAAGCTCGTAATCGTAAAGCGGTTCTATTATGTCGGCAACTATTTTGCCTTTAACCATGACTTTATTTCCGTCTGTTTTTATATCGTCTACGGAAGACCTAATATAATTAAGTCTTAGTCTTTGCCACTCCTCTAAATAAGGAATATCGTTGTCGATAGGCGCCCTGAAAAGAGCAAAATTTACAGGGCAAACGAGCAGTTCTTCTCGCCCTTTAAGCGACCTTAGCATGCCGTCTTCGCCAACGACCGCCGAATAACGCTCGCCGCGCGCCGAAACCTCGTAATCACTTTTGTTAAGCCTTGCCGTACCGCGCAATTTTTCGGTCGGATAATCGTCGGAAAGAATGATTTGGCGAGTTGCTATCTTGTCCGTTTGGTTGTAAAAATCAAAGATAACCGTGCTATAGCCCGACTTTTCGGCAAAGTTTTCCTTAAACGATTTGCTTTCTCGCGCTTTTGTGCCCGATAAATCGTAACTTCTTTCTTCCACGACTTTTCCGTTTTTCTCTAAGCGAGCGAAACATTGAATCCCGTCGAGAGGAATGAAGTCGTATCTGTTTTCTATCAAAAAGCCGTCCGCCGTTCTTTTTACGTCTACCGGCGCATACACTTGCCCTACTTCGTATAATGAGGGATGGCATCTCCTGTCCGTATCGACAAGTCCGTCAACGCAAAAATTTCCGTCGTAGCGGCTACACGGCTCCTTTTCGTTGAAATCGCCGCCGAATAAATAATTTCCGTCTTTATCTTTTACGGTGTGACTGCACCATTCCCAAACGAAACCGCCGACGAACCTTTCTTCCGCGTATATATAATCCCAATATCCCTTTACGTCCCCGCACGAATTACCCATGGCATGCGTGTATTCGCACAAAACGAATGGCTTGCCTATACCGTTTTCAATACGCTTTCTGCAATTTTCGACGTTGGGATACATCATCGACGCGACGTCTAAATATTCCTCGTCGCGCCATTCCGTTTCGGGCAAAAGCCTCGTGGTGTTACCCTCGTAATGCACCGGGCGACTGTCAACCGAATGCAAATATTCGCTTGCCGCCTTAAAATTTTCGCCCCAGCCCGCCTCGTTTCCGAGCGACCACATTACGACCGACGTTCTGTTCTTATCCCTTTCGTACATTCGCTCTTGTCTGTGCAAGTAAACGTCTTTATAATCGGGATCGTTTGCCAAATCGTCGAAATGCCGCGCGTCGCCGTAATAATGAATGGTTTCAAGCCCATGCGTTTCGATATCCGCTTCTTCTAAAACATAAATACCGTATTTATCGCACAGTTTGGTAAATTCGGGGTGCGGCGGATAATGCGCCGTCCTGACGGCATTTATATTGTACCGACGGAAAAGTTCGAGATCCTTTTCCATAATTTCAAGGCTTTCAACGTATCCTTCTTCCGTCATCGAATGTCTGTTTACGCCCTTGAACTTTATCGGTTTTCCGTTTATTTTAAAAACCGAGTTTTCTATCGTGATTTTTCTAATTCCGACGTATTCTTCTATATATTCGCCGTTATAAGAAATAACGAGACGATATAAATAAGGAGTTTCGGAAGTCCAAAGTTTGACGTTATCGATTTTAAATTGTAAACTTTTGCCTTTTTTTTCTGATAAAACTTCGCTACCGTCGAAGAGTTTGACGTCCGCCTCTTTATCGCAAGAAAAATTTATGTATCCGTCCTTTAAGTCGGTGTCGGTCGTTATTTTATAATCCTTCAAATGGTCTTTAGGCCTAGAAATTACGTAAACGTCGCGAAAAATACCGCTCATGCGCAATTTGTCTTGATCTTCGAAATACGAACCGGAGCACCATTTTAAAACGACTGCTTTTATTACGTTTTTACCGGAAAGCAAGTAATCTGATATATCGAATTCCGCTTGCGAATGAGATACAGTAGAATAGCCTACGAATTTTCCGTTAACGAAAAGGTACACGCAACTGTCAACGCCGTCGAAGACGAGATAACGTTTACGGTCGAGGTCTGTCACCTCGTATTCCGTTTTGTATATTCCGCACGGATTATCTTTGTCAATCTTTGGCGGATCATATGGAAATGGATAGAAAAAATTGGTATATTGATTATAATCGAAACCCTTTACTTGCCAATTAAACGGCAGGTCGAAAACGGCGGTCGGAGACAAGTCGAACGCTTCTTTCGTAAACTTTGGCAAAAAGGCAAATTTCCACTTGTTTAAAAGCGTTATTTCCTTAGAATCGCTTTTGTTATACGAAAAATTCTCGTCGGTAAACGGTATATAATACGCACGCGTTTTTAAAGCGTTTACTTGCGTAACGATTTTTTCGTGATATAATTCCATAAAATCCTAACGTATAGTGGTTATTCCGCCGCTTTGTGCGGCTATTTTTTTTGCATTCTCGAATCCATCTAAATTTTCGGGAAGAACTATATCTTCGCTAAAACTCTTAAACGAACTCTCTTTTGCGGAAGCGATGCATTTTTCACCGACGTTTTTATACGAGTTGTTTTCGAATAAAAAACGTTCGCAATAATCCATATAAAAATCGCATTCTTTGCTTTTTGACGAGTAGAACAAATTATTTTTAAAGGTCAAATCGTCTTGCTTGCCGCAATTAGCGTAATCGGCCGTTCTTACTATTAACTGTCCGTCTAAATCGGTACGCATTATCACAGTGTTGTTTTCCACGGTAAGTTCTCTGCAAGTGCTCGAAAAATGTATAAAGTTCGGATTTTCGGGCGCTTTTCCGTTATTTACGAAAACGCCGTTTCGAATAGTTACGCGCCGCCAATTCCCCTCTTGCGTATATTCGACTTGCTCGCCTTTTTCGTTCAGCACCGGCTTGCCGTATTCGTCGAATTTCGGCTGTTTAGTCGCGGCGTTGCATAGGAGTATTGCACCGCCGTCGTTATCGTGCGCGTAGTTGTTTTCGAATAAAATATCCTCGTTCGCTATATCGATATCGAAACCCTCGCCGTCCGCAGAGCCATGCTCCAAATGCGAGTATGCGGCTTCGTTTTCCCTAATTAGAATATCTTTACAGCCAATCGGCCAAATACCGGCGTTTGCGTTGCCGGTTCTTCCCAAATAATTTGAGTGGTACGAAACGTTGTTTTCTATCACCGAGCCGACCGAACCGATTAGCACGATACCGTCGCCGCCGGTATATAAAACTCTGTTGTTGGATATTTCTATTCGCCGTGACGGATACCAGCCGTTATCGTCGCTAAAGTACGGATTTACACCCCAGCACGTTCCCGGTCGGCGAATCCATAACCCGGTCAAAAAGATGCCGCTCCGCGAAACTCTCTCCACGAGATTATCGGTTATAACGACGTCCCTATAATCGCACGGACTGCTTGCGTCTGCACTAGCGAGAAAAATTATGCCGCCGGTCTCGTAATAATACCGTTCTTGCGAACATACCGCCTCGGGATCTATATCTTTAATATCTATTTCACGCTCGCTTTTTTCGTATATCCAATTATAGTTTACTTCGCGAACGACGCATTTTTCTATTCTTAAAAATTCAAGACTTCCCGCCTCTTTAACCTTGACGAAAATACCTATCAGCCCGCGCGGATTGGTAACCTCGACCTCTGAAAATACCGTATAACCTCTCGATATTTCCACGGCGCAGTCGTTTCCGTCGCCGTCTATTACGGGCAGGTTTCCGTCGCCGTACGCTTTTACTATAAGCGGAAGATTTTTATGCGAAACCATTCCGCTTATTTCAAGCTTGCCTTTAAAAACGCTCCCGCGCTTTAAAAGTATTTTCATCGGCTTTAAGGAATTGAGAAACTCGTTTAACTTACTAAGACTTTTTATCGGCGATAATTCGCTTTTACCGTCGTTAGTATCTGCGCCCTTTTCCGAATCGACGTAGTAAGTAACATACTCCGCACTGTCAAAATCATACTTTTTCGGTCGTTGGTCGAACATTTTACTCCTTATTTACAAAACGCGCCGAGATATCCGCTCGTTTCTACTTCTTCGCCGGCAAAATCGTATTTAAGTAAAGACGTTAAACATTTTCCCAATCCGAAAACTTCGGCGTTTTGCGGTTTATACGAAAGCGCCGCTTCGAAACCGTTTCTGTTATTTGGCAAGACGATAGAGGGATTGACGTCCCTAATCGCAGCAACGTCCGTTATGCCCTGCCATTCGTCGAAGAACGAATCGGGGAAATTGTAATAAAGATTGTTTTCGAACACGTAATTTTTCGAGCACGACATATCAATTTTGGTATATTGTTCCATCGGGCTATAGAAAATATTATTTCTGAACACAAATCCCGTTTGAACGCCGCAACGTCCCCAATCCGCGGTAGTTATAAGGTTCTGAGAAAACAATCCTCTCTTCATGATTACGACGTTGTTTTCGCAAACGGCGTTTTTACAGTCGCTCGACACTACGAGGAATGCACCGTTCGTTCCGGAGTCGCCGTTGTTTGCAAATACGTTGTTCCTAATGAATACTTTATCCCAATAACCTGCGCTCTCAAAGGTCTTTTGCTTACCTGTATTCTCATCGTATACCGGGTTGCCGTTTTCGTCGAATAAAGGCATGTCCGAATGAACGTTGCAAAGCAACAAGCCGCCGCCCGCGTTATCGTGCGAGTAATTATATTGAAAATATATTTCCGAACAGCCTATGTCTATATCGAACCCTTCGCCGTCCGTGCAGCCGTTATCCATATGAGTATATCCGGCCTCGTTATATTGTATATATACTCTTCTTGCGTTTACGGGCCAAATTCCTGCGCAAGCGTTTCCCGCTCTGCCTAAAATCGCCGAATGTATTACGACGTTATGTTCCATCCAGCAATCTTGCACGCCTATCGTAACTATACCGTCGCCTCCGATATAAGAAATATCGTTACCGCTAATTACGACGTATTGCGGAGGATACCAACCGTTATCCAAGTTCACGAACTTGTTTGATCCGCCCCAAGCGCAACCGTTACCCGACTGCCAAGAACTTGCAAAAATAATGCCCGATCTGCCGGTCTCTCTTACTTTATTGTTCATAACCCAAACGTTTTTGAACATTCTGTAATTTTGTCCGTCGCCTCTGGGCGCGTTGAAATATATGCCGGAAGTCGAATAAGCGTAATTCCTATCCGAGCAAACGGCTTTTACGTCGACCGTTTCTTTAACGCCGTTTTCGTTAGTTGCAAAATCTTCGACCGAAAAATCATACATCCAATTCCAACCGATTTCGTGAATATAACATCCCTCGACGACGATGTTTTCGGAAACGCCGTTCTTTGCGGCTTCAACGTTTACGCCCTGAATGCCATTAGGGTTAATAATCTCGAGATTATAAATTCTGGCGTTATCGCCGAAAAGTCCGACGGCATAGGCGCCCGCTCCCCTAATCACGGGGAGTTCGCTTCCGCCGTAACTGCCGACGTAAAGCGGCTCTTGCGGCGCCGAATAAAAGTTTTCGAGTTTAAGTTGACCGGAAAACGACGATCCGCTTTTGAATAATATCTTCGTCGATTTCGTACTTCCGTTAACAATAGCGGAAGCCGCCGACAAAGTCTTTTTCGGCGTTGCTTCAGTCAGCCCGTCGTTATTATCGTCGCCGTTTTCTCCGTCGAAATAGTAGTTTGTATAAGCCGTATAATCCACCTCGGAATAAACGGGCGCCGACGGAACCTCGACGTACTCCGCGTTTACGTTACCCGAATGCGAACCTCCGGTAGACGAATCGGATATATTAGAGGAGTCAGGCAAACTGCTCGATTCGCCGCCACCGCAAGCGCCTAAACAAGCAATCGGCGTTACGGTCATCAGCATAGCCATGCAAAGAATTAAAAATTTTTTCATTGTTTCCCCTTTTTGATTTTATTTTTTCAGCCCTTTCGCCGCAAACATAAACGGTACGGGTGCGATAAGAACGGAGAGTAAAACAACACCCGCGCGCCTTATGCCGCTCGTCGTTTTGAAAACGTTTATAGCGGATTTTGCAATCGCTATATAGCAAAGCGCCAAGCAAACGACGATGGGAATAATCATTATCTGCCCCAGCCACGTATACGCTTTTTCCACAAGATTGGCAATACCCCAATTCCAATATAAAGAGCATAGTAAAGCCACTATAAGCAGTTCCGCAAAAAAGCCGAACGGTTTTTGCAAGGGAACGTTTAAAATTTTAAACGTCCCCGACGCCTTCGTCATGTATTTCAATCCGTATATCGGAACGAATATCGCAAAGGACGGTTTTTCGGTCGTGTCTTTTAACAGAAAAAACAATCCTATTTGATAAAGTTCCAAATACACGATAATCGATACGGCAGCGATCCACATAGCGAATCTCCTCTTTAAGAATTAACCTCTTAATTGCTTCATTAAATTATATTGTTGAGTAACGAATTGTAAATATTCCGCGTCTTCTTCGAGATAGTTTAATCTAAAATATTCGGCACTGGTAATAGCGGGGTTTTCCGAGCTCGGCTTCGAAGGATTGGACGAACCGTTCCATGCTTGCGATGCCAAACCGTTCCAATAAACATTAAGCGACGTGGCGTGAAGCAAGGACATACCGGCGTTTCTGGGAAGAATATAATCGACAATATCGTTGTCTACGTAAAAATCCTTATTCTTAGAATTTGCAATCCAGCCGCGCTCTTGTTCGGTATAGCCGCTGTATAATAAGTTAGACATATTTTCGTTTTCTACAAAATTAAGTATGCCGGAATAGGGCGCTTTGCTAAGATAGTTTTCTTTCCCGGCAGGATAAGAATAAGTTCCGTCTCCGTTGTTTACCCAATGAACGCCCTCAACGCCGTACGTGCAAAGATTATAATTATCGGCACTGCTATACATCCAATTGAGGTATTTTACGATATTTTCCGCGTTCTTCGACGTTTTCATGACGACGGCCGCTTTATATCCCGTGGATAATCTCATAAAACCTTTCTTTTCGGGGCTTTTTTCTTGTGCAAGAGGCCCTAAAATAGTGAACTCCGCATCGGGATTTAAAGCTTTTGCTTTTCTTGCAACTTTGATAAGATGCGTAACGGTAGGATCGGTAACGAATACGCCGGTAAGACCGGAAGCGAATACGCCTTCGGACGCTTCGAGCGTTTGCGTATTAGCGTCGCTCGGAAGAATCTTGGAATCGTTAACCCAGCGATATTCCATTTGCAAAAGATCCTTAAACCCTTCTTGCGCAAAACCGGGAGCAATTATGGTTTCGCCGTCTTCGTCCGTCGTTTCTCCGTAGAAGAAATAACCCGCGTTTGAAAACGCGCCGGTGAACACTTTTTCGATATCCCATATCGCACCGCTTACGGAATAAGAAGAATCTTCGTCAAGACCGGTAACCGACTTGCTCTTCATCTTTTTGCACATATCCTCGAACTGCTCTACCGTAGTTAAAAGAGTTAATCCGTTTTCGGTAGCTTCGGCAGGATCGTCGGTATATCCGGTAGCGCGCATGTAATCCTTTCTTACCAATATGCCGTATTTGTACGGACTTACGTAGGAAGGTATGCCGATAAGCTCTTCGCTGAACGTAGTCATCGTTCTCAAATCGGTTTTTTCGGCAATGTTATAGCCGAATCTATTAACCAATCTCGATAAATCGTAATAGATATCCTGAGTCAAGGCGTAATCGTCTATACCGGAATCGAATCTCGTGTGTGAAATAACCACGTCTACCTGATCGCCGGCAACCAAGCTGTTAGCTAAAACGCTCGACATGTTATTCCCCAAATAAGAAACCTCGAAATCGAGCGAAATACCGGTATCTTCGTAATATGCGTCCTCTATTGCCTTTGTAACGGCTTCTTCATCAGAGCCTCTTACAACACTGTATTCGGAAGAACCACCGCAATAAACGACGATTTTCGTGCCGGCGGGACGTTTTGAAGCGTCGTATTTTCCACTTGTTCCCGAACTCGCCCCCTGTGAGGAACTTTCTTCTGTAGGTTTAGAGCAGCCGCAAGCAAGGCATGCGACAGCCATAACAAATACGCAAAGCAAGCATAAAATCCTTTTTAAGTGTTTCATATTTTCTCCTATTTTATCGGCAAAGCCGTTTTTTTATCCTTTTACTGCACCTATCGTTATTCCGTCGACAAAATACTTTTGTATTATCGGAAATATCGCAAGAAGGGGCGTGATCGCTATTACAACCGCCGCGGATTTAGCCGACAGAACGGGGGTAATCTCGAAGGAATTATCCAGACTGCCCGAAGCAGTCGTATTTTCCAAAATAGACTTAAGTACGAATTGCAACGGCCTCAGCGATTTACTTGCTTCGCTTTGACCTAAATAGAGCAACGCGTCCATCCAACTGTTCCATCTGTCTACGAACATGAAGAACGCGATCGTCAAAACCATAGGAACGGATATGGGCAAAAATACTCTGACTAATATCTGAAAATCATTCGCGCCGTCTATCATTGCGGCTTCTTCCAACGCCGCGGGCAGCGAATAAAAATAACTTCGAACCAAAATAATGTGATACAAATTGAATAGCGACGGAATAATCAACGCCCAAATCGTATCGTATAGTTTCAATGCCCTAACGACCAAGTATAACGGAATAGTACCCCCGGCAAAAAACATCGTAATCATATAAAACGCGTTTACCCACTTTATGCCTACGACGTATTTTTTACTGAGCGCATAAGCCGTGATAAGCGATACCGCAACCGATAAAGTCGTTCCGCCGACGGAAATAATCAACGAATTGAAAATAGCGCGGATGATATCGTACTCGTCGGAAGTGAATATATATTTAAACCCTGCGACCGACCAAGCCGTCGGCCATAATTGATATCCGTTTACGCGAAGAGATATTTCGTCGGTGAATGCGCTTGAAATCATCATCCAAAACGGAAGAATAAACGTTATGCACAATATTCCTATTATGGCGTAATTAATATAATCGAATAAGCGAGTGCTTTTTTTCTTTTTCATTTTGCCTCCTTAATCAAATGTAATAAGCTTTTTAAAATAATTTACGCTTCTTTATCGCAAATACCTTATAACACGCCTTCGTTGTCGGTCTTTTTCGCAATTCCGTTCGTTATAATAACTAAGATAAGACCTATAACGCCTTGAATTAACCCGAACGCCGTAGCCATCGAATATCCCGAACCGCCCATGACCGCGGAGTAAGACATTGATCCTACTATATAAGTCGACTCCGTCAAATAGGAACTGCCGTTCGTCAACGCGAGAACTTGCTCGTAGTTATCCCTGATTAGATTGCCGGCGTCCATAATAAGCTGAAGCATAATTACGTTGGCAATTCCCGGAATGGTTACGGTTATGATTTTCCTAAACCGACCGCCGCCGTCGATACTGCAAGCGTCGTACAATTCCGAATTGATACACCCTAACGCCGACATATAAATTATCGTGCCCCAACCGAGCGACTTCCACATAGACGAAATAGCAAGGAAAATCCACCATATCGTAGTGTTTTCCGAATACCAATCTTTGGCGTATGGTTGCCCTTTTATGAGTGATATAACTTGATTTAAAAGTCCGCCGTCTCTCGAAAAAATCGAAAGTGCCATACCGCCTACGGCAATCCATGAAATAAAGTTGGGCAAATAAGATATAGTCCTGATTACCGATTTTGCTTTTCCCGACGAAACCTCGTTTATCATCAACGCAAAAATGAGTATCGCGGGGAAATTGGTCGCAACCCTTATTAACGCGATATAGATCGTATTTCTGAAAACTAAGAAAACGTTGGAGTCCTCGCCTAAGAAAATGTATTTAAAATACTTAAAGCCAACCCACTCGCTATCCAAGAATCCGTCTGCAAGAGTAAAATCTTCAAACGCTATGGCAACACCGAACATAGGCACGTAGCAAAAAATAACTACAAGCACGGCGCTCGGAATAAGCATGAAGTATATCATCTTATGGCGCTTGATTTTTGCAAACGTTTCGCCCTTTAAAAATTTTCCGAATTTGCCGCTTACGATAGCATAAACGATAAAGCCGCATAACGCTAATCCGATTGCGGAAAGAATGCCGATCAATACGTAATTCGGATAATCTCGATAAGCAAAATAACCGTACAAGTAATTAATTTCCGCATTTTCGGCAATGCTTTTCGTTAACGGCTTTCCGCTTTCGTCGTAAGTTATTTCTCCGTTTTCGTTAAGAACGTAGTCGTAGCCGATGATTTTTGCGTTTACCTTAAACGGAGTGATTTTCAATAAGTTCTCGCCGACGACTTCGACGCCCATCGACGAAACGTAAGATATTTTCCCGGGCACTTTGAGATAAATTTCATCTACAAAATCCAGCCCCGCCAAACGAAGCAATCCGAAATGCTCTTTATCCGACGCATATTCCGCAATCTCCGCGAACTTCTCTGCCGTAAGATTTTCGCCGCTGACTGCGTTTACAGGCGTTATCGATATATCGGAATTTTTCGATATTTGATATTGTCCGATCGGGAGCGAACCCTTTACTTTCATGACGGACTTAACGAGATAACCCTCGGACACGTCCAATATTTCGTTATAGGTAGAACTGGAAGACGTTGCATAGGAAGATAATTTATCCCAAGCAAACCAGTTCCAAGCACCGGTCAGCCGCGAACTTAACCTTCTGGTTTTGACTTGCACGCTATAACGATCGCCGTCGTCGCAGATATCCTTTACCTCAAGGGTATCTTTGTCGCTTGAATTATTAATCAAGATCCTCGCCGTAGCGCCAACGAACGCTTTAAAATCGTCGAATTCTTTTAAATAGGTCGGAATCCTCGTTTTTTCGACATATATAGTTATTTCCGCTCTGCCCGATTTGTCGAGCTCGGCGTCTATATACGATCCGACCGCCTCTCCTGCTTCGGCTTTTGCATTCACTGCATTTGTGGGAAAAAAGATGAAGACGCTCATCATAACAACGCACACAAACAGCATTATGGTTATAAATTTCTTATTATTTAAAACACGCATCGCCTACTGTTCTCCTTTAACTAAATCGCATCCGCATAAAAAGGAAGCGAAAGTGAACGTACTCGCTTTTGGAATGTAACCGCGCCTACCGCCGATACAAGCTTTTTCGACTTTCTATTCTTATTTTAATATACGCAGTCTTGGCTGTATATCCTTTTTTTTGCAATAAGTTGTGAATAATTAACATCTTTTGCCCAAAACGAAAAAAAATTAACGTTTTTGCTTTTCGATTGGTAAAAAATAACATTTGATTAATTTTTGATATCAAAATTTAACAATACTATTTTTTACCAAACCCCTTGACAAACCGTTATTTACGCTTTATAATCAATATAGACTACCATCATGGAGAAAACGAATGTTAAAAAACACAAATAATCCTATTTATAATTTTGACTTAATAAACGGAATATACACCGAATTGATTTTTGGGCATAACGTGGAAAAACATTCGCATATTTTTTGGGAAATAACGGTTGCTATCAAAGGGGAATACGTTAATCATTTCGACAACGGAGACCTACATCTTAAAGCATACGATTTAACGATTATCCGACCGTGGGACTCGCATTACGTCAACTTAAAGAACACGTCTGCCGTATATCGCGATATTTATGCGGCGGATGATAAAATTAAAAAAATCGCCGATACCATCCACGAAGGATTGTACGACGAGCTTATAAAAAGTCCTATGCCGGCAACTTGCGTTATTGACAAAGCTCACTTGGATTCTATCGAATCCACCGCGGCAAAAATCACGGACCTTAGAGGAAGTATGCCGCAAACCGATCTGTCGGCTTTAAACAATTGCCTTATTTCCAAGGCACTTGCGGCTTATGCGGAAGCAAAATACTATCCCGGAAAACAAACTCCCGACTGGATTTTGCAAATGCTGTCGAAGCTTAACGTCAGTCCGACTTCCGCTTTAGATCCTGCTTTTTCTTCTTTACCGGAGCTTATAGAACAAACGGGATACAGTCACGGGCACGTATGCCGTATATTTAAGGAGTATTTTGGTTGCACTCTTATACAATATATAAATAGAAAAAAAATGGCGTATTCCACCACGTTGCTTTTGAATACGAGCCTTTCCATATCCGATATCGCTCAAACCTTAGGCTATTCGAACCAAAGCAATTATATTAATTCGTTTAAAAAAACTTACGGCGTTTCGCCGCTTAGTTGGCGCAAACTAAACGCAAACGTTATTAAAAAAGATTCGGAACAATTATAAAATTTTATTACTTTAAAATAATATTTCTCTCGCCGCACTAACCTTGCTTAGCAAGATTTCATCCACGATGTTGGATTAATTCCGTTGAAAGCGGATTTCACTTCTTTCGGTTTCCTC
>CAZHGN010000016.1:0-30935 GCA_964532155.1 uncultured Acidiphilium sp.
AACGCTTGCAACGTTTTAATGCCATTAACGCCCGATTCGCTCGGCGTTTTATATTCGCTCGGCGTTTTATATTCGCTTGGCGTTTTATATTCGCTCGGCGTTTTATATTTGCTTGGCGTTTTATATTTACTCGGCGTTTTAAACTCACTCTTTTACGTATACACGCCGCCTTCAGCTTCGTTTATAACTCGTTTGCGCTTTGTTTATACCTCGTTTACGATAGTTTAAAAAGAGCGGCGCAAATATTTGCGCAAAACGGCAAAACATGATATAATCGGCGCATGAGTTACGATATTTTACTATTCGATGCAGACAACACGCTATTCGACTTCGACTGCTCGGAGCGGCTGACTTTTTTCGAGTTCGCCCCCCTTTTCCGCATTCCCGCCACCGAAGAATGCTATTTGCTATATAAAAAATTCAACCTCGAAAGCTGGGCGGAAATAGAAAAAAATACCGCGCCAAAGGAACAACTCCTCGTTCTGCGGTATGAAAAACTGTTTAACGCGTTAGGCGTTTGCGGGAACGCGCAAGCCGCAAACGAAGCGTTTTTGCATATACTCTCGCACAAAGGCGTGCTTTATCCGCAAACGCTCGATCTTTTGCAATCGCTTAAAGGCGCGGGCAAGCGCGTTTATCTAATAACCAACGGCGTAGCGTCCGTTCAGCACGGCAGAATTGCCGCCACCGATACGGCAAAATATTTCGACGGCGTTTTCATATCCGAAGTAGTGGGCGCAAGCAAGCCGAGCAAAGACTTTTTTAACGCCGTTATAAACGCCATTCCCGATTTCGACCGCGAAAAAACGCTGGTAATAGGCGATTCTCTTTCGAGCGATATTAAGGGCGCAAACGACAGCGATCTTCCTTGCGCCTGGTTCAATCCGCACGGCAAAACGCTGCCCGACGGCTTTAAGGTCGATTATGACGTGCGTTCGCTAAGCGAGATAAAAACAATCCTTTTACAGCGCTAAACCGCCGAAAGTCCTAAAAAACAAACAACGGTCGGCATTTTTTGTGCCGCAAACGGTTTTTAGCTAAATTTAAAAGGCGCTTTATTCCCCTTTCTTTTTAAAAAGTCCGATTAATCCGCGCCTTTCGTACGGCTTAACCGAAACGCATTCCGCGCCGTAACCGAGCGCCTTGACGGCGTTCACGATCGAATCTTGAAAAGAAGCGTCTTCTAAAATAATCGTCGTTTGATTTTTTACATGCGACGATTTTACTTTTTTTACGGGACAAGCGTTCCGTATAGCGTCGTTCACATGACTTTCGCACATGCCGCACCTCATCCCCTCGACCTTTAAAATCATTTCTACCATAAAAAGTTCCTTGCGCAAAACGCGTTTTTTATTTTTATGCAAGTTAGCGACCGCTAACCGCAAGGCTTTTAAAAAGAGACTATAGGTCTCCTTTTTTTTGCCTAACGGGCAAGGACGTTCGCGCCCGACCGCCAAACGCTTTCGGGCGCACAAACGCCAATACTTAGTTTATTTTACCGAAGCGACGACCTTACCGTCGGCGTTTTTCTCGTAAACGATATGTTTAAGTTCACCTCTGAGTTTAATAGTAAGCTCGGCTTTATCGAAGGGCATATATTCGGGGGGCGTAATGCGAACGCCGTCGAGATCGGCGTGAATACCGAACACTTCCCAGAGCAATACTTTCAGAAGAACGCAACCGCTCCCGGTAAACCAATCGCTCATTGACTCGCCGTCAAATCCCTTTTCCTCGTTGGCAACGTACGAGTTAGGCATTACGAACGGCGTTGTTGAAATAAACTTGTGCGTTACCGGCAAGATTTTATAGAGTTGTTGCCAAGCAAGTTCGGCTTCGCCCATTTCAAACAGCGACCAAATTCCGAAAAGCGTTGCGTGGATGTACGTCGCGCCGTTTTCGGCAGTGCCCTTAGGTAAGCGGTTAATACGCCCGACCTTGGTGTTTTCCTTAGAGAAATAAGGCTCGAAAGTCTTTAAGCCGTATTTAGAATCCAAGCGCGCATAGGCGGCGAGAATGTCTTTTTTAAGAGATTCGTCGCAGTCGAGCATGCCCGAAAGAACCCAGTATGCGTTTGAAGTGAGTCCGTCGCGGCTCAAGCCGTCGTTGTCGCAAAAACTACCGACGAACGCCTCGCGCTTGTCAAACCAGCCATGCAAAATCTTGCGTTCGCCCTTGTCGTTTTGAACGACCGCGTATTTAAGCAAGCCGTTTTTAACACGCTCGCGCACGGCGAGATACTTATTCGCCGTTTCGGTTTTTCCGAGCTTATTCAGTATTTCCGCAAGTTCGTTGAGATTGGCGTAAAGCTGCAACGTTGCCATCACCGAAACGCCGCTACCGTAAGCCTTGCCGGGATCTTCGGTCTTGCCGAGTCCGTCAAGCGCGTCGTTCCAATCGCCGTAAAGCGCGTGCAAACAGTCGGTCTTGTCGTCGAGATTGGAAACGAGGTAATCGACAATGCGAATAAGATGCGAAAGAACGTCGTCGCGATCGTCGCAAAGTTCAACGACGTCGCCGTTAAATCTGTAGTAACCGCACTCTTCGTTCAAAATCGAAAAATCGCCCGTGTAACAGAGATATTTATAAACGGTGGATATAATCCAAACGCCCTGATCGATAAACGGACGAAGATCCATTGGCGGCGCGACGTTTTTGCCGCCGGGATAAGAATACTGTCTGGGCGCTCTGCCGTTATCGCCGATAAAATTGAGCGCCTCCACGATTTTTCCGCGGCAGTATTCGGGTATCCAAGTAAGCGCCGCCTCGAGCTGCTGGAATATATCGCGAATACCGATGAACGGACCGGCGTAATTCTTGGCGCGCGCGCAAAATTCCGTTTGACGGAATACGTTTTTGATGAACGAATTTAAAAGCGAACCGCCGAGGCCGTTCCATTCGCCTTCGAATTTAAGTTCGGGAATAGCCTGACCGACGGCGTCCGCCGCCTTAGGCGCGTAAAGCCGCGCGTCTATATCGGCAGTAGTCGGTTTTTCGGCTCCGCTTTCGGTAAGCGTAAACGAATAGCTTGCCGCAAAACTTTCGCCCTTTTTGAGGGTAAAAGGAATAATGTCTCCTGCAATCGCGGTGTCGGTAAACTCAGTATAACGAGCGTTTTGCTCGAACCGACCGTTTTGAAGTGCAGTCGAACAGCAAAGCTGGTTGTGCATGCCGCCGCAAAAATCGGTGTGCGAAGTGGTCGTGTGCGGCTTAATCGCGCTGTCGCGAACGATAGTCGCCTTATGTACAAAGCAGGTCGTTCTGTTGACGTACTCGGTAACCGAAAAAGCAAATCCGTCGTCCGTCGCCTTGACCGTTCTGTACCACTTGGTCTCTATATTTTCACAGCTTGCGTGTGACAGCAAACAGTTAAAATACGCCGAAAGATAAGTTTCGATATCGCAATCGCCCTCGTTCTCGGCATATAAAGTAAAGCGAACGGCTTTGGTGGAATCAACGAGCATGCGAACGCACGCCAAAAGCCCTTCCGCCTCGACGAAATAATACGCCGCGTCGGGTGTGAAAACGGTGTATCTTTCGACGTTCTTTTCAAACGGAAGCTTACCTACCCCCGTTATCGACAATGGAAAATATCCGCCGTCCGTCTTTAACGCAGTGTAAAAAGCCAAGTTCGGCTCCTTGCCCTCGGTAAAAGTAAGTATCGCGTTGAACGTGCTCTCCTCGAGTTTGACGTTACCCGACGAATACGCCCACAACGTCATTCCGTCGTTAGAATAAGGGTAACGCGCGTCGCCAAAACGGCGCTTTTCGCATAACAGCTCGTCGTCGTTTATAAAATAGCAACCGCTCGGAAGCGACCTCTCGGCAGCCGCCTCTTTATCGTTTTTAAGTTCGTGCGCCTTTGCGCGCAAGAGCTTAATCTTCTCGCTAATGTTCATACTATCTCCCTTTGCCGCTCGCGGCGGCTTGTTTGAATTGATTATATCATTTACCTAAACCCTTGTCAATTAAAAAAGCTCGAACACCAACGTCGAATCTTTTTTATCATGCTTTTTTTAAAAACTTTTTTGCTTGAGTTTTATTTGCTTGAGTTTTATATTAATCATGCGCGTTGGATAATGCAAACAAAAAAACCGCGCTATAGGTCGATTAACGACATATATCGCGGTTTTAATAATTAGCAAAAGCAAACGAGGATAAGCCCCGAAAAACACAAATTAATTTAAGATTAGTCTTCGTTTTCGGAGCCGCTACCTAAAAGCTCGTCGGTAAGATTAAGTATTTCTTCGGCGTGTTTTTTCTTATTAAACGCATATAAAACGTTATACGCAGGGTAAGCCGCCGCCATCATCGCACAGCCGACGAGCATTACGACGACGCCCCACGCGAGCAAGCTCCATTCGAGAACCATCGTAAGCCCGGTGCCGAAAACCAGCACCCCGACGATGCCGAGCGTGAGCCCCAAAATCATCGGCGGATTTTTTACCGCGGAGTCCAGTTTTCTAAGTCTTTCGATAGAACCTTGTTCTTTATTGCCGCCGTACCTGCGCCTTATGTCCTCTATTTCGCGCCGTTCTTCTTTGGTAGGCGCGCTATAACTGTATTTGAATTTTCCGTCACTCATAAATTTAATCTTCCTTCGTTTCGTTTTTTATCAATTCAGCGCCGCCGAGCGTTACGGTAAACGCCGTACCCTTGCCGAGTTCGCTTTCGACGGCAATGCTGCCGCCCAAAAGATCGATAACGCGTTTGACGAGCGCAAGCCCCAAGCCGTTGCCCTCTTTGGCGTGCGACGTGTCGCCTTGATAGAATTTATCAAAAATGCGTCTGCCCGTTTCTTCGCTCATTCCAATGCCGGTATCTGCAACCCGCACGACTGCGTTTTTGCCGTCGACCTTAAGCGAAACTTCGATTTTTCCGCCGTTCGGCGTGAACTTGATCGCATTCGAGAGCAAGTTGTTCCACACGATCTCGAGGTAAGCCGCCGACGACTTTATAATCACCTCGTCCACGTCGCATTCGAGCTCGATTGACTTTTTTTCGATTAAATCCTCGAACCCGAAAACCGTTTGAGCGAGCACCTCGTCCAGCCTAACCGGCGCGAAATCGGGTAAAATCTTTTGATTTTCGAGCTTGTTGAGCCGCAATACGTTCATAACCAAACCCGAAAGCCTGTTAGACGCCTGAACGAGAATATTCAAATAATTCTTGCGTTGCTCTTCCGAAAGCTTATCGCTAAGCAATAACGTCGCATAGTTTTGTATTATGGCGAGCGGCGTTTTTATCTCGTGCGAGACGTTGGATATGAAATCCGAACCGAGCACCTCGTTTTTAGAAAGCTCCTCCGCCATCTGATTTAGGTTTTCTATAATCAAATCGAAGTCGTCGTACTTGTTATAAACATGGCGAGGCACAAGCCGCACCTTAAAATCGCCCGACGTTATTCGCTCGGTCGCGTTCAATATATCCTCTACCGTTTTATCCACCGTGAACCGCCGCCTTAAAGCGTCGATAGTCGTGCACAGCAAAGATACGCCGAGACAAACCGCGAGCATTATAAGAGAGATTGCGCGCTTATCGTCGCCGTAAGAATCGCGCACGCGGTCGTAGATGAGCACGACCACCGTTTCGGTAATGGCTATAACCGAAAAGAACGCAAAATACCCCGAAAAAGCCCTTTTAAATCCGCTTTTCTTTTTCATCGTGCGCTCCTATTTTAAAATAACCTTGTATCCGAGCCCATGCACGGTCACTATTTCAAAGCCGTCGCACCGCGCGGTTTTATCCCTAAGCTTTGCCATATACACGTCCACCGTGCGGGAAGTTGCCGAACTGTTATAATCCCAAAACTCTTCCATAAGCCGCGAACGCGAAAAAGCACGCTTGGGAAAAGACAACATTTTAAACAATAAATCGAATTCGCGCACGGTAAGCGGCAGTTCCTCGTCGTCTATATACGCCGTGTGTTCGTCGGCGTTCATTCTGAAATTACCCACGACGAGCTCGCGGTTTTTTTCTATTCCGACTCTGCGCAAAATCGCCCCGATCTTAAGCATTAATATATCCGCGTCGAAAGGCTTTACGACGTAATCGTCCACGCCGAGCTTGTAACCGTATTGCTTAGACGGCTTGTCGTCGAGCGCCGTCATAAAAAGTACGGGGATTTTTTCGTCAATTTCGCGCACCGCTTTGGTCAGCTCGTAGCCGTCAAGCCCCGGCATCATAATATCGGTAACCACCATATCGAAACGTTCTTCGGCAAACTTATCGAGGGCACTGCGCCCGTCGTAAGCGGCAACCGCTTCGTAGCCGTTGTCGGCAAGATAGGTGCAAACAAGCCCGGCTAAAGCGCGATCGTCTTCAGCCACGAGTATTTTTATCATATTCCTTTCCTCCGTTTACGCCGATTATTATACACGAGCGAAGTTTTTAAAAGTTTAAAAAAAAGTTAAAATATTGTAAATTCGTCGATTCTTTACGTTTATTTGCGATAAGCAATTACGAGAGCGCGTTTTTGCCAAAGCGAAAACAATAAACGGCAAGCAAAAAACCAACTACGTATGCCGAAAATCGTTACGACAACAACGCCGCACTCTAAATAATCAAACCTTAAAGGCGAAGCAAAAAATCTTCAATTTGTTTGCCGCATATTTTAAGTAAAAGGCTCGCGTTAAAACCAAAAACCACGCTATAGGTCGATTATCGCGCTTTTCATGTGCCGATAAGCGCTTCGCCGTATCGTTTTTAAGCGTGCTTGCCACCGACTTAATCGCTACTTTTTGCGTTGTTTGTCTCTATTGGCTTAAACGTTTTCATAAACCGTTTCAGCAAAAACGCACAAAAATAAGGGAACGTATATATCTTTTCGTTGTAACCGATATTGTTCGACGACAATTTAAAGCCGTAAGCGACGTCCGCGTATTTATCCGAAGAAATGAGCGCGCGCATAGACTTTGCCTTCCCGCCCCTTGCCTTCACCTCGACGGGAATGAGGTTCTCTGCGGAGCGAATAAAAAAGTCTTCTTCGAGCGTTCCGTCGTCTCGCTTATAATAATAGAGTTTATAGCCCGACTTAACAAGCGCCTCGCCGACGATATTTTCGTACAACGCACCTTTGTACACGCCAAGATTTTTGTTAGTGCGAAGATCGTCTTGCGACTCCTCGTCCAAGAGTGCGACAAGCAAGCCCGAATCGGCAAAATATAATTTAAATTTATTCATGTCGCAATTTCCAAACAAGGGCAATTCGGGCATTTCCAAGCAATAACAAACGTTGATAATCCCCGAGTCGATCAGCCATTCCGCGCAACCGCGATAATCCCTGAACCGTGCGCCTTTTTCCACTTTTGATATTTGAAATTTTTTGTTTTCCTTTGCCAATTGCGACGCAACGCTGTTAAAGACGTTTAATACCCTCGTTTGGTCTACCCCTTCGGCGTATTTTCGAATATCCTCTTTATAGTCTGCGATAAGTTGACGTTGAATATCCAAAGAACCCTCGAACGTACCTTTTTTGTCGTACTCTTTCACGACCGCGGGCATACCGCCCAAAATAACGTAATCTAAAAACAAACGATGAAACAAAGACATTTCAAGCTCGCTGAAAGGGGTAAAACTTTGCATATGATTAAGCATATCGTCGACCACCGTCTCGTCGTAGCCTTTTGCCCAAAGAAATTCTTCAAAATCCATCGAGTGCATTTCGTAATCGGTTTTATAGCCCACACTGTTGCTTTCGATTTTATTGTAATTAACGCCAAGCATCGAGCCGCTGCAAATAACGTCGAAACGCCCGTCTTCCTTAAAAAACTTCAAAGAAGTCGCAATTTCCGGGAATTGGGTAATTTCGTCAAAAAAAATCAATGTTTTACCCGCTATAAATTTTTTCGACGGATCGAGCAACGATATATTTTTAATAACGTCTATCGGCGAGTATCCGTCCGCCGTGATTTTTTTATACTTTTCGTCTTTGACAAAATTTATTTCTATAAAACTTTCGTATTTTGCGGCTTTTGCAAAATGCCGTATGGATTCGGTTTTCCCTATCTGTCGGCAACCTTTGACTATTAAGGGCTTGCGCGCGGGATCGGCTTTCCATTCTAACAAATATTTATCAATTTTACGCCTCAAATATCGGTCAGCCATAGCGCCCTCCGTATTTTTTTATTATTATACCAATAAACACTTTAAAAGTCAACGGCTATTACACATTTTTAGAGCGAATATTTGCAAGTTTTGCACATTTTTAGAGCGAATAATACCTTATTATCACACATTTTTAGAGCCAATCACGCTTAGTGTTTACACATTTTTAGAGCGAATGCCGCCGTTTCCTACAATAAAATCACTGCTTTTTTGCGCCGTCAATCATTGACATCATAAAGAAAACGATTAATAATTCGACTAAAAAAAACGGTTAACGCTCTATTTTGCCTGCCTGTCGCCGCACCGACGTTCGGCAGTTCGACAATTTATTACCCTAAAAAAATTCAGCGGCAGAAAAACGTCGATTTAAAATATTTTCGATAATTACCAAAACTTGTGGCAAATCTAACGTTTTCGATATACAATTCTAGTGCGTCCGTAATATATTCGCTTGGTTCACTTTGTTTTAAATAATCCTTTTTGTGCAAGTTAAGCCAAGTCTTTTTTTAAAAATGCCGGCACTTTGTTGAAAGATTAAGAAACCGCGATATACTATTGTTGATAATAAAGCTAATACTTAGCAAAGTTCGTAATCCTCGATTTAATCGAACGAGAAGTACCCGTAACCGAAACGTCTTCGGAAAAATGCAAAAGCGGGCTATACCGCATTACCGATAATTATATCGCTTTTTGGTTTAAATATATATATCCGTATCGCTCGTATCTCAAAAAAGGCGAAGACGAATACGTTATGTCAAAAATCAAAGACGGATTTATCCGGAATTTTGCCTCGTTTGTATACGAAGACGTTTGCCGCGAAAAAATGTGGGAACTATCCTCACAAGGCAAAACGCTTTCGTTCGAAAAAAATCGGACGTTATTGGGGTAGTAAAGCAAGCGAAATCGACATCGTCGCAATCGGCAACGAAGAAAAAAAATTTGATTTTGATTGACTCGCTATAATCTCGATTTTAACAGAATTTGTTCGCTTTGCAACGTTTTACAACAAGTGCAAAACAAGCCTGCAAAACTAAAAAAGCTTATAAAAAACCCAAGTCGCAATTCTTGCAACTTGGGTTTTTTGTGGTGGAGATAGTCGGGGTCGAACCGGCGACCTCTTGAATGCCATTCAAGCGCTCTACCAACTGAGCTATACCCCCACGCCGTTAGCAAAAGCATTTTAACATAAATCGGCGCGCTTTTCAAGTAAAATATACGGCTTTTCGATAAAAAACTTCGGTTATTTATTTTTTTACCGAACGAAAAAACATTTTACCGTAAAGTTTTTGCGCATTGCCGCACTTTTATTTACCTAAAAGTTTTTGCAATTTTCCGCACTTTTATTTACCGCAAAACTCGGCAAAAAGTGCCGATAACCGACTTATAGGTCTACTTTTTGCGCGAAAGTCGTTCTTGCTTTAATCGTAGATTATAAATATTTTAAGCTTTGGTTTACGTCGGGAAGAACGATGGAAAGTTCCATTTTAGACGCGACGTAGTCGTCAGCGGTCGTTTCGCCGCTTAAAACAAGCATAGAATTAAAACCGCAATTAACGGCAAAAGCCATATCGGTATACAGTCTGTCGCCTACCATAACGACCTCGCTCGGGTGCACGCCGAACCGGGCGACGATAGCCTCGCCCATTCCGGTATAAGGCTTGCCGATGATAACGTCGGGCGTTCTGCCGCTGCTCTTTTTAAAACACTCTATAAACGAGCCGACGTCGGGCATCGAGTATCCGTCCGTCGGGCAAACGGCGTCCGGGTGAGTAGCCACGTAAAACGCGCCGCGTTTTAACGCCACGTCGAACGCACGCATTTTTGCAAAATCGAGAGTGGTATCGTACGCCAAAACGGCAATTTCGGCGTGATTTTCGTCGGTTAAGTTAACGCCCGCGGCGACAAAATCGTTCTTTACAGACTCCGTTGCCACAAGATAAACGCCCTTTTTGGCATGCGTGCGGAGCAAATATTCTATCGTCGCGCGCGAGGACGTATACACTTCGTCGCCCGTTTCGTAAACGCCGCGACCACGAAGCTTTATCACGTATTCGTCGTCCGAGCGCGAAGAGTTGTTAGTGAGAAAAACAAGCTTTTTCCCAAGCATTCTAAAGGTAGAAAGCGTATTCTTCACGTCTCCGATCAGTTTATCGCCAAGGTACACGGTGCCGTCTAAATCGAGAAGAATTACGCGTGCATTCTTAAGGATTTCAGCCGCGTTGCCGTCTTTTTTAAAGCCTTCGTTCATATTTTTTCTCCGTTTCACGGACAAACCGTAATTAAAGTTAGTTAAAAATTATTTATCGCTCCGCCGCAAGCAAACCGCAAAAACCGTGGGCGCAACAAAACGCAATAAGTACGCGCACTGTCAAACGAAGCGCTCAAACAAGTTCAAGCAAACCGTCCGCCCAAACCGCTTTTAACAGCGTAACGCCGCGCGTTAAAAGGGGCGCAAGTTTCGTTGCCTGCAAAAGCACCGACTGCGGATAATCTTCTTCGGCTCGCCTCTTGCCGCCGTAAATAATATATATTATCTTCTCCAACCGCGGTATTTCGGCGTTAAGCCTTTTTACGCTGTCGCAAATTTTTCGGTCGTATTTAATTTTCTTTAACAATTCGTCGTCCGTCGCGTAAAACTCGGGCGGAGGCGCAATTTCCGCCGCGGGCATTAGCGCTTTAAGCTCTTCCCTTTGCAAAACGTAAGACGGAACGCGCACCGCACGAACACCCGATGCAAGCGCTATCGAATACAGCTTTATAAGTATTTTATAGGCAAGATATTCGCGCTCGCCATACTCGGTTTTAAGTCGGTACTCGCTCAGTATGTCGGCAATAGCCGCGGCATCGTCGCCGAACGGCAACCCGCAAAGCGCGCAAGCCGCCGCCGTTTTTGCAAAAACAAGTTTTTTATAATCGTATTTTTTTAGGTATTCAAAGCACAGCGTTACGCTTTCGTTAAGCAGTTTTTTTGCGCGCGAAAAATCCAAATCTGAGGCTATAAGCTCGTTAACGCGCATTTCGACGAACGCTATCCGCTTAGAAAAAACGCTCCTTACGGCATCGGCATACTTGCCTTTTTTTAAAGACGAAAAGTGCTTGTCGTCAAAGAATAACCGAAATTTACCAAAACTCTCGCTAAAGTTAAAAACAGCTAAGTCGACGACGGAAAAATCGGTTGGCAGAATAAGTACGCCGCCTGCATATCCGTTTTTTTGCAATACGCTTAGCGAATTTTCGACTATCGCCCTATCGCCTATTAAAACAACCGCGTTTAAATTATTAACAGAAGACAAAAGTGGCGCTATAACTTCGTTATCGCACTCTTCAACAGAGAAAAAGACCGTCCTTGAATACGCCGAAGCGGCTAAATCGCAACCCGATTTTTTACCGTTTTCATTCGTGCATGCAGTTTTTTCGACGTCCGCATTTTCCGCGGCGGCGCGCAAAAGCCCCTTGATTTTTACGCCGAAGGTTAAAAACCCCGCGTCACAAGACAAAACTACCGCGTTTTTAATCTCTTCTAAAGTCAAACGTTCTTCGGCAACGTCCCCGCTTCCGTGCAAAACCGCAAGACGTTCGGTTATAAACGAAAACGCCGCTTGAGCGGCGTCGCCGAAAGAAGCGGCGTTTATGAATTTATCGAAAGCCGATTGTTCGAAAGAACCGCCGCAAGGATTAGAACCCGACTTAAACGCAACGTCTGCGTTAATCATCCGAGTTTCCGTCCGATAGATGCAAAAATACTCAAACGCTCGTCGAACGAGGGGCATTTAATTGCCATTTTGTCCGAAAAAATGCCGTCACTGTGGCATTCGGCGATACTAAGAGCATTGCCTGCAATAGCCAAAGCGCACGTTTCGGCAAAAGAACCTGCCGCCTTGGGGCATTCGATTCCGAACGCGGTGCGCGGATATTCGGTCTTTTCGGTGAGCACGACGAGCATTTCTTTCTGCTTGACCGCTGCAACGAACGCCGCGAGCGCGGTCGCCGAATATTCCCTTACCGCCAAACAAACGGCGTTAAAGCCCTCCGCTTTGACCTTGTCCAAGCGGAGAGAAAACTCCTCGGTCGTTCTATCGAGCTCGGCTTGCATTTCCAGCCAACTGTAAGGGCATTGGTATTCGTACGCGGCAATCACGCCGGCATCGGCGGCTTTCTCCGTAAAGATTTTGGAATCGGGATAAGTAACTCCGTTGCCTTTTTCGCCGTAAAACTTGCGCAAAACGGCAATCAGATCATAAATATAATAGGTGTTTCCGGCATCGCAAAGCAAGTTGTACTCGCTTTCGTCGAGATCTAAAAGAAGTTTTTCCTTCAAAAAGTCCGCAATAGCCCTACCCTTGCCGTATTTTTCAATAACTTTTTCGCCGACGGCGCGGAAAACGTGCTTAAGCGTTATCGTCCCGCCCTTTTTAATCTGCGAATTCTCGTAAACGTCCTTTTGATAATCGACGACAATTTCGTATTTAGCAAGAACGGCGTTCATTTTTTGCGTAACCGCCTGCGCGCGCTCGGCGCACACCGTACGAAAGTCGACAAGCAGCGGCTCGAACTCGGGCAAATTAATTTTGCTTATGCCGTAAAATGCACAGCCGCAATCGCCGAGCCGCTCGTTGGCAAGCACCGCCTCGAAGCCGCAAACGCCGAAAACGTCGAGCGTTTTACACCCGGACAAGAACTCTTTAGCCGACGAAACCGTTCCGAAATCGCACACACCGGCAACGGACACGCCGCTTTTATACGACATAAACGCCGCCATCGTGGGATTGTAGGGCGAAAAAGAATGGTCGGTGCTAATATTAAAATTATACGCCGAAACGTTTTCCGGTCTATACTTTTTTTCACGCCGTTCAGACCTTTTCAGCATGGCAAGAACCGCCTTGCGCACAAAAACGTTTTTCGCGTTGAGTTTTTTAATGAGTTGTTCGCTTTGCATAATACCTCCGACGGACGAAAAATTCGCCGCGCGAGTAGTGGCGCGTTACAAAAACAGTGCAACGGTCTTTATTATTTTATAATAATGTAAGCAAAATGTCAACGCATTTGCCCTTTATTTCACCGACAAGCAAAAAGGCGCAAGCAAAAAAGCAGAAAAAAAGAATTATAATTTAAAAAGACCTTTTATTCAAGGCATTCAAAAAACCAAAAAAACGAAAGGAAAAATTAAGAAAATTTTTCGAAAAACACTTGTAAATTTCGCGTTATATGATATAATAGAAACTGTAAGAAGTAAATCATTTGCCATTCGGCAAAATCTTTACAAAGCCAGCGGCTTTGCCGTAAAAACTTCCGTTTTTACTCTTTTCGGTGTGTAATTTCGCGAAGTTTTACTTGCCGCGCAAGCGTTTTGCTTGCCGAAAGGCAATCCCTAAAGAAAATTGCGATAAAACAATCGCGGTTTAAATATAACGCAAGGCTATTCATCGGAGGTAAACTATGAACAAAAGCGAATTTATCAGAGCATATGCGGACAACCTCGGCGTAACGATAAAAGAAGCCGAGCTCAATTTTCAAACTCTCGTGGACACATTAACCCAAGTTCTGCAAACGGGCGAATACGTCCACGTTTCGGGTTTTGCGACGTTTGAAATCAAAGAAAAAAACGCACGCGACGGAGTTAATCCAAAAACGGGCGACCGCATTACCATCGAGGCATGCAAATCGCCTACGGCAAAATTCAGCAAGGCTTATAAAGAACTTTTTAATTAATTAACTACTTGTCAGGTCGCCGTGGAATCGGCGACTTTTTTGTTTAATAAAGAAGTTGAGCACATTATAATGCTCAAAAAAGAAAACATTTATATGTTTTTTATAGAAGATACAGAAAAAAACAGACTATATCTTCTCTCCGGCGGAATATGTATGCGGATGGAAATAACAGACATAGATTACTATTACAATAACATGGTTCCGTTTGCAAACTATATTAAACAAGAACTAAAAGAATACAATAACACACTTAAAAAAATTTCCGTCATGGTAAAAAAAAATTGGCGGAGAAGGAAAAATCCATGGCTGCATAATTGATATTGATTATTACAATCATATTTATCTTAATCCACAAGATGGATCAATAAAAGCTTATTATGCCGAAAATAAAAGTGAACGAGATGAATACTCTTCTATTGAAGATTTACTTGAAAATAATCTACCTAAACTTTTTTCTAATTATAAACAACTTATTTCAAGTCAAAAAAGCCCTGTTGTTCCATATAAAATCAACAATTCTCCCGCTAAAATAATACATATGATTGGCACTGCTCAATAACTTCCATCACAACTTATAAAATGTTTACAGTATATAACCGAAAAAAATATTATTCGGATTTGGAAAGACATAGGCACAGTAAAAAGCAGAACGGAATTAGATATAAAACTCATTGAATAATATTGAACACTTAAAAAATTCTATCATTGCTCGAAGAAAAACGACTCCGTTGAGACAACAAATAACATAGAAAAACCGCGGTATAGGTCGATTAACAGCCATTCCGCGGTTTATTTTTTTTATCAAAGATTTCGAAAGTTACGAGATTTATGCAATATCCAATCGGTTTAAAAACTTTTTCCCTTCTTTTGCCTTTTTACAATTAGCAGACTTGCGTGGCGGCCGCATTCAGCCTTACTTTAAGAGGCGGCAAAAATAATATACGGGAATAGCACTCCAGCCGTGGCAAAGGCTTGCCGCGCCGCCGAACTCTTCGGAGCCGATTTCGACTTCCCAAACGGTCGTCGCGCCGTTTGCAAGCATGTTCAAGTATACTCGCTTTATGTCGTTTATTATATATTCTTTATAGCCGCCTATCGAAAGAAGGGCGTCGTAAACGAATGCTTTTGTGGAAAGCGAAGCCGCGGTTTGACCGCCGCCGAGCATTTTTTCGGCGTCCTTTTTACCGCCGACTCCCGCCAAAATAGCGAGCGCCGTTACGAGCTGACTGCTTCGGTTATCGTTTTCGGCGATAAAGAACTCTCCCCTTGCCTCGTCGAAAAACTTATCGCGCACGGCTTGTTTCATATAAGACAAGTCGTGTTTTTCGTTGAACAACTTGTCGTAATAACCGCTTGCAATTATGAACGCCAAATTCAAAGGCGCGTCGAAAACGGTTTGTTTGGGCTTTTTTACGGGGTTACTAACGTCGTCCGAGCCGCCGTCGAGCCCTGCCGTCCACTCGTAAAAGTTCCAGTAAGGCGCAGGCGAAAACCGCGGTATAAGTCCGTTATCGCATATATTGCTTTCGAAAACGGAATAAATGCGTCTAAGCGTCGGGGCTACTTCGTCAAGAATACTTCTGTCGCCGGTATGCAAAACGTACTCGTAAACCGTTTGAAAATAGCAGAGCGAAAAGAAAGGAATGGGATAATCTATTCCGCCGGGTACGGTAAGGCTTAAAAGTCCGTCGTCGCGCAAGCCGTCGGCAAGCATTACTATATTGGAACGCTGATACTCGCTACCCGAAAAAACGTAATACCCGCAAAGCGCTTGATTGCGCGAATCGAGCGAATACAGCCCTTGTTCACGCCAAGCGCAGTCCTCGTAATGCTCGTGCATGCACACGCGAAGCGTTCTTATGCACGCTTCGGTTATAGCGTTAATATCGTCGTCTACGAAATCGAGCTTTTTAATGCGCGACGGATAATAAACCTCGCTTAGCCCCACGTAGTCAAACTTGATACAGTCGAGCGGATTTCCGCTCTTTTTATCGTCTATGAACTCGGCAAAAACTTCCAAATATCTGCCGGCAAGTTTTCTAAAGGGGTTTAAGTAGCGATTGCGCCCTTTTTTAAGGATAATTTCCACGCTGAAATCGCGATCGGCAATAATTCGTCTTACGTGGCCGCCGTCCTTTAAATGCTCGCCGTAGCAAACGGTAAGTTTAATTTCCTGCGTGCTCGTAACGTCTATATCGAAAAAGCCGCACGTTTCGCAAAGCATATCGATAAGCAAACCGCCGTCTCTCTTTTTCTTGCGAACGGTCGCGCGCCTGCCGAGCTTTAAAGCCTTTCTTCCGCGCGGATAATATATCTGCTCCGCAGGGCGAGCAACGCTATCGTAATAATCGCCGGGTATAGCGCGCATATCGTACAAAAACGAATAGCCGAGCTGCCCGGTTATCTTTTTACAGTAGCCGTTTTTATACTCGTTCATAACGCGCGACGGAGTATTTTCCGAGCTAAACGCAACGACCTCGCCGTCGTAATCCACCTCAAAAATAACGCCGGCGTCCCCTTTTACGTAGTTCGCGCTGTCCTCGCCGAAATGCCATACTCTTACCAAAAGTTCGCCGCCCTCGGATAAAGCGGAACTTATATTCTTTTCGTCGTAGCGTTTGCGGTGCGGAAAATCGGCGCACTGCGAAAATAAAATCAGCTTGTCCCCTATATACGCGGCGAAAGCACCGTCGCAAGAAACGCGGAGGGTTGCAACGCCGCCCTCTGAAAGCTTTGGCAATTCGGCTTTAAACTCTGCGTAATCGTCGACGGAAAACTCGGTCTTTGCCCATATGGTCTGCGCTTGTTTGAACGAATACGGAAGTTGTATCTTTTTTTCGGAAAGAAGTGCGGGCAAAATTTTAGGCGAGCCGTCTTCGTCTAAAAAGTATTCATGAAGTTTTTTGCCCGAAGACAAGCAAATGCTCTTCGCCACTTCCATAGTACGCATTGCATCCTCGTCGCTGCGATGTGCGGCGCGCGGCTCTTTGCCGGTGCGCTCGGTGTATTCGCTATCCAGTTTTTTCGCCTGTCTGCCGTCTGCAATTTCGATGAGTTTCTGCACGTCGAAAACGGGAACGGTTAGCGGTTTAAGTGCGTAACGCTTGCAGTCGTCGGCAAGAAAATTAAGATCGTTAGTCGCACCGAACCCGAAACAAACGGTATGTTCGGCGGTCATAAGCGTTTTTATTTGCTCGTAAACGCCGTCGAACTTAGGCAAGTTTTTAAATATTTTTTTGTCGTACGCAAGAATATTTTTTCTTACGTACGGATCGAAATTGCTTGCCGGATTTATAAGCAAGTCGCAAGGTCCTTCTATCACGTTGAACTCTTCATCGGTCAAAACGTAACCGAAACTGTATATCTTGGCGTTGCCGTTATAGCAGTTGGCGCATTCGGTATCAAAAAAAAGGTAGTGCATAAATTCTCCGTGTGTGATTATATTTACGTCTTTATTTCTTTAAGGCTTTTTTACTTTAAACGATTTTAAATATTCCTTTCTGCTATTCGGAACGGCTCGACTCTCCGTTACCTTTTTTACGGCAAGGTTTAAAACTGTCGGGTTTAACTTTTTTTCGCAAAAAAACGGCAACGCGTCGGCGTACCTTTTGGTCGCAAGAGTTGCGAAATACCAGCCTATAGCTGCGTTAACGTAATATTCGTCCGATTTTATATCGGCAATTATTTGAGCATGCCGAACCGAAAAACGTTCCGCAGTAAAGCCCTTAATAAGTGTTACTATTCCGAACCGCACCGTATAGATTTTATCTGAAGAAATCCATTCGAGCGCAGCCCTTTCGGTTTTTTCGTATTCCTTTTTAAACGCGCGAGGGCTCGTCATGTCGCAAGTCGCCCAGTTATCGACGAAAGGCAAAAACTCGTCGAGCATGCGCTTGCATTCGTCGAAGTCGCGTATTTGTTCTATTAAAAAAGCGTGCAAATTATTTTCTTCGTAATAATAATGGGGCAAGGTTTTTAAAAAATCAACCGCGTCCCGCGTGCCGCATATTTCTTTTGCGAAAGCGCGAAGAACGGGAGTGCGCACGCCGATTATTCTTTTCCTATCCACCGAAGGTATAAGCGGCGCGTGGAAGTCGGCAAAAGCCTTGTCTGAAAACGAAAAAAGCCGTTCACGTATGCGGTCTATCGCACGATTCGTTTGTCCTTCCGCCCCAAAGCCGCTCATAAAAGTTTATCGAGTATGCGTTTTAACGCAATTTTGCAATGCTCGTAAGTAAGTCCGCCCTGAATATACGCAATATACGGCGGTTTTACGGGTGCGTCTGCCGAAAGTTCTATCGAAGCGCCCTGAACGAAACAGCCCGCCGCCATTATAACCTCGTCGTTATACCCCGGCATTGCCCAAGGCAAAACGGTAACGAAGCTATCCACGGGCGAAACCTCTTGCACCGACTGAATAAACGAAATAAGCTTTTCGCGATCGCCGAGCACGACCGAGCGCGTTATATCGTAAGGCGCTTTGCCCGCGGCGGGCAACGTTTGATAGCCAAGCTCGCTCATCGCACGGCCTATTAAAAGACTGCCTTTTACAGACTCTTTGACGACGTGCGGCGCAAGAAACAAGCCTTGGTAAAAATATTGATAGCCGAATGCGTAAGAACCGACTTCCGCGCCTATCGACGGCGAAGTAAGCCGCCCTTCGATTTGCTCGATATACTCGGATTTTCCGACTATATAACCGCCGGTCGGCACAATTCCCCCACCCGGATTTTTAATCAAAGAACCGCAAGCCACGTCCGCTCCGACGTCCGTCGGCTCGGTTTTTTCTACAAACTCGCCGTAACAGTTATCGACGAAAATACAGCCCTTGTACCCGGCTTTGCGAACGGTGGCAATAAACTCACCGATTTTTGCGACCGAAAGCGCCTCGCGCCATTCGTACCCGCGCGAACGTTGAATAAACAGCATTTTAATATCGCGCTCGGATATGGCTTTAAGCGCCTTTTTAACGTCGATATTCCCATTCTTCATCGGAATAAAGTTGTACTTAACGCCGAAGTCGGCAAGCGAACCGCAACCGCGCTTGCCTATGACGTCGCGCAGAGTATCGTAAGGCTCGCCCGTTACGGCAAGCATTTCGTCGCCGGGACGAAGCACGCCGAAAAGCCCGATGGTAAGAGTATGCGTACCCGAAAGCATGTTAGGCGAAACGAGCGCGCGCTCGGCGCCGAACACCTCGGCAAACACCTTGTTCAAGGTATCCCTGCCCTCGTCGCCGTAACCGTAGCCCGAGGACTGCCCGAAATGCCTTAACGCAATTTTATTGGTTTGAAAAGCCTTTAAAACCTTTTCTTGATTATACAGCGCAATATCGTCCGCAACCGCAAACTGCGCCTTGCATTTTTTTTCGGCAAGAGCAATAACCTCCGCCGCTTGTAAATTTTTATCCATAAACAACCTTAATCAAAGCGTGCAATGCCGTTAGACGATGCGCTTAAACCATTTTTCTATTTCGGTTTTTGTAATCTTAACCGCTATAGGTCTGCCGTGCGGACAACGCAAGCCGAAATCGCCCTTAATTTCGGACATAAGCGCGTCTATTTCCGTGCGGTCGAGGCTGTCGCCGCCCTTTATGGCGTGTTTGCAAGCCGTTTGCATAAGCTTTTCTTTTAAAGTAACGGGTATAGTTTCGGTCTTAAAACCGTCGTCGTATAAAAGGTCGTCGAAAAACTCCTTAAGATTAATCGAACACAACTCGCACGGCATTGCCGAAACCTTAAAAGTGTCGTCGCCGACGTTGTCTATCTCTATACCAAGCTCGCGGAAATAGCGAAAACGCTTGTATATGCCGTCAAACTCCTCGCGCGGGACCTTAAAAACGTACGGAAGAAGAAGCGGCTGAACGTCGAGCATTCCGCGCTCGGCTTTTTTAACGAGCTTGTCGTATAAAAGCCGCTCGTGCGCCGCGTGCTGATCTATCATATAGCAATCGTCGCCGTACTGAAAAATTAAATACGTATTAAAAAGTTGACCTACGAACACCGTTTCGGGTTCGATCTCGATTTTTTGCTGTTCGGCTTTAACTTTTTCCGCCGCAAGCTTCTCGGCGTAACGCTTGTTCTCGGCAAATATCTCGTCTGGATCGGCGGGCGCTTCGCCGCCGTAAGCCGAATCGTATACCGCCACGCTTCTGCCGCTGTCCGCATAAGAAAATCCGCCGCGACTGCCGCTGCCGAAAAACGACTTAAGCCCGTCCGAAGAAGGCGTTGTTTTATGCGAAGACTCAACCGCCTGCTCCAAATCCTTCGTTTGCGTTTTTTCTTCGGAAAAACTCCTTCCGAGCACTGCCGACGTAATCGGCGCGGATTGATCGGCTGGCGTTTTGGGCGAATACCCCTCGCCGTCGTCTTTTATTATGTCGAGAGCGACGGACGTACCGTCGAGCACTCCGCTTACGGTCGAATAGACTGCACCGTAAACCACCTGATTATCGGAAAAACGCACCTCGGCTTTGCGCGGATGCACGTTGACGTCGACCGTTTCGGGCGGTAATTCCAGATTAAGCACGTAAAAAGGATATTGCCTTTTCATAAGGTACGAGCCGTAAGCGTTGGTAACCGCCGCGGAAACGGTGGAATCCACGACGAATCTTCCGTTTACTATAAGCGTTTGATAGGCGCGAGTGGGCTTGGTGAACGAAAGTTTTCCGACGAAACCGCTAACCCTTATTCCGTTCTTTACGCGCTCCACCTCGAAGCAGTTTTCAAGCGTTTTCGGTCCGTAAACGGAAGTAATGCACTCCTTAAGACCGCCGCCGAACGTTTGAATTTTAGTCTTGCCGTCGGCAACCAACTTAAACGCGACGTTCGGGCGAGAAAGCGCCATTTTTAAAATAAGGGCTTCCACCTCGCCCTCTTCGGCACGCGCCGTCTTTAAAAACTTACTGCGCGCAGGCGTATTGAAAAACAAGTCTCTGCACACGACGGTCGTTCCGTTTTGCGCGGGACAGTCGTAAACGTCGGTTAAATCGCCGCCCGAGCAATTTATCGCCGAAGCCGTTTCTTCTTCTGCCGTTTTAGAAATAAACGAGCAGTGCGCAACCGCGCCTATGCTTGCAAGCGCCTCACCCCTAAAACCGAGCGTGCCGATACGTTCAAGATCCTCGGCAACCGTAATTTTACTCGTCGCATGCGGCAAAAAGACTTTTGGCAATTCTTTGCGTTCCACCCCCGAGCCGTTATCTGCGACCTTAATCGATGCAATGCCGCCGTTTTCGATTTCGACAGATATCTCGGTCGCTCCCGAATCTACGGCGTTTTCGACAAGTTCCTTTACCACCGAAGCAGGTCTTTCGACTACTTCTCCGGCAGATATTCTATTGTATACTCTTTTATCAAGCAGGTTAATGACAGACATATATTCCGCACTCCCTCGGTTGTTTTTTAACTTAGCGAGCCAAAATCAGCCGCCCGCCTTTTCTTTTAAATCGGCAAGCACCGAAAACGCCTGCATCGGCGTTAAATTATTAAGGTCTATATCGCGCAAAATGCGTTCGCATTCGGACGGCAAGCGTTCGACGATTTCATCGTCCTCGCTATCTTGCATGACCGCGCCCGTTTTCGCAAGGTCGTTTTTCTCGAGTTTTTTCAAAATAACCTTAGCACGCGCCGTAACCTCGTTCGGAACGCCTGCAAGCGCCGCCACCTCTATACCGAAACTCTTGTTGGCGCTGCCGCGCATAATGCGTCTTAAAAACATTATTCTGCCGTCAATTTCTTTGACGGTTATCTTGTAATTCTTAACGCCGTGAACGACGCCCTCGAGCTCGGAAAGTTCGTGATAATGCGTTGCAAACAGTGTTTTTGCGTGAAGTTTACCGCAAACGTATTCGACTACCGCCCAAGCGATTCCGAGCCCGTCGTAAGTGCTCGTGCCTCTGCCTACCTCGTCGAAAATTATAAGACTGTTTTTAGTTGCGTTTCTTAAAATAAGTGCGACCTCGCTCATCTCGACCATAAAGGTACTCTGATCGAAAAGCAAATTATCGCTTGCGCCAACCCTCGTGAACACTCTGTCGGTCAAAGGTACTATTGCCGATTTTGCCGGAACGAAACTTCCGCAATGCGCCATTATCGTTATCAACGCAACCTGCCGCATATACGTGCTTTTACCCGCCATGTTGGGACCGGTAATTATCATCATGGAATTTTCGTCGGTATCGAGGTACGCGTCGTTGGGAATAAACTGTCCCGCAACGCTTTCGACGACGGGATGTCTACCGCCGCAAATATCCAGCCTACCGCCCGACTCGGCTATTTCGGGACGACAATAGCCGTTCTTTTTTGCGACGAACGCAAGCGAACAAAGGACGTCGAGAGAGGCAATTCCGCGCGCGACCGCCTTTAAGTCTTCCATAACGGTGATTAAATAGCCCTTTATTTTGCCGAATATCTCGTTCTCGATAGCAACCGAGCGATCGGCTGCCGTCAGCACGGTATCCTCGAAACTCTTAAGTTCCTCGGTTATGTACCGCTCCGCGCCGGTAAGCGTTTGCTTGCGAACGTAGTCGTAAGGCACTTTATCCTTGAACGAATTGGTTACCTCTATATAATAACCAAAAACCTTGTTGTAACCCACTCTGAGGTTTTTAATACCGGTGCGCTCGCGCTCCCTGTTTTCGATGTCCGCAATCGTCTTTCTGCCGTTTTCGTGAATGTCGGTCAGTTTGTCGAGCTCCTCGTCGAATCCTCGCCTTATAAAACCGCCGTCCTTAACCGAAACGGGCGGCTCGTCTTTGATGGCGCGCGCCAAAAGTTCCGCCGTTTTGGAAACGTCGCGAAGGTGCGCGTTAATATCCGCAAGCGCTTTGGACGAAAGCCCGGATAGTCTGAACTTGATTTCGGGAACGAGTTCGAGCGAAAAACGCAACGACTCCATATCTCGAGGATTGATAACGTCGTTCGACAGCTTGCCGGTAATACGCTCGATATCGCGTATTTCCCTTAGCGTTTCGCGCAGAGCCGCCGTGAGCGGAACGTTTTTATAAAGTTCTTCAACGCCGTCCAATCTATAATTGATTTTAGCCTCGTCGCAAAGGGGCGAAACGAGAACGGAATGCATAAGCCTTGCGCCCATAGCCGTGCTCGTTTGGTCGAGAACGTAGAGCAGACTGCCGTAAGTCTTTCCGTCGCGCGAGTTTTTCACTATTTCGAGATTTCGCATGCAGCACGCGTCGAGAATAAGCCTGTCGCCCTCGCGCTCTACCGCGACCGACGAAATTATTTTGAGCGCGCGCATTTGCGTTTCCGAAAAATATTCTAAAAGAGCGCCCGCGGCTTTTGCGGCAAGCGGTCTGGAATCGAGTTCCAACGCGACGAGCGAATGCACCTTGAACTGCTCGTGCAAATTCTTTTCGGCGGTGGAATCGGTATATGCGTAATCTTTATACGCAGCAGGTCTTACGATCGCGCCGTGAACGAATACGGGCAGCGCCGAAATGCCTTCCGCCGCCTTTTTGTTGACGATAATTTCCGCAGGATCCGCGCGCGACAGCAAATCGCAAAGCGCGTCCGTACCCTTTACCTCGGTTACGATAAAATCGCCGGTGGTAATGTCCGCGCGAGCCACGCCGAACGAGTCGCCCGAGGCGAAAACCGAGCAAATAAAATTGTTTTTCTTTTCGTCTATCTGATTGTTGTCGGTAACCGTACCCGATGTAATAACCCTTATGACGTCGCGCTCGACGGGATTTCTTCCGTCGGGCTCGGTAAGCTGCTCGCACACGGCGACCTTATACCCCGAAGCAATAAGTTTTGCGATGTACGCGTCGGCGGCATGGTAGGGAACGCCGCACATGGGCGCACGCTCGCCCAAACCGCAATCGCGACCGGTAAGAGTCAGCTCGAGCGCTTTCGAAGCCTTTACCGCATCGTCGAAAAACATCTCGTAAAAATCGCCTAACCGATAAAAAATTATGCAATCCTCGTACTTTTCCTTAACAGAAAAGTAGTGTTGCATCATTTTTGAAAGCTTGGGATTGTCCTTTGCATCCTTTAACATGTTTCACCTTCGAAGCGCTTTGCGCCTTCAGATTTTTTCGCAATAAAGCGATATGCCGTTGGTTTCTTTAACTTTTACGGTTACGAAGTTGCCGCGCTCGTCCGAATCCGAAGAAAAATAGCCCATTCTTCCGTACTCGTCGCGGCCGAGATACGCTTGCCTTTTTTCGTCGTAGTCCTCGCACAAAAGTTCTATCGTTCTGCCCTTGTAAAGAGCCGAATGCGCCGCCGTTCTCGCATTCTGCGCGGCGACCATTTCCATAATTCTCGCTTTGGAAACGTCTTCGGGAATTTGATCGGGCATTTTGTCGGCGGGCGTTCCGCCCCTTCTGGAATATACGAACATGAATGCGGAAGCGAAATCGGCTTTTTCCATAAGATCGAGCGTATCCCTAAAATCCTGCTCGCTTTCGCCCGGGAAACCCACCATAACGTCGGTGGAAACGGCACAATCGGGCATATATTTTTTAATCATCGCGATTTTTTCCATATACGCCTCGCGCGTGTAGCGACGATTCATGCGCCTTAGCACGTCGTTACTTCCCGACTGCAAGGGCAAGTGCACCGAATGGCAAGCGTTCGGATTGCGAGCCATCGCCGCAACCAAGTCCTCGGTAAGATCCTTCGGATGGTTGGACATAAAACGCAGACGGTATTTACCCTTTACTTCGCTGCCAATAGCGTCCATAAGATCGGCAAAACCGCTCTTCATCCCTAAATCGTTGCCGTAAGAATTGACGTTTTGACCGAGCAGCGTTATCTCCTTATATCCGCTTTCGACAAGCCCTTTGACCTCGGCTACGATTTCGCCGATCGAACGCGAACGTTCGCGCCCGCGCACGTACGGCACGATGCAGTAAGTGCAAAAATTATTGCAGCCGTAAATTATGTTAACCCAAGCGTTGGGGTAACTACTTCTCGTCATGGGTACGCTTTCGCTCTCGCAGTCCTCTTCGGTTATCTCGATAAGCGTTTTTTTGCGACCGCTCTTTTCCTCGAGCAAACGCATAAAGTCGCAAAGGTTGTGCGTTCCGAAAATAATATCGACGAACGGAAATTTCTTTTTAAGCTTTTCGGCGGCGCCCTTTTGCTGAGTCATACAGCCGCCGACGGCAATAACCGCTTCGGGATTAGCCGCCTTGTATTGCTTTAGCGCGCCGATGTGTCCGTATACCTTTTGCTCTGCGTTTTCGCGAATGCAACAGGTAACGAATAAAATAATAGCCGCCTCTTCCGCGGAACTTGCCGGCACGTAACCCGCCCTTTCGAGCAGCCCCGAAAGCTTTTCGGATTCGTGTAGATTCATTTGGCACCCGTAGGTGTGCACGTAATATTTCTTTTCCATACAAGACGAATTATACAAGATTTACTCTTTTTTTTCAAGAAAAAGCGTATATAATGTATAAAAATATTTAGAATAATTATATCATGAGAACATTTCTGAAAACGATCGGCGTTTTTATTCTCGTTTCTCTATCGGCGGTATCGATCGCGCTCGGCGCGTTTATTCTGTTTACTGCCGACTGCAAACTCGACGAATCGAAACTTTTAACCCAAGGCACGCAGATTATTTTTTACGATAAAGGGGGCAACGAAATAGTGCAAGCGGCAAGCGGCGGCAAGATTTTAAGGACAAGTGCCGAGCTTCCGTCGTACGTTAAAACCGCATTCGTCGCCGTCGAGGACAAGCGTTTTTACAGCCATTCGGGAGTGGATCCGCGCGGACTTTTTCGCGCGCTTTTTGCCGATTTACGCTCGGGCTCGTTAAAAGAAGGAGGCTCTACGATAAGCCAACAGCTCGTAAAAAACACACATCTTAGCGGCGAAAAAACGCTTAAACGAAAACTTAAAGAGGTACGACTTGCCCTAAAACTCGAACGGCGCTTTGATAAGGACGAAATATTGGATTTTTATTTGGACGGAATTTACTTCGGTAACGGCGCTTACGGAGTGGAAAGCGCGGCGCGCACCTACTTTGCAAAAAAAGCAAGCGAACTCTCTCTTTCTCAAGCGGCGGCGCTTGCCGCAACCGTAAAAGCGCCCGCGCGTTACCGCCCCGGCACGAAAGACGGCGAAAACAGAAGACGACTCGTTTTAAAACTCATGCTCGAACAAGGTTATATATCGAACGAACAATACGCCTCCGCCGTTCAAGACATGCCGACGTTAGCAACTGAAGAGCGACAAGATAGCGGCGATTATTTTAAACTTGCGCGGGAAGAACTGTATAGAGAATGCTCCGTTTCCCCTTACGAAAAAGAGACCGTGCGCGTTTTTACCTATTACGACCGAAACGCTCAAAACGCCCTCGATAAACTGTCTATAGATAGCGATAAAATAGTCGAAAACGGACTTATAGCCTCGCGTTTCGGTGAAATACTCGCAATAAAAGCACCTACGTTGCATACCGTTTGCATGCCCGCCTCGACCATAAAACCCTTGCTCGTTTACGCCGCTGCTTTTAACGAGGGCATGTTGTCGCCGGCAACGCTAATAGACGATTCGCCCGTTTCTTTCGGCGACTACTCTCCGTCGAATTACGGCGGCGTTTGCCACGGCTATACCTCGGCAAAACAATGCCTTGCAAAAAGCCTTAATATACCCGCGGTAAAGATTTTTGACAGCGTAGGCGTGAAAAAATGTATAGCGTACGCAAAAAAAGCCGACCTTAACGTTTCCGAAAACGCGTTGACGGCTGCGCTCGGCTGTTACGCGGGCGGCGAAGACTTTATTAAACTGTGTTTAAGCTATACGCCCTTTTTATCCGACGGCGTTTACTACGCGCCAAAAATAATAAAAAGCGTGCGTATAGGTCGATTAACGGCATATAAAGCAAAAAACGAGGGGGTAAGAATATTCAAATCGGGAACGGCCGATCTCGTCAACGAATGCCTAATGGAATGCGCCAAAAGCGGCACGGCTCGCGCGCTTTGCCAATTCGATTTTCAAATATGCGCAAAGACCGGAACGAACGGCACGGCAAAAGGAAATACCGACGCCCTTTCCGTAAGCTATACGTCCGAGAATATAATCGGCGTTTGCTTGCAACCGAAAAGCGGCTTGCTCGATTGCAACGTTACCGGAGGAACGGCGACTCGCGCCGCGGTCTCCGTTATAGAAGACTTTTATAAAGACCGCGCGCCGCTCGACTTTAACCGCTCGGACAGCATTGTAGAAAAACGCCTTTGCAAGCTTGCATACGAAGACGGAAGACTTTTGCTCGCGCCCGAAAATCAGCCCGAAAAATATTGTTTTTCATCATTGTTTTTATCCGAATACGCGCCGACCGAATTTTCCGAGCTTTATCTGTCGCCGACGGTAACCGACTTTTCCGTCCTGCCCCTTAAAGACGAAGTAAAAATAACCGTTGTTAAAAATAATTGCGTGCGCTATAGGATTATACGCCTTAGCGGCGGCGAAGAAAAAATAATCGCCGACTTATGCGACGACCGGTTTATCGATAAAGGTTTAAAAGACGGCAAATACGCTTATTTTATAGAGCCGTACGTTAAAAACGGCGAAAGCGAAAACGTCGGCAAAAGAATTAAAATCGCCGATATTTTAGTGGACGAAAAGGCACGCTTTATACAAAGCGAAGATTGGTTCGACGATTAGCTTATTATAATAAATATAGGGCTATAAGCCCGTTATCGCGATAAATAAAACCTCGCCGCCATAAGCGAAAACTGCTTTAAGGCTAAGCGAGGTTTGTTTTATTCGTCTATTTCAAAAAGGCAAGACAGGTCTTCTACCTTATAATCGGGAATGACCTTGCACAAAAAACTCATAGGCGACGCGACGAGAATTTCGGAACCTCTTTTATTGCACGAAAGGCTTTTAAAGGCTACGGAAGAGAGTCGGTGTTTAAGCAGTATTTTAGCAACAGCCGCGCGGTCTCCGTCGTACTCCGAATAAAGACTTCTCGCAAGGTCGGCTATGCGGTCGGCAACCGAAGAAAGTTCGGCAAGATGATAATCGTAAAAACGCAAAACGGGCACGATTTTCGGGCAGTTTCTGCAGATGAAATCTATCCGCTCCCTATCCGAAATCAGCATTTGAATAAACTCTTTTTTGGTCATAAAGTCCTGAGACGCTATGTGGTGCATCATCAAATAATCGGGGGATTTAACCTTTATGCGGTGCCAATTTTTATCGACGACGACAAAGCCCTCGCCCGTTACCTCTTGACTTTCGTTCACGCCCTTATTGAGCGCAATAGCGGCGTCTATACAATCCTTAAGCGAACGAATGGAATAGGAACTCGGTTTCTTTATACCGATATCTTCGTCATGCTCCGCGCCGCTTTTATTATCCCTTGTTCCCAAGTGATAAAGAGAGGGATAAGGGTAACTTATTACCACGCGCGTTTGCGGACTTACAAGCTCGAAAATATAAGTAAATTGCTCGTTTAGCCTATCGAGCGGTATATCCTTAAAATTATCGGCAGACCGAATTATATTTGCATAGGTTATGCCCTCCGTTCCGTCCACGGGTGCGTTTTCGGCGCGTATAACGCCGTTCGTTGAAAACTGCCACTTACCGTTTGCGCCGTCGTACCAAAGTTTTACTATAGAGCCGTCCACCTTTTCAAGCACTCTCGCACTGTTCCAATCTATATCGTCGACGTACCCCTCGTTATAGTTGCCGAATTTGCGGAAAGGCCAGCAAACGACCTCGAGTTTTTCCACGTCGATTATTATTCCGCGCGCCTCTTGCACGACGGGATCTGCAAAATCGCAATCTCGCTCGTAGTTGAATATCGCAAGCGCGCCTTCCCTGCGCACCTTAACGCAATATTGCTCGGTAAGCAAAACTTCCCAATCGGACGGATGCTCTGATATAAAATTACATATTACAGAATTATTATTCATAATTTTCTTTTTATCTCGGCGAATTTTTGCCGTCAATGCGCTTCTTTGTCGCACTCGTTAACCTTTAAAAGGTCGGAAAAGAACCGCTCGCCGAACAGTTCTTCGTCTCTCGCTTTTGCCGCGGGCGAATCGCTCCATACGCGAAGCGGTCGCATATGGCAGTTAATCAAATTGGCGTTGTATAAAACGTCGTTAAACTGCTCGGCGGTAAGATTTTTGCCGCAACAATGCTCTACTAAATATAAATAAGCGCCGTAGCATTCGTGGCCGTAAAAGTGCGCCGTTTCAGTATGCTCGCCCTTGTAGTTCTCGAACCGCTTGGTATAAAACTTGCCTATATCGTGATAAGCGGCTACATGTTCTATTCTTTCGCCAAAGTCGTGCTCGCGCGCGTAATTCGCCGCCGCTTCCATATGCTCTCCGACGGTCAGCGTGTGGTGCGGATTGTCTTGCGACAAAGCCTTTGCCGCGACGAAATCGAAGGTGAACGGCGTATCGTCGCAAACGACGGAAATTTCAGCCCACCCCTCCCAATAGTACGGACATTCGAACGAGCAGAGCATTTTATACATAACCTCGTCGGGCACGCGCGCGTTGCCTGCGCGACCGTTATTCCTTTTGTATAAAACGTCGGGCGAAGCGATGAACAGCACGCATTTTTTAACGCAGTCGATTTTGTAAACGGCACGTTTAAAAAGGATTCTGCGCTTGCGACTGAGATTGGTGGCGTCCAAAACTACCGATTCGCCGCCTTTTAAAAGAGCGGCGGCGCGCGTTCCTATTCTGTCGAAAACGACCGAGTTTAAGTTTGCGTTACGTGGTACGACGAAACTGCCCGCCGCTATTTCGGCAAGCACTTCGGCACGCACCTCGTCCGAAGACAAGACCGCGTATCCCTTTTCCTCGTATTCCCTCGCTTTGGTACTTTTTCCGCTCCCCGGAACGCCGACGAACATTATCAGTTCGGGCATTTTCGTCTCGGTCATAACAGGATTCTCCTTTAAAAACCGCAAAAAACACTTCTATATACCAATTATACCATTTGTCAAGCCCGCTGTCAACCTTTTAAACCGAAAGGGTGTAGGTTTGTCAAACATATGAGACAAGAATTGCGGAAAAAAATTTTAATTATGTAAAAGCCCGTCGTTTAAGTAGTCAGAGATATATTGTTTTGGAGATTTCCATTGTAAAGGACGCATCGGGAAAGAATTGTACCAACGAAGATGAACAGCAAGTTGCTTTTTGAAATCGTCAAAGGAATAAAACTTATGGGTAGCGTAAAAATATTCGTTATCCTTTCTGTGAGATCTTTCCACTTTTCCGTTGTGTCTTGGCGTAAAAGGACGAATAAGTTTATGCTTTATTCCTAACTCTTTGAGGCGAGCCTCAAAGAGCGAAAATTTACCTTTTTTGCGCTCGTCAAAGGATTTAATGAACTCTAATCCGTTGTCCGTTTGGATACACTCAATTTTGAAAGGGAAGGCTTTTATTAAAGCATTTACGAATTGCACGGAAGAATAAGTGCTTTGTTCTTTAAACGCCATAACGAAACGAAAACGAGAATATTCGTCAATGGCGGCATATTGGTAATAACGTTCTTGTAACCCGTCTGCATCGGGAACAATACAAGATTTAGGAACGACCTTGACGTCATTTGAACTCTTTGAGCGAGGTAAAGCATAGGTTCATAGGGTTTAGCAACGTATTTAGGGTTAGGCGGTTTAACAGGTTGTAGGGATAGTTTTTTCAAAATTCTCCAAAGAGTAGGAATGGAGCGAGAATAGCCACGCTGCATAAGTTTAACCCAAAAAACAACCAAACCCAATTCAGGATTTCTCTTGCGCATATCGGAAATAAGTTTTAATTCTTCCGGGGTATGTTGGTTGGGATGGCTGTGAGGACGTCTTGAGCGTTCTACAAGAGATTGAGGCGTACCGTTATATCGTTTTCGCCAACGATAGATGGTGGCTCTGGAGACACCAAAACGGCGGACGGCAGCAAAAACAGAATTTCTTAAAGAATAGAGTACAACCGATTGACGAAAATTGGCTTTTTGTGTTAAACCATCCATAGTAGCGTAAAGATTTCCTTTGTTAGTTTTTTTTGGGACTTAAACTTGTACATAAAGAAATTTTTTCGCTATCTTTTTTATACCTTTTGTCTCATCTATTGTAATCTTACATTAATTTATGTGAGAATTGTAAAATATCTTGATTTATTCATAAAAAAGTGG
>CAZHGN010000017.1:0-8055 GCA_964532155.1 uncultured Acidiphilium sp.
GAGTCAATATGAAAAATAAAAAATTCGACTATTTTCAGGCGCTCGTTAGCATGTCCGAGCTCGCTCTCGAAGAAGCAAACGTACTGAAGGAAATGTTTTCCAACTTCAAACCCGAAAAAATAAACGCCTACCGCGAACGCATTCACGAATACGAGCATAAGTGCGACACGGTAAAACACGAGCTTACCACAGCCCTCGCACAGGAGTTTTTACCGCCTATCGAGCGCGACGACCTCTTTAAACTTTCACACGTTACCGACGACCTCGCCGACTGCATGGACGGCGTTGTAATGTTCCTTTATATGGCGGCTATCAAGACCGTTCGTCCCGACTCCGTCGAATTCGTCGACCTTATAATTCAAAGCTGCAAAAACGTCGTTTCTCTTTTAACCGAGTTCCGCAACTTTAAAAAGTCGGATAAACTAAAAGACCTTATCATCGAACTGAACGATATAGAGGAACAAGGCGACAGACTTTATACCGAAGCGGTGCGCAAACTTTCGCTCGAAGCGCCCTCGACCCTCGAAGTAATCGAATGGCGCGATATTTACAGAAATTTCGAAAAGTGCTTCGACGCCGCAGAATCGATCGCCGACAATATCGAAATGATCCTTTTAAAAAATTCCTAATAAAAAACGCGCCCTATATTAGGCACGCTACCCTTAAGCGAGAACGGCAAACCGAAAAAGCGTCCTCGCTTTTTATTTTGCCGTTTTAATCTTTAACGAAAACTTTTTTAATTAAGACTTTAAAAAACCGTTGCTTTTTACCGCTTAAAGGTTTAGAATAGTATTGCGACATTATCCTGAATATTCGAGCAAAAATCCCGCAAAACAGCGGGAGAGTTTTGCATATGCGATCCGACGGGCATAACTTAATCGGCTATGCGCGTTTAGCTTTTACCGTTCGGATCTTCGAGGGATAGTGTCGCAACTATGCGAAACGCGCACGTCGGGCATCGTTTCGCAAGAAGCGATGCTTTTTTTATCCACTTTAATTCACCAAGGAGAAATTATGTTTAATTATTCGTTCAGAGAAGACGAAGCCCTGCTTCACAACGCAAAAATCAAACTTGACGAAAGCGAAGATATAGCCGAACTTTATTTAACCAACCTTTTTATTACGGTGATAAAAACGTCGAAAACGGACGAGAGCATAAAAGAAGCCTTCCCCTATTCTGTTACCGAAATTAAGTATTATAACGGCGCGCCTCAAATACGGCGCAACGGGCTACATTTCGACATTTTCTTCTTAAACACGGTAATAAGTTTTAGTTTTTTGGATAAAAAAGACGCGAAAATTTTTATGAACCAAACGCTCACCCTTTTAACCGGCAAAACGGCGGCTCAAAGAAACGTCGACTCTTTCAACGGACTTATCGGTTTTATCGACGAAACGCTCGATATAGACACGACGAGCACGGTAAAAGAAGCGGCAAAAGCGGTAAAAGACAAAGGAATTATCGGTCTTTTCGGTGTAAAAGCGGTCGCACGAAACAAAGGAGCGAACAAAAACGACAACCTGTTAGAAAATAAGGAAGCGGAAAATCCGACGAAGCCCGAAAAAAACGACGATTTCGAATTACAGTATAATAGACTTAAAAAACTAAAAGAGTTATACGATGCCGAAATTTTAACCAAAGAAGAATACGAACAAAAGAAAAAAGAGCTTTTAGGCGAAGAATAAATCGCAAAAACTCCAAACTTTAAAGGCGAAAAGGCAACCATGCTTTTTCGTTTTTTATTAAAAAAAGGCGTTTCTTGTTAAAAAAGCGGGATAACCATGAAAAAGGCGGTTATTAAAAACGCCGTTAACGATACTATAGCCTTAGATTTTGCCGAAAGATTGAAATAATCGGTAATAAAAGCAAGACCGAAATAATAGAAAAAAGCAGAAAAACCGAAACTCACATTTAGAGTAAGCGCTCCGAAGTCGAAAAAAGTAACGGCGCCGTCGATAAAAGTAAGCAACGCGCTCGGCAAAAACATACAAACGGTTGAACTTCCGAATATCAAATATTCCACCGCACCGAGCGCCGAACAAATAACTGTAAATTGATAAGCAAGGCTAAGCAGCGGAACGAAAATTACGTTTGCGAAAAGCGAGATAAGCGACATATAGCCCGACATATCCACTAAAACGGGCAAGGTTGCAAGCGACGCGCCGAGAGTTGTGCAGAACGGATCGGCAAGCGTTTTAAGGGGCGTTGCTCCGCGTTTAAATACCGGCGCAAGAGCGGCTATTCCGGTAACCGCAAGAAAAGATAAGCGGGCGCCAACGTCGAATAGATAAAAGGGCTGAACGCACAAAACGGCGATAAGCGCGACGGCTATAGCCGACATTCTGTCTCGCTTAAGCCCCGTTTCGTCGGCAACGATAAGAGTAAACGCCATGACGAGAGCGCGAACGGAAGACGGTCTGAATCCGCACACGAAGCAATAAAAAGCGGTAGGAAGTAATATAAACGCTAACTTTTTAACTCCCTTTAGTTTAAGTCTTTTGGCGATAAATTCAAAAACGGCGACGAACAGTCCGACGTGCAATCCCGAAACGGCAAATGCGTGAGCAATACCCGAAACTCTATACGCATTGATTTCCTCGCCGACAAGCGACGTGTCGCCGAGCACGAGAGCAAGAGCGACTCCGTAGCCTTTTTCGTTCGCTCCGCTTTTAACAATCGTGCGCACCGCAGCCGAAACTTTTTCGAAAACGTTAGAATCGTTCCCGACCACGGTTAAATCTTTAATCGACGACAAATAATAATGCACGCCGCAAAATACTTCGGCAGAGTCGTCGCCGCGCATATACCTGTTTTCCGCCTTGCACGAAAGGCGCACTCTGTCGCCCTCGAAATAATCTTTTTGAGCGGAAACGTAACAAACGGCTTTTCCGTCGAAACTAAAGTTAAAATCGGCACCGCCAACGTCACGCAGAACAAGACGATAATCACCGCCGCTCGTAACGGTTTTGCGCTCTACGGTCGCAAAAATCTCGACACGACCGCCGTTTTTTGGTACGGCGGCGTTTTTTGCGTTTTGTATTTTTAAAAAAGAATAACCATAGCCAATGCAAAACAAAAGGGCAAAAACGGCAAGGGCAATAACCGCCGATTTTCTGTTTTCGGAAAAAATAACGCAAGCAACCGCCAAAGCCGCAAGCAAAAACGCACAAACGGCAAGTTTTAAAAGGTCGTATTCGGCAAAATAGGCGCAAGCAATCCCCACGGCGAAAAACGCCGCGGCAACGCAAAGCGGTCTGAAATTTATAAGCCGTTTACTCTCCTCCATATTGTCCAGCCCTTAAACCGTTACTTTCTTTTACATACGTCTTTAAACAAAGTCGCCGAAAGAGTACGCCGTTTTATTTTTTTTCGTGCCAAAAAACAGTTGCATAAGACTCCGTTTATTTGGTATAATGTAATTACGAAAGCAAACGCATAACGGCAACCGTCCGCACGCCGCCGATAAAACGATAACCGCGGTCGGCAAACGGAAGCGCGCTGCGCACTGCTTTTTGCAAACTTAATATTTCTTACCTGCGGTGTTCGAGGTAGAGTCTAATGTAATCCACAATTTAAAAAAGGGAGCCGATGTCCTCAGCGATACGCAAAGCCTGCGGTTATTGTCTTGAGCAGACCGATTAGCACAGGAAGTCGGATTCGTTGGGCTAAGCACCCACCTGCTTTTTCGGCGGGTTATAATTTACTCTATACGGCACAGGCGGGTATTTTTCTACCCTAAAATCAACCAAACTTAAAAAATTCGGAACGGCATAGCCGTTCCGTTTTGTTTTAACCGATATTTTCGTCTTTAAACTCGCAAGCCAGATCTCCGCCGCTTAGCATACTCGCGGCTTTTTTACGCTTGATTATCGCACGTACGATAAGCGCAATGCAAGCGGCAAACCATAGCGCAATTATCAGAATGCCGCAATTCATAAAGAACTCGGCAGGCAAAATTCTTATGACCTGATCCTTATACCAGTCGAAATGCCAATTCTCTTTACCCGGGAAAAACAGCGTGTGAAACAGCGTAAAGGCGCCCTCGAAATCGGCGGCAATGGCAATTCCGACGACGGGGGGAATTATCGCGCCCGCCACGCCGGTATAGAAAGAGTAATCGAAGCCGCCCATCTTTTTGGGCTTAAAACCTAAAAACTTGGCGAGCAAAGCGCCTGCCGCCAAAACAACGGCGGAAATAATCACGCCCCACGTGTCCAAATCGAATAATATTTTGCAATCTTCGAAATGGCTCTTGCCCGATTCGGAATAGGCAAGATCGCCTACGCCGAAAGGCGTGCCGAAATTGAGATAATCGAGCACCTCGTTATACGCCGCAATTATTTGATCGTAACTAAAGCCCGAAGTATTTTCGATATCGAGCGGCTTTATCTGCATGTAATAAAAAGGACGGAACCATATAGGAATTGCAAATGCAACCGCTATTATAAAAACGAGCAGTGCGATTATTAAGACCGCCGTCCACACGTATCCGAGTACGTTTTTAGCTTTCATATTATCCCCTTTCGATAGGCGCAAAACAATTAGACCGAAGCCTTAACGCATTTTAGGCAAACCGCCCGGTAACGCTTGAGCCGACCGTTTTTCGTAAAAATATAAAACCAAATCAAGTAAAAAAATAAACCTTGGTGCCGCAAAAAAATCACTACGTCGCCGCTTTTTCTTTACCTTCGTTATTCAAAATATTCTATTTCGTGTTCGTTTAAGTAACTTTCGCCGGGTTTAATCACGACAACGCCTTTCTTTTCGAGAATGTCGCCGTCGAAGTCCGCCTCGTCCGGGTAATTAAGCCACGGCTCTATACAAATATACGGCGCGCCGACCACCGTCCACAAAAGAAGATTTTCGGCGTCGAAGGTCAACGTCGCCAAGGGCTTGACGTCGTTTGCAAGGGTAACTTTGCGCGACGAAACGCCGAGCAAAATTACGGTATCGTGATCGAAAAGGTCGTCCGCGAGCCTGAGTTCCTTACCCGAACCGAAGTCGTCGTAAATATCCGCAACCAAACCGCCTTCAATCGGCGCGCGAGAAACGAAACTTTCCTCGTTTTCAAATATCAACTTATAATCGCCGAGCTTACCGTCGAGCAAATAGGATTCGTGGCTGCCGACGAACGCCCACATATCGCCGTTACCGTTATTTTCAATTAGGTATTTTACGTTAAGTTTTTCGTCGTTTACCTCGTATATCACGCGGAAAACGAACTCGAACGGATAACATTTACGAGTTTCATCGTTAGCGTACAAAACGAAAACGGCGTGATTTTTTTCTAAACTTTCAACGGAAAAAACGGAATTACGAGCAAAGCCGTGCTTAGCCATTTTATATCGTTTACCGCCGCGCTCGTACTCGCCGTTTCTGAGCGCTCCGCATACCGGAAAAAGAATAGGCGAACGCCCCGACCAAAAAGCAGGATCGCCCTGCCAAAGTCTTTCTTTACCGAAATGCTTTACACTTACAAGTTCCGCGCCCTTAGTCGATATTTCAACCGAAAGCGTGTCCGAGCAAATCGTTACCGTCTTAATCTCTTCGTTCATATTATCACCGTTATTTAGTCTTTTTTATGTGTAAATTATATGCAAAAACCGCCCTATAGGTCGATTAACGCACTATTCATAGTCGTCGGGGTTAACGGCTTCTTCCGTGCCGTCGCTAACCAAAAAGTTTAAGCCGTCGCCGTTTTCGTCGATTAACGCATCGCCTATAACGTTAGACTGCTTAGCATGTTTTGCGGCTTTTTTTAAAGAAAGCGCCTTTAAGGCTTCTTCGTCGTCCGCCTTTCCGAGCTTTTTAAGTTTGCGCTTGATTTTTGCCTTGCGAATCATGCCTATCCAGCCCGTTTCGTGTTCTTCGCCCGCCAAAAGGCTTTTAATATTCTTTTTGTGAGCATGCCAAGTAAGCGCGATAATACCGAGCACTGCTATCATCGATACAGAAAAGAAAGCAAGTCCGTAATCAAACTTGACGTCGGTTGCAAAACCCAACTTATAAAGTTTGACGACGGCGGCTATAGCAGAAGGCGTCGTCGCGATGAACGAACCCATCGAACCCATCTCTGTTATAAGGATATATACGAGCGCGACGGCTGCGAAAATCAGCGTAATATACCATTCGCCGACCAAAAAAACGCCTATCGTAGTCGCAATTCCCTTACCACCCTTAAATTTATATATAACAGGATAAATATGCCCGAGAACTGCAAAAAGCCCCGCTACGTACTGCGCGGTAACCGCAACCTCGAGCGGAGAATCGCCGAAATATATATCGGAAAAAGCAAAGTGTGCGATGAGCGCAGGAATCGCCCCTTTGGACATATCGAGAAGAAGAGTCAAAAGACCGACCCCCAGCCCGAACTCTCGACTCATATTCATAGTACCGGGATTACCGCTCCCGATTTTCGTTATATCTTTGTTTTTTGCCGACGAAATAATTCTCGCAAAGCTGACGTTGCCCACGAGATAGGAAAAAACGGCAAGCAAAATAAACGTCCACCATATATCTTTAAAATACAGTTCCATTATTTCACCTCCGTTTATATAATCGACGCGTTCGCCGCATATAAAATTACGACGAAAAGCACTAAAAAATATCCGTTAAAACCCTTGATAACCGACCTATAGCCCTATTTTCGGTTAATCCTCGTCTCTGTTTCTAAACAAAATTCTGATCGGCGTACCCGAAAAATCGAAAGCCCGCCTTATAACGTTTTCGAGATAGCGTTTGTACGAAAAATGCACGAGTTCGCTGTCGTTTACGAAAATCACGAAACGCGGCGGACAAACGTCGTCCTGCGTGGCGTAGAATATTTTAAGCCGTTTGCCTTTTTTGGACGGCGGATCGATAGTTCTTACCGCGTCGCCTATAAGGTCGTTGAGCGTGCCGGTGGTAATGCGCCTCTTAGCGTTCTCGCGCGATTGCATGGCGGTTGCCAAAATCTTATCCACCCTTTGCCCGGAAAGCGCGGAAACGTAAACCGATTTATAATAATCCATAAACGCAAGGTCGCAATCGAGTTTTTTATTGAATTCGTTTACGGTATTGGTATTCTTTTCAATAAGATCCCACTTGTTCATAACGATAACGGACGGCTTGCCTTGTTCGTGAACGTAACCGCAAATTTTAACGTCTTGTTCGGAAAGCCCCTCGCTGCTATCGACGACGACCAAGCAAACGTCGGCTCTGCGCACTGCGGCAAACGCCCTTATTACGCTGTAATATTCGACGTCTTCGTCGACCGCTTTCTTTTTACGAATACCCGCGGTGTCTATTAAAACGTACTTTTGCCCGTTCACGGTAAAAGGCGTATCTATAGCGTCGCGCGTGGTGCCGGCTATGTTCGAAACGATAGTGCGGTCGTAACCGAGAAGCTTGTTTACAAGACTACTCTTCCCCGCGTTCGGCTTGCCGACGACGGCAATTTTTATAGGCTCGTCCTCACCTTGCTCCTCTTCCTCGATCTTATCGAAATATCCGCAAACCTCGTCGAGCATGTCGCCAAGCCCCGTCGCTTGCTCGCAAGATATACCGAACGGCTCGCCAAGTCCGAGATTATAATACTCGAAAAGCTTTTCTTGCTTGTAGTTATCCAGTTTATTGACAGCCAAAACGACCGGTTTACGACTGCGGCGAAGCATATCGGCAACGTCGTAGTCGGATGCGGTCAGCTCGCTTTTTACGTCGCAAACGAGCAAAATTACGTCCGCCGTATCGATGGCAAGCTCGGCTTGCTTTTTAATATGGCGCCACATTTCGTCTTCGCTTTTAAGCTCTATTCCGCCCGTATCTATAAGGGTAAAAGCGTGCCCGCACCATTCGGCGTCGGCGTAAATTCTGTCGCGCGTGACGCCCGGCTTATCTTCGACTATGGCAATTTTTTTGCCCGATATTTTATTGAACAGCGTCGACTTTCCCACGTTAGGTCTTCCGACGATAGCAACTATTGGTTTCATCTCTCGTTTCCTTTATTTAATTATCGTAAATTTTTCGCTCGTTTATTCGATTAAGCAAATCGTCAAGTGAAAAAATCTTGTTTTTTT
>CAZHGN010000017.1:8155-29514 GCA_964532155.1 uncultured Acidiphilium sp.
TTTCGCTCGTTTATTCGATTAAGCAAATCGTCAAGTGAAAAAATCTTGTTTTTTTTGTTCTTTTTTAATCTCACGCGCTCTCGCTAAATTATTAAAGCCCACACGCGCGCACTCTCGCTAAATAATTAAAGCCCACACGCGCGCACTCGCCTAAACCTCACGCGCCTTTGCTCTGCTTATTGCTCGGCGGCTTCGACCACCGCGCGCACCGCTTTTCTGCCGAGTTTTTCGGAAAGATCAGAAAGAGTCACGTCGTCGAGAAAAACGTCCGCGCCGCGCATAAGACAGTTGTCGGGAATAAGCAGCACGTCGAACTCGTCCGTACGTTCCTTAACCGCGGAGTATATATCTCCCCCGGTAAGCAATCCCGTGCAGTTGACGGTATGCCCGAAAAAGTCGTTTTCAATCGGCAATAGCTTTATGGTAACGTCCTTACACGCTCCCTCGACGGTTTTTATTATTCCGCTCATAAACTCGTAAACGCTCGTGCCGCAAACGGTAAGATATCTGCCGGGCGCAAGCAAGGGTTTTTTGGAATTTCGAGCAAGTTCCTCGACCACCGCTTTAAAGCGCACGCTCATGCCCACTCCGTTTTCTATCTGCAAAAAGTCGCCGTAATAATCCTCGTCGGGAAGGGGCAATTTCGCCTTGAAATAAAACTCGTCCGCAAGCTGAACCAGCCGTCCGCCGTTGCGCGCGTTCGCCTTTTCCACTTGATCGATAACCGACCTTGCGTAAGCCTCGTCGATATCATCTATAGGAAAAAGTCCGTCGCGAAATTTAGTTATTCCGCACGGCACCACGGCAACCGTTTCGACGTTTTTGAGTTTATAAAGCTCGTCAATCGTATAATCGAGTTCTTTTCCGTCGTTAACGCCCTTTACCAAAACGACCTGCGCATTGACCGAAATACCGCCTTCTTCTAACCGTTTGAGTTGCGTCGGGAGCTTGTCCGCAAAGCGGTTGTTAAGCATTTTTTTGCGAAGTTCGCCGTTCATAGTCTGAACGGAAATGTATAACGGCGAGAAATTAAGCCTTAAAATTCTGTCCAAATCGCGGTCGGTAACGTTGGTCATCGTAACGAAATTACCGTACAAAAGGCTTTGGCGGTAATCGTCGTCCTTTACGTATAACGTCGGGCGCATTCCCTTAGGCATTTGCCGCACGAAGCAAAAAATGCAGTCGTTAAGGCAGGTGCGAATTTTTAGTCCGTCGTCCGCAAAAGTAAGCCCTAAACTTTCGTCCGGGTATTTATCCACTTCGACGGTAACCGTTTCGCCGCTCTTTGAGAGAACCTCCATCGTAAAGGTTTCCTGTCCGTCGTAATAAACGTAATCGAGAACGTCTTCGGCTTCGTAGCCGTCGAATTTAATTATGGCGTCACCCTTTTCAAGTCCGAGCTCCAACGCGCCGTAAGATTTTTTTTCAACTTTATCTATAAGTAACATTTTATATCCTAATAGCCGATAACAGGCTTATTGGTCACTTTTTATTCTTTTAGAAAACTCGCATCCGCAATAATTTTGGCGGTACAAATCGTATTTTTTGGAAAGTTCTATCGACCGCAAATATCCGTTCGCCTTTTTAAAATCCGAATATATCCACTCCACGCCGTACGCTTGCGCCGCTCTTTTGCCGATCTCGTTTAAAAGGGGGGCGTTTTTATACGGGCTTACCGTAAGCGTAGTGCAAATGCAATCGTATCCGTTTTGCCTTGCATACTCCGCGGTTTTATTAAGGCGCAAACCGAAGCATTCGGTACAACGCGCGCCGCCCTCGGGCAAATTCTCCAAGCCGCGAGCCGCCTCGTAAAACTCACTCGGCTCGTATTTCTCTATTATAAGCCCTACTTTATCGCCGTAAACCTCGCCGATAAACCGACGAGCCTCCGCCGCCCTCTTTTCGTACTCTTCTACGCCGTCCATATTCGGATTATAAAAATAGACGGTTACGTCAAAATCGGCTGTAAGCCTTTCGAGACAAGTGGTACTGCACGGCGCGCAGCAAGCGTGTAAAAGCAATTTTTTACCCGAAGCGCCCTCTTCTACTTGCTTTTTTCTAAGTGTTTCAAAATCGGTTTTCATAGCCTTATTTTACCAAAAACCTCGCCTATAGGTTCGTTAACGACTATTTCGGCACCGATATCCATTTCTTGCGCGCTCTTGTTGACGACGATCTTTCGAGCCTCGGTCATATACGCAAGGCTCGCCGCAGGCTGAACTTTCAGGCTGGTCCCGCCGACTATAAGCAAGTCGCAATTTTCGACCTCGCTCACCGCTTGCTCTATCGCCGCCGTCGGAATAGCCTCGCCGTATAGCACGACGTCCGGCTTTATTATTCCGCCACAAGCGCACCGAGGAACGCCGCCCTTATGCTCGAGCATATATTGCAAATCGTATTCTTTTCCGCAAAACAGACAGTGATTGCGGTGAACGGTACCGTGAAACTCGCACACGTTTTTACTGCCGGCGGCGTAATGCAAACCGTCGATATTTTGCGTAATCACGCAAGACAAACGCCCCTTTTGCTCCATTTCGGCAAGTTTTAGATGCGCGGCGTTGGGTTTTGCGAAAGGGAAAATCATTTTTTCAAAATAGAACTCGAAAAATTCTTTCGTGTACCGAAAGAAAAAATCGTGAGATAAAATCTCCTCGGGCGGATAGGCATATTTTTGAGAATATACACCGTCTACCGAACGAAAATCGGGTATACCGCTCTCGGTCGATACCCCAGCACCGCCGAAAAACACTATTTTTTTCGATTCCTTTATAAGCCTTTCTATTTCGGCTATTTTATCCATTTTTATTCTCCGCATCAACGTCGTTTTCGCCGCTTGAACTCGGCGCCCGCGCAATTTTAACGATCGCAACGATCAGCATTATTATAGCGATAAGCGTCAATGCGTATATAACGTAATCGACGTTATCCTTAAACAAAAAGGTAAACAGCGTTACGAGCGAACCTGCGACGAAATTACCCGCGAACAGTGCGATAAACGACTTATAGCCCCTTATTCCCAAGAAAACGGCTATTGCTGTACCCGTCCAAACGCCGGTCAGCGGCAAGGGTACGGCAACGAATAAAAACAACCCGAAAAGCATAAGGCCGTCGGTCTTTTTCTCGCGCTCCTCGCAAGACATTGACGAAGCCATCCTTCCGTTTTTTGCATTCGTCGCGAGTTTTAACGCCTTTGCGCGCAAAAAGCTTTCCACTTTTAAAACGACCTTTTTTATGAAGCCTATTCTTTTTAAAAGGTTAAAGACGGGCAAAAGCAAAAAGTACAGCGGAATGCACACAAGCGACGAGCCGACGTAGGCAAGCGCCGCCGATTGTATAAGCGGAAGCCCCGCTTTCAGCCCGACGGGTATTGCGCCTTTGAGTTCCACGAGGGGAAACGCCGATATAAAGAGCACCGTTAGGTAGTCGTTTTTAAAAATTCCGAAAAGGAATTCAACTAATTTATCTGCCATATTTACGATATATTTAAACGCCTAAAAAAATAAGTTTAACCAAAATCGGTCGATTTCGTTTGTTTTTTATGCAATTAATATATATAATATAACGGTCGAGATTATTCGTTCGGCGGCTATCTTGCCGCCAAGAGGTACCGTTATGACACTCCAACAACTGTTATCGCCGTTCCGCCGCGCAATAGACGAATACGGCATGATCGAAGAGGGCGACAAAATCGCAATCGGTCTTTCCGGCGGAAAGGACAGTCTTCTTCTCGTATATCTTTTTTCCGCGCTTAAAAAGTTTTACCCGAAAAAATTCGACGTTATCGCTATTACCATAGATATGGGGTTTAAGGACACCGACCAAAGCAAAATCGACGGGTTGCGCGCCATATGCGAAGAGCAAGGAATGCCTTATTTCGTCGAAAAAACTGATATCGGACAAATCCTTTTTGAAATTCGCAAAGAAAGCAATCCGTGCAGCCTTTGTTCCAAACTGCGCCGCGGCGCATTGAACACCGTAGCGCTGGCGAACGGTTGCAACAAGCTCGCGCTCGGTCACCATGCCGACGACCTTTCGGAAACGTTTCTGCTTTCACTGTTTTACGAGGGGCGCCTTTCGACCTTTCAGCCGATTACCTACCTTTCGCGTACGGGAATATCGGTAATTCGCCCGATGATTTTTATCGAAGAAAAAAACATCTCGGCGTATATGAAGGACAAGCCTATTTTGAAAAACGTTTGTCCTGCCGACAAGCACACCCAAAGGCAGTACGTAAAAGAACTTTTGCGCAGCATACAAACGGAAATCCCATTCGTAAAGGAGCGCCTGCACGGCGCCATAACGCACCCCGAGCGCAACAATCTTCCGCCCGTTATAAACAGCGTTCTGAGTAAGAAAAAGGACGAAGAGTAACGCCATCCGAACTTTCCTCGAATGCATTATAACACTTCGTCCGTATTTTTTCAAGTTATTTTACACCGCTGTAAAATTTACGCTTTATACATTTATGCCGAGCGGTCGGCACCGAGCGGTTAGCGCTCGTTGGCGTTTTAATCTTAGCGGCTTTTGCGGTCGCTTGCCGCGTCTATAAGTTCCCCGATTTTTCTTGCGAGAGGTCGGGGATTTTTATTGCAACGGTATTCGGCAAAACCCTCGGCAAGCATTTCCTGCGCATTGTACGCGGCGTAGCGCGACAGTCCTTCGGCAATTTTCGCAGGCGTATACCCTTTTTTCAGCGCGGTAAATTCCGCGGAATCGCTAATTTTTAACGTATTGTCGAGCAAATGTCCTATTTCGTGATATACGATCGAATCGGTATCGTCGCATCCGAGCGGATGATACCCCATCGAAACGTCGGCCTCGAGCATTTGCTTTAACGTCTTATAACCTATTCCGCCGAAATCCTGCGTATCCAAAACGAGTGCGTCGAAAAGCCCGCCAAGCGAATAGGCGAACGCCAAAACCTCGTCGCGCCGCTTGTTAATATTCGCAAGCGCTTTTAACCCCTCTTTGCCTAATTTCCTAACCGATTCACCGCCGCGGATTATCCCCTCGAGCTCGAACTGAACGATAATTTCTTCGCTACCGCTCGCCGCCGAACACATTCTCTCTTGTAAACCGCCAATCGAACCGATAAAGCAAGTGTTTGCCCTAAGCAACGGATATCGAAAACAGCTTTCGGTAACAGCTAAAACGAGCGAGCGAGCGCATTCCAAGTTAAGCCCTGAAAAATCACAATAATCGCACAAGCCGTTATCCAGCGAAAAATCGACGAGTTCGTCGAGCGAGCAAGCCGAAGCAATCGCGCTTCTCATATCTTCGATGGACTCGGTCGGTTTGTAACGTCTTTGCAGGCGCTCGTTATATTTCGCGACGTCTACTATCACTTCGTTAAAATCAAACAAAGTTTCGTTTGACGCAACGAGTTTGCTTTTTACCGCCGATTTATCAAAAATGCTATAACCCATTTTACACCGAATTTAAAAGATTTTTGTAGAGCGCTATGCGCGGCGCGAAAAATGCGCTCCGCAAGATTCGATTAACGAATATGAGCGGCGGCGTAATTTGCAAGATCGCCGACTTTTGCGTAACGAGTGCCTTCGCCGACGGCTTTAAATTCCCAACCGCCGCGCACGCGCCTTGCAAAACCGACTACTATCGATTGTTTGTCGGCATAAGCACCGTTGTCGACGGTGTATCCGATCATCTTTTTACCTGTCGCCTTATCCTTAATTTTAATGTCGAAACCGGGCACTTTGCCTAAGTTTTGAGCAGTGCCGCCGTATATGTTGACCACAAAAATAAGCCTGTCGAATTTTAACGAAACCTTAGAAAGCGAAACGTTTATGTTCTCTTTATCGTCGCCGAGGTAAGCGGAGTTGTAATCGCCGGTTAAGTTATCGCCCAAGTGCCTAACCGAGCCGTCATCGCTACCGAGATGCCCGAAATAAACGAGCTCGTGCGAACCGTTTCCCGCCATAACCACGCTGCTGTCGATATCGATCGTCGAGCCGTCGTGCGCACGCTCCCAATTAAGACCGACGACAAGTTCGTCCATAGGAATTCTTACGACTTCACCCCTCTTCATCTGTAATGGATTAACGGAAGAAGACTCACCGTAATCGGGCTCGAGCATGCTACAGCAAGCGCAATCGAGCGAGGGCGACGTGTTTGCGCCGCATCGGTTGCTTTTATACTTGTGATCGCAACCGAAAACCTTAACGCTGCCGCATGTTAGGCAACTTTTCACGCAAGTTGCTCCGTCCGGCAAATAAACCTGACTTTGCGCGGCTTCGTAGTCGGCGGCGTTCACGCGCATCATTCCGATAACCGCGCTACCGTCGTCTTTTACCTGAAGAATAACGCACTTTCCCGATGCCTTGCACCGAGCCTTTACAAGTTTCATGTTTCCCCCTTGCTTTCTCTTTTTCGTTTTATTTTTAATCGGCAAAGCACTTATTTTTTTCAACCGAATAACCGCTTTGCGTATATTTTGACGTTATTGCGAAGACTTTTCGGCAATCGTGGCAAAAGCGCTTCTGATACCCGCGTCGGTAGTAACGATAGAACCGTCGGGCGAGGATATTCTTTCAAGAAAACCTTTGTCCGCACCCGCGCAACCGATAGACAAAATTTTAACGCCCTTGTCTTTAATTTTATTAGCCGAAGAAATATGTCCTGTGCCTTCGCCCGACCATTCGCCGTCGGTAAAGACGACGAGATAGCGGTTATTATCCGATTTTAAAAACTCTGAAAGCCGTTTATCCCTAAGCACCGTTCCGAAGGGCGACGAAGTGCTTCCTCCGGCGGAAAGTCCGCCTATAAGTCGTTTAATCGCATCTAAGTCGTCGGTCAGCGGAGACAAAAGCGTGACTTTTGTAGAGAATGAAATGAGCGCCATACGGCAACGTCCCTCGTACTTGGAAACAAATTCCTCGACGGCGGCACGCTTGACGGTTTCCATTCTGCCGTCCTCGGTCATACTCTTGGAAACGTCTATCGCAAGAACGATATCCGTCTTCTTTCCGTCAGACACGCGTCCGCTACGCGCTATGCGCCCGAGCGAATCGGCGGCTGGCACGTAGTCCGTGCTATGGCAATAAGGGCAATACGCGTGCGTTTGCTCGTTTCCGTCGTAGCACACGAACTTACCGCAAGTGCTGCATTGATATAAATGTTTATTGCCGCAAGTGCATTTAAAGGTGGACGCGGTGTAAAACTCGCCCGAAACGTCGGCTATAATCTCGTCGCCGCCGCCGTAAGCGCGGAAAGCGGCTTTTGCCGTCAGTTTAGTTCCGTCTTGAACGAACTGAAATCCCGTTTCTCTGTTTTTAGCCGAACAAAAGCCGACCAAAGGTATAATATTCGCCATATTCATTACTCCTTAACATAATCCGTATTCGCGCGGTTGCCGCCGTTCGGCATTTTTACGCTATAAGGATGCATCTGATTTTATCGAAAATCGTTTTTAACGCCGCTTTTCCGCACGCTTTTATCGTTTCGAAGTTAACTTTGCATTCTTCCGCGCAATATATTCCGTATTTATATTTTCCCTCGTCTAAACTGATAGCGCACAAAACGAGCGACGAATCTATTTCGCTAAGAGCGGCTAATTGCTCGACTATTTGTCCCTCGCCTCTGTCGCTTAGCAGAACGACGAATTGCCTTTCGTTTCTTCCGAAAAGCTCGTTTTTGTTTTTCTTAACGACGTCTTGCCAAGCGGTTTCGGACGTTTTATCCTGTCGGCAAAGCGAAGAAAACTTTTGCCTGACTCCGCTTGCCGTGTTGCAATAAACGTCGCTATCCGAGTCTTTTTTCATTAAGCTGCCGGTACGCGTATCTAAAAAAGCGATGTTAGCCGAAAGGTCGCGTTCGCCGAAACCGTCGAGCCAATCGTTACTAGGTTCACTATCCGTTTTATTGATATCGTCTATAATTTTATTGTCTGTAGGAGCATCGTCCACAACGATAAGCATCGTAGGCTTGTCGAGCTGCGGATATTCCATCGGGTCAGCCTCGCCGTTATCGCAGCTTTCTAACGCGCAAGCGTCCTCGCTGCACTCAGCGTTTTCGCCGTCTTCTAACGCGCAAGCGTCCTCGCTACACTCAGCATTTTCGCCGTCTTCGATATCGATACCGCCCTCAGCGTTTTCGTCATAAGCGGCAAAGGTGCTTTCTTCAAGGCTTTCGCACGGTTCTTCTTCGTCGTTTTGCTCTTCGTATACCGCTATTGGCACTGCAAAAAAGAACTGTTCGGGATCGATTAACACAAACGACCTTTTGCCGCCCGAAAAAGCGGACGAATTAAGCGTAAGCCTGCAACCGACGTCTTCGCCGTAAGCGATATTATAATCGAGCTCGTCGTCGTTAAACAAAATAAACGTGTCGGCGCGCGCGTCTATCAAACCGCAATCCGCCAAAAATTCCTTGCTTATTTCATCTTTATTATAATTGAATTTCACGATCCAACGCCTTAATGTAGCGGCGGACAAAACGGTCGGCACGCCTCCGTTTTCTACCGCATTATCGAGCGTTTCGCCCTTGTAGTTAACGAACGCGGGCATGTTGTCTTTAGCACTGAAAGGCGCTCTTTCGGCAAGCGATAAATCGTTGTTTTTATTTTGATATAAAGCGTCGTACTCGGCGCAAAATTGCTTCTTACTAACAGTCATTTTTTCACCTCGCAAAAATTCTTCGGACTATTTAATTCGCCATTCGGCAAGTCCGCAATAAACGAGCGACTCTTCGTCGAATACACCGTAATCGGTGCCATTCTTTTTGTCTTTTACCGTGTAATAATTACCCGCTCCCCAAAAACCCATCCTTCCGAGCAAAGTGTCGCAAGACGATTTTTTGTTGCTGTAACGCGTAATTACAAAATCGCGAGACAGATAAACCAACTTAAACTCGCCGTATCTATAAACCATGTCTCTCGGAAACGGCTTGCGATCGGCTTTGGCAAAAAGCATAATCGGGCTTTTTTGCTTTTTGGATTTAACCTTTTTCCAAACCTTTTCGAATAGCGCGCTTTTATCGTCCAAGCACTCTTTAATTTTAAGCGTTTCTTCCGCCGCGCCTTTCGCTTTTTTAACGGCTTTTATAGCCTTTTTTGCAAGTTCGGTCGCCTTTTTTAAGCCCTCTTTATCGTAGTCATCCTTCACGGAACTTGTTTTTTTACCCAAAAACAAAGCCGCCGTGGCAAAGATCGGACTTGCCGCCCGTTCTCCGCTTGCCGCAATAGCTTCGGCAACGAGCGCAACCGAAGACGACGCGTTTTCCAAATCGCTTACCCGTCCTTCTAAGCCGGAGGCAATCGCGCATACTCTATCCCACCAATCGCCGTCGAACAACCCGACGATGGGTATCGCCTCGGTAAAGCTTCTTGTAAACACGCCCTTTTCGTTTGAATATTCATCCTCTTGGTACAGCGTTTCGATAAATTTTCCGTACCTGCGCTTATTCTTAACGTATTTAGCCCCCGCTTGCGGTTTGCGGCGCGCGTGCGCAAAAAACATCGAATAGTTATAATTGCTTTCGGTTTTGATTTTTGAACTCTTTTTCATGCGGTCAAGCCCGCGTTCGAGCTCTTCCACATCCGCAATCGCATCGCTTGCGTTTTTCGTAAGCAACGCCGCGAGCCCGTTTACCCCTTTTACGACGTCGGATTTTTTAGAGCACTCTTCCTTTTCTTTTTTATAAATATCGTTTACCCAGTCGAAAAGGCTCTTTGTTTTTTTCTTGCCGTAATCGGTTGCGCGCTCCAAAAACAAAACGCAATCGAACAGCGAAGAAAGTTCGCCCTCTCCGTCGTCGTAACCGCACTCCTCTTTTGCGTACTTTAAGGCAAGTTCGAAAAGAGCCTTGCGCTTTTTGTTAGTCCACTTTTTAACAGAAACGAGTTCTTCGTAATAGGGCGCGTACATATTCTCGTCTTTTACGGCGTAACCGTCGGCTATAAGCCGCGCCGCCGTATAAATCATCGAATAACCTGAATTTTTGTTAACTACGTACTTGCCCTGTTCCTTTCCCTTAGTTATTTTTACATTGGCAACCGGCAAAAATTTTATCTCGTCCGAAAGCCACGGCGTATTGCTCGATTCGTATAAATTAGCGACCTTGCGCCTTGCCGCCTCTCGCATCGGAACCGAGGGAGTGGCAAGCTTTTCGGATACTAAATAAAAAATATTCACCGAGGAAATCTCGCCGTTGCGCTCTATGACGTACGAACTCGAAGGAACGTCGTCGGCAACGGAAATGTCGCGCACCACCGTTTCGGCACCGCTAAATTCGACTCCTCGCTCGAACGGAGTAATGAGCGTACTCGAAAAAAGTTCCGCCATTTCCCAATCTACGAGCTGAACGGCGTCTACTTGCTTGGAGGAAACTACTCCGTCGACGGCATATCTGTAATATCCGGGCGAGGTGCCCTTTACTATTTCGCAACCGCTTTTGCCGGTAAACCTAACGGGATCGCTTCGCCACGGCGTGCGATCGCCGAAGAGTACCTCGGTCGTTTTATTCTTTTCCATAATTTACTCCCTAAATCTTTACCGAGAAAAGACGTTTTAACGCCAGATAATAGGCGATAATCGTGCTATAGACCGACTTTTACTTTTTTCTAAGCCAGCCGCGCGCAATAAGCTCGCGCTCGTTTACAACGGTAGTAACGCCGTTTTCAACGTATTTATATTTAGTATGATCGTTGCGATTAAGAAGGTTTACGGAATGGGTAATACTCTCTACGCTGTCGGGTATTGCCGAAAGCACGAACTCGGTGTCTTCCGACCACGGCGCGCAAATTTCCCTCGTAGCCTTAAGAGTTACATGCCCCGCCCTTACGAGCCTGTCGAACGAGAAGTATTCAAAAGACTTGCCGTCCTTAGAATAAAGCAAATATTCGCCGCTGCCCTTTTCGGTATTGCGCGCCACACGCCCTTCGGAAACGATAACGCCCCTTTCGTCGTCTGCGGGCCAAAGCGAAAACTTATCGGCGTCGCTTGCAAAAAAGCCCTTTGCTTTTAACTGCTCGAAGGTAAACAAGCCGAGAAGGTTGTTCTGAATGCAATATTTGCCGTTTATGCCGCTTCTTCTAACGCTTGCGGGCAAGTTGACGTCGGTCGATTTCGCGCGGTCGCATTCCCACAGCGTTCTCTTTTCGTCCACTCCCGCGCTTGCGGTTTCTCCGCCCGAAAGTTTTGCAAAACCGTCGGATATAAGTCTGTCTTTTCTTCTCGTAACCGAATATCCGGCGGCAATATATTTAACCGCATAAGAGCCCTCTTTACCGCGAATACGCTTGATTTCCACGCCTTTTTCGGCAATTTTTTCGGGAATCAACTCGATATTATCCGACTCCCAAGGCGCGGACAAATCTTCCGGCAAGAATTTTTCGGAAACGAAATCCAAACTCGCGGCCGAAAAAGCCTTTGCGACTTCTTCCGCGGTCGGTCTGTCGGCGGGATTTAAAGCGAGCATCCACCTCATCATCGCGAAGAGGAAAGGATCGTTTTTAACTTCGTCGGGGAAATCGAACTCGTAACCGTTTAAAAGCATGGTGCCGTATTCGTTACTCTCTACGGGCGCTTCGCCCTCTTTAACGAAACGGAACATGGGGTTTTCGACGTCGAAAATATACTCGTAAGCGGTTATACCCAAAGAGAATATATCCGACTTCAGCGTTATATCCTTATAATCGTACGAAGCAAGGAATTCGTCCTTTTCGTCGAACGAATCGCTTGCGGCAAGCCCCTCGGATAAAACTAGCATTTCGGGAGCGAAATAAGTGCCGCCGAGAATGAGGTTCCAAACCTTGGCATGGTGCTTATGTTTGACGAACTCGTCTATAAAGAAAGCGGCGTCGAAGTCGATAAGCGCGACTTGCGGATTATCCCCCTTTGCCAAAATCAAAGTGTTTGGGCGCTTAATGTCGTTGTGCCTAATGCCTACGGCGTGCAATCTTGCAAGCGTGTCGGCAAGCGCCGCCACCACCTTATATCTCGATTCGGCAGTCGGGTACGCGTCGGCATAGCGCACGGGGAAAGAGTCGCCGTCGCCTACCGCAATGGTTTGCCAGCGCGTTACTTCGCTATAACAAACCGAGCCGCCCAACCAAGAAATAGGCTGTTTCCAAGCCTCCTCGGCAATTACGAGGTTAGCCGAATGCGCTCTTTTAACGGCTTGAATAATAGACTGCTTCATTGCCAAAAAGTCGTCGTAAAAGGCGTCGATCTTATCCTCCGCTTCCTTTCTTTTGCGCAAGCTGTTAATTCTTTTTTCAAGTTTAACGCGTTGTTCTTCGTCAAGCGTGATAGCACACTCGCTTTCGAGCGCGGCAGTCACTTGAGCGTTATTTTTCCACTTAGGCTCGGTCGCGCGTACCTTAACTTGATATTTTACTCCCCCTTTCGTGCCGATAGCTATTTTAGAACCGTCGGCGGCGGGCTTCCAATATTTATCCGTTTCGCAGGTAGCCGTTTCCGTTCCGGGAATAAGACTAAGCGTAAAATCTTCGATTTTCATATCTGACTCCTCTCTTCTTTGGGTATTTTGCCTAAACGTTATGTTTATTTGCGTAAATCGGCTTTCTTCCGACGTTGACTTTTACGGACGAATAATCGCTTTCGTCCTCGCCGCCGCCTGCCATAAGGGCAACTTCGTCGGTCGATAAAAGCTCGAAACTTTGCTTTGCTTTAGCCGCGTTTTCGAACGCCTCGAAAGGCTCGCGCACTTCTTCCGGCATGCTTTGGAATATTTCGTCCGCGTTTTTCCCGAGGTTGCCGAAATATGCCGAAAATCCGTCTCCGTTCTTGCTCGCCGCAAGCTTGCAAAGGTCTATCAGCGTTTGATCGTCGCAAATAATCTTATTGCTTACGTTGCGCGTTTTTACAAGTTTACCCTCGTTATCGGTATAGCCCTCGGTTTCGGGTAGGTATATCGCGCTGTCCCCTCTAAGCCACTCTTGCGCCTTTTTTATTGCCTCTTCTTTTTCGTCTTCGTCGGACGTCAGCGCACTGCATAGGTTTGCGACGAAAACAAATTCGCTTTCTTTCTTTAGTTCTTCGATAACGGCTACGGCTTTATTCGAACCGCCTTCTTTGCTGCAAGCGTTATATTTTTCATAAAACTTGCCGACGCCCTCTTTAAACTCTTCTTCCGAAAGATTTCCTTTAAGTACGTCGTTTATGATGCCGTGTCCGTATTCGAACCCTTCGTCCGAATGCATTTGAGCCAAATAATCGTCGAACGCACCGCCGAATTGTTCTTTAATATTTCTAATTCTATTTATAAGTTCCTCGTTGACATTGACGGAATTACCCGCCTCGTCGACGGCAAAATTCTCGGGATAAATCTCGTCGAACTCATCGACCGCCTTTTGCAAAAGAGCCTCGAAGTTTCGGCAAAGCACCGACCTTACGGCGGGCTCGCTCTTCATCGCCTTGTTGGGTATGCCGTACGCGTACCACTTGCCCGTCTCGTCACGGTGCGCTTTAATCTCCGAATAATGCTCGAGGGCGTTCTTAACGAGAACGTCTATGAACTCGTTGCCGCCGTACTCGGTCATTATAATCTCGCTTATAAGCGCGTTCTTCTTCGATTCGGAATACTCGGAATCGTCGAGGTTTGCGCAATAAAGATCCTTTGTTTCGTCGTCGGAAAAAGCCTTCCAGATATCGTCGAGAACGGTGTTAGTATGTCTAAGTTCCGTTATAAGTTCGGGGAAATTTTCGCCGCTTTCTTCCCTCGAGAAAAACGCAATGCCCAAGGTCGCGCTGTCGTCCAGCTTAACGCCCCCCGAATGCTTTTCGTTGATAAACGTGGAAACGGATGAACGAGAACCTCTGCAATCGACGGCGTCCGGTATGGAGTGCGCGTAGAATGAACGCACCAGCCTATGACGAAGATCGTCCAAGCCGTTTGATTTTCTTAAAATATCCAAGAAATTATATTCAAAAGCCAAATTGTTGACTTCCCTGAAAAGCTCGAACCTTGCCATTTTTTCGGACGGTTCGCGCTCGATCATTCCCTCGGTACCGGCATCGTAAGTCGGGCAAGTATCGTAAACGCCGTCCGAACAGCAAAACAGCGCGCAAGGTTTATCTAACGAAACGACCGTCGCCTTTATAGCGCCGTCGTGCGTTTTTATTCCTTCCACCGTTTTGGCGTTGTGATTAAAGCCGAACGTCTGAATGACGGTCATTGCGCCGTCGTGCTCGGCATTGGCGCTTACGTCGTCGACGGAAATCTGCTGAACGCCATCGACTAAATCTATCTTATAGCAACGCGAATCGCCGAGGAAAAGAGCCGCTCCGTTTACCTTTTTGCCGTCGTCGACAAATACCCAGCACGAAAAAGTGCAAGGCAAATAAACGGCTTTGTTATTATGTGAATCGTTTGTCGTGTCGAAAGTTTTCCACACGTTTTTACGCAAGCAGTCGCATTCGCTTTGGAGCCATTTGTCGTAAACGCTCTGCTCGGTAAGTTTTTTGCCTTCGAAAACGAGGTTGCCGTCCTCATCCGACTCGCCGTCTATATAACGCTCGAGGTCGTCGCGGAACTTTTTAACGCTCTCAGCGGTAAACCCGTTTTCAAAATACTCTTTAACGCGTTTTCTGAATTTATAAAACGCGCCCACGCACACGATGCGCGAAGCGAGGTACTGACTGCTCCTTTGATAAAACGGCTCGTCGAAGCGTTCTTTACCCGATAAAGTCATATATAAACTATCGGGCTGGCGCGGCGAAAAAGACCGCAAGGCGTATTTTACCGCCTCGTCGTCGTCAAAAAACTCTTCGCCGTAAAGACCGATCAAAAAATCGTAAAGCTTTTCGCTCTCATCCTTTTCTTCGTTCTCGTATTTCTCGCGAAGCTTTTCGTGCGTAAAGGAACCCGATCCCAAGCCGTCGGAAACGAGTATCATTCCGTATTTAACACCGTTCTCGCTTTCCGTCCAAACCACGGGATAGGCGTCGCCGCCGTATAAGTCCGACTTGTTATCGGTATCGCGGCGGTATTCGGCGTAAAAAGACAAGCCGTCCTTTCTGACTCCGCTCTCCTCGTAAGGCGCCGCCGATGAATCTACGCTTTTCATTAAAAATAACTGTTCGTTGCAGTCCATAACACTCCTTTTTGTCGCAAGCTAACGCCACGCGCATTCGGTATAATCGCGAAAAATAATTGCAATAATTTCGTTTCGGTATAAAAAATAAGCGCCGAGTGCTGTAATTTGCACTCGGCACACTTCCTTTCAAGCAAAAGTCCGCGCCAAAAACTCACTTCGGCGCAAAAAACGATCGTTAGGAGCCGAGTCTGATACTGTGTACGATTTCGGCAACGAGCTCGCCCATTTCGATCTTAACGCCCGAAGCGGGTTCAACGGGTTTGAAGATAACTCTTTCCCAACCGACTACGTCGTCCCAAGTATGACCGGCAATTACGCCCTGCGGGGCAAACAAGACGAGACGAGCTTTCATCGGGGAAAGTTTAAGACCGGAATCGCCGCCCTGCATGTCGGTCGGGTTCCAAATCTCGCCGAGATCGTCGATAGTTTCGGGATATCTGTCCTTGTCGTAGCCTTCGCATTCGGCGCGCTCACCGAGATCCAGAGGAGGAGCGTCGGTTACGAGAACGATTATATGACGTCCGTTCGGCTTGGGTTCTACCCAATCGGAAGCCATAGCCTCGTAAAGCGCTTCGAGACCGTTTTCGGGAATATCGCCGCCTCTGCCGGAATATTCGATTCCGTTTATGGCGTCAACGATCTTGTCTCCCTCGGTTTCGGCATCGTAGAAAGCCGATTGACGGATAGCATCGCTGCCGTCGTAACCGAAATCGCCGAAGTCGATAACCTTAATTCTCATCTGTTCGACGTGCTTATTTTCTTTTTCGAGCGCATCCCTGATTTCGCCGGGAACGGAAAGAATACCTTCCTTAACCTGCCCCATAAACGGGCTCATGCTTCCGGTCGCATCGATAACGAGAGTGATATCGATCTTGTAATTCTTAAGACCTTGAAGATCCGCTGCCATATAGTTACCTCCGATTAAATGCCGAACAAGGCATTATTTTTTATTCTTTTTTGGGATATACCGTCCCTATTAGTTTACATTATACAACCCGACGTGAAACAATGTCAAGAAAATAAAAGGATTATTTTAAGAATTTTGCGCGTTTTTTTAAAAAAACGATAGGCGCGCCGTCGCTTTTTACAGCCGCCGCAGCAGCAAAATTCGCTTAAATATTCGGCTACTTTTCTTCGTCGCCCAAATTAAGCGTGCGGCTTATTATATAATCCGGTCTGCCTTTGATTTCGCGATGCAAAGCGGCGGTGTATAAGTTGGATATACCGTTCAAAAAGTACCCGACCGAAAAAAGCAACGCTATCGTCGGGAAAAGCCACGCGGTAAGCGGCAACGCACGACCGACCGCCGATAATATTATAAATACGATAAAGCAAACAAGCGAGCAAACGCCGCCTATCGCGCCAGAGGCAAGCGACAAATACAGCGGAAAATCGCTGTTAGATATAATACCCGTCTTTGCAAGGCGGAGCATTTTTTTAAGGGTGTATTTTGTTTCGCCGACGGTGCGCTCGGGGCGTTCGTAATCGACGAAAGTCTGCTTAAACCCTACCCACGAAGCGAGCCCGCGAATATATTTATCGTGCTCGGGCATGGCGAGCAATGCATTTAACGCTTTGCGGTCGTACAGCTTAAAATCGCCCGTGTTACGCGGAACGGGCACTTCGGTAATCTTGCTCAAAAAAGCGTAGTAGACAGCCGCCGTCGCCCTTTTAAAAACCGATTCGCCGCGGCGTTTTAAACGCCTGCCGTGAACGACCTCGTAGCCTTCCTCCCACTTTTCAATAAGTTTTAAAAAGAGTTCGGGGGGATCTTGCAAATCGCAATCGGCTTCGAGTACGGCGTCGCCCGAGGCATGCTTAAACCCGCAGATTATAGCCGACTGCTGACCGAAGTTGCGGCTAAACGATACGGCTTTTACACGATCGTCGGCCAAGGCAAGGTCTTTCAGCCGCTCGAAGGTTTCGTCCGAGCTTCCGTCATCGACGAAAATGATTTCGAACGAATAGCCACTGCTATCCAACACCGGAACGCAGGCGTCGTAAAATCCCCTTACGGTATCTTGCTCGTTATAACACGGCACGACGACGCTTATTTTCTTTTCGCTTTTTTCCATTTTTAAATCCACCTTTTTGCCGAATAATCGACCTATAGGGCTATTTTTCAAAGAATAGCAAGTTGTCTTCGCCGACGAAATATACAAGTTCCGAAATCAAGCCGCGGCAATTTCTTATCTTGTACGTCGACTTATAATATTTGCCGCCTTTTTTGATTATAACCGGTATATCTCCGGGGTACAGTTCGAGCGTTTCGAGTATATCCGCCTCGTACTGCTCCTTTTCGCTCGGCAAGGTTATCCCCAGCCATTCGCGTTTCGCACGGTCGTCGGCTCGGTCGTCCGATTGCTTTTCGGGCTGTTCGGCGTTCTCTCCGTTATCGTCTTCGAGTTGAAGTTCTTTGATTTTTTCAACCGAAATAGAAGGTTTTTGTCCGTCGCGTATTTGAATTTTGCCCTCGATTTTAACGATTGCCTCGGCGTTAAGCAAGGCTTTCGACCTGTCGTACACCTTGGGGAAGAACACGCATTCTATACTGCCGTAAACGTCCTCGAGGGTAATCATTCCCATACTTTGTCCGCTTTTGGTGATTTTTTTTGTAACGGCGGTTATTATACCGCCCATTTCCACACGCTGACCGTCCGAAATTTCGGTATAAGTGCGCACGCCGTCCTCGTCCTCTTCGTAATACTGCAAAAGCTCGGTCTTGAACGAAAAACCGGCAAAGCTGTCCATATACTTAGTAAGTGGGTGCCCGGTTACGTAAACGCCCAAAACGTCGCGTTCCCTCGAAAGGCGGGTTTTGTCGTCGTATTCTCTAAGTTCGGGGTACTTAACAGTCAACTCGTTATACGAAGCGAGCGCGCCGCTGAAAAGGCTAAGTTGATTGCTGTCTCGCTCCTTGGCAATGGCAACCGCGCGGTCCATAAGTCCGTCGTAAACGGCAATGAGCCTGCTCCTTGCAATGCCGAAGCAATCGAACGCGCCGGCATAGATAAGGTTCTCTATAAGTCGTTTATTGAGCACTTTGACGTTTGCTCGGGACATAAAATCCTCGAACGACTTGAAGTTTCCGCCGTTGTTTCGCTCCTCTACGATAGACTCGATTGCGGCAAGCCCGACGCCCTTAACGCCGACCAAACCGAACCGAATGCCGTCACCCTCGACCGAGAAAAACGCCTTGGAGTGGTTGATGTCCGGTTGCAAAACGGGAATCCCGCGTTCCTTAAGATAGATAACGTATTTGGTAATTTCGTCAATCTTGTCGATACGGTCGTTGAGGATCGCCGCCAAAAACTCTTGCGGATAATAATGCTTAAGGTACGCCGTTTGGTACGCTATAACCGCGTACGCCGCCGCGTGCGATTTATTAAAGGCGTATTGAGCAAAACTAGTCATTTCCTCGAATATATCGTCGGCGACCTCGGCGGGAACGCCGCGCGCGATTGCGCCCTCTGTCTTAACGTTGCCGTTCTCGTCCTTTTCGCCGTTGATGAATATACTCTTCATTCGCGCCATTTCTTCCATGTTCTTTTTACCCATGGCGCGCCTGATTATATCCGCTTGACCGAACGTGAACCCCGCGAGCTTACGGACTATTTCCATAACCTGTTCCTGATATATTATAACGCCGTGCGTTACCGTCAAAATCGGGCGCAAAAGCTCGTGCTTGAAGGTCATCGTTTCGGGATTATTTTTAAACTGAATGTATTTTGGAATGGAATCCATAGGACCGGGGCGGAAAAGCGAAATACCCGCTATTACGTCCTCGAGATTCTCCGGTCTGAGCTCGCGCATGAACTTTTTCATGCCCGGAGATTCGAGCTGGAACACCGCGTCGGTATCTCCGCTCGACATAAGATCGTAAGCCGCCTTATCCTCGTAACCGATTTCGCGGAAGTCAATCTCTATGCCTTTATCCTCCATAATGTAGTCGCAGCATTTTTTAATATCCGTGAGCGTTTTGAGGGCAAGGAAGTCCATCTTCAGCATCCCCATCTGCTCGTCCACTTTCATATTAAACTGCGTAACGATATCTTCGCCGTTGCGTGCAAGCGGAATGTTATCCGACAGCACTTTATTACATATTATAACGCCGGCGGCATGCTCGGAAATATTGCGCGGCATGCCCTCGAGTTTCATCGCCATATCGACGACTCGTCTGACGGTATCGTCCGACTGATAAAGTTCTTTTAGTTCGCGTACGGTAACGTCGCCGTCCTTTTTCGACTGCTTAAGCCCCAAAAGTTCGGGGATCGTATGCTTGCCGTCCATAAGCTTGGTCATTTTGTCGACCTCGGCATAGGAGACCTTCATAACCCTCGCGACGTCCTTAATCGCCGCACGCGACGCCATCGTACCGAAAGTTACGATCTGCGCAACCTTGTCTCTGCCGTACTTATCGCGCACGTATTCTATAACCTCTTCGCGCCGTTCGGGATCGAAGTCGACGTCGAAGTCGGGCATGCTTACCCTTTCTTTATTCAAGAAACGTTCAAAAATCAAGCTGTATTTGAGTGGTTCAACGTCCGTAATACCTATCGAATACGCGACAATCGAACTAACGCCGCTGCCTCGCCCCGCGCCGACCGGAATACCGTGCTCGCGCGCGTAGTTGATATAATCCCATACGATGAGATAATATTCGAGGTAGCCCATATCGCTTATGGTGTTCAGCTCGTAATCGAAACGCTCGCGTATTTCGGGCGTAATTTCTTTATACTTCTTTTTCAAACCCTCTTCGCCGAGCATTTTAAGGTACTCGTACGCGGTCATGCCGTTCGGCGGCGTGTACCCCGGAACGAGCGAAGCGTCCCTTACCGGCTCGCATTTCTTGTTGAGTTTTATGCAGTCGCCCGAGCATTTAGCGGCAATCTCGGTCGTCACGTCGAGAACTTCGGGCGTGTCGCCGAACATTTTTTCCATTTCCTCGCGGCTCTTCAAATAAAATTCCTCGGTCTCGAACCGCATATGCTTGGGATCGTCAAGCGTGGTCTGCGTGTTAATGCACATCATAACTTCTTGCATCAACGCGTCTTCTTTTTTCAAATAGTGCACGTCGTTCGTGGCGACGAGTTTTATCCCCGTTTCCTTAGAAAGTTTGAATAAGAGCGGATTAATTCTTATCTGATCGGCTATTCCGTGGTCCTGTATTTCGAGATAATAGTCCTCGCCGAAAAGATCTTTCATCCAAAGCGCGTGCTTTTTCGCATCTTCGTACCTGCCGGCAAGCAGATATTGCGGTATGCGCCCGGCAAGACACGCCGAAAGACAAACAAGCCCCTCATGCCGCTCGGCAAGCGTTTTATAATCGCACCTCGGCTTGCGGTAAAATCCGTCGATATACGCGGCGGAAACCATTTTTATAAGATTTTTATAGCCCGTATCGTCCTTGCAAAGCAATACGAGGTGCTCGTATTCCTTGTTTTCGGAATTCTTTTTATACATATCGTCGCACATATACATTTCGCAACCGATAATGGCTTTCATTCCGAGCTTTTTCGCATGCTCGGCAAAATAAACGACGCCGTACATATTACCATGGTCGGTTATAGCAACGGCGTTTTGCCCAAGCTCCTTGGCAAGCTCGAAAACCTTATCGATCTTCGCCGCTCCGTCAAGCAAACTGTATTCGGTATGTAAATGCAAGTGAACGAAATCTTTCATCTGTGTCTCCGCGTGAGCGTTGCGCTCTGTTTCTATTATATCACCATAACGCCCTTTTTTCAACCCTTTTGCACCCTTTTTCACCGCCTTTTTCACCGCCTTTCCATTCAAGTTTTCAGCGTCCTTTTTCAGTCCTTTTAGCCGAGTTTTTCGCCGAACTCGTCCGTTATGCAACTTTCGCTCTTTACTTCTCACCTTTCTCGGCTACCTCGTCGAGAACGGAGAAATTGCACGGCAACCATAAATTTTTTTACTTAAAAAATGCGGTATAGGTCGATTATCGGCATATTCCCATTATTGCAAAACGGAGCAAACAAGCCGCCCGAGCAACATGTGCGCCTTTAACGCGGCAGAAAGAACAAAGAAAAAACGGAAAGAACCGAACGCCTTTATAGCGCTCGGCTCTTTCCGTAAAAAGGAACCCTATGAGCAATTTTATTTGTTTTTACTTTGGTTGTTAGGTTTAGGAATATCTTTCGTTTCGTTTACGCAAAACACTCCTAACTAACACTTTTCGATTTGCCGACCGTTATTCTTTCCGTTTGGCGTTTTTAGTTTTTCAACTCTTCTCTTCCCTCGCGTTCCCCCGAGAGGGAGGCGA
>CAZHGN010000018.1:0-27839 GCA_964532155.1 uncultured Acidiphilium sp.
GCGGTTCAACTCCGCCCATCTCCACCAAAAAAGAAAAAGTCGCACCGCGGCTTTTTTTCTTTGGTGTTTGAAAGCGAAAGGAACGCCTCCGTTCTTCACTTCTCTACTCCCTTAGAGCGGCATATTATTTACACGTTAACATGCGCGGATTCCTCCCGTAGGGCACTGGCAAGGCAAGCCGACTGAAGGAACCCGCGCGTTGAAAAAATAACAAAAACCGCCCTATAAGTCGATTATCGGCACTTTGCGCCATTTTTCCGAAAAGCCGCCCTTGCCTTAAAGGGAGGGGAACCGCCGAAGACTGTGGAGGGATACCGAACAGTGAAATAACTTAAAAGGCACGCTTTCGGCGTGCCTTTTTAACCACCGATAAACGGCGATTTGTTTATCATTTCGCCGAACGGCGAATTGCTTAACTACCTACCCCGAACGGCGAATTATTCGTCGGAACCATCCGAAGCGGGCTCGGTCATAGAATACGGATCGAGCACCTTATCGAGCATTTCTTTAGACAAAAGCCCTTTTTCTATAACGAGATCCTTAATGCGCACGTTGCGCTTTAACGCCTCTTTGGCAAGCTCGGCGGATACCTTATACCCGAGATACGGACAAAGCGCGGTAACGGTTCCTACGCTTTCGTCGAGTCGCTCTTCGCAATGTTTTTTATTGGAAACTATACCCTTAATGCAGTTTTCGGTGAGCGTTTCCATCGCGTTTTTTAGACAAGTAAGCGATTCGAACAGTTTATAAAAGATGACCGGTTCGAAGGCGTTAAGCTCGAGTTGACCTGCCTCCGCCGCCGCGGTAATGGTCGTGTCGTTGCCGAACACGGCGAAAGCAACCTGACTTACCACTTCGGGAATGACCGGATTGACCTTACCCGGCATAATCGACGAGCCGTTTTGTTTTGCGGGAAGAACGATTTCCTCGAACCCGGTCTTAGGTCCGCTCGACATGAGCCGTAAATCGTTACACATTTTAGAAAGCGAAACGGCGAGCGTTTTGAGCGCCCCCGAAACGAACACGAAACCGTCGAGATTTTGCGTTGCGTCGATGAGGTTTGCCGATTGAACGAGTCGATGCCCGGTAATTTCGGAAAGAACGGGCACGATGTTTTTTAAATAACGCTTGTTTACGTTGACCGCAGTACCTATAGCCGTTCCGCCGAGGTTGACCGAATACATTTCGTCTACGGCAACGTTGACCAATTTTAAACAGCGCTTAAGACCTGACGAATAGGCCGCAAATTCTTGACCGAGCCTAATCGGCACGGCATCCTCGAGCTGAGTTCTGCCCATTTTGATTACGTCGTCGAACTCAACCGCCTTTTCGTCGAGCGCGGCAATGAGTTTTTCGGCGGCAACGCTAAGGTCTTTGGCAAGGTCGATGACGGTAAGTCTGCCCGCCGACGGAATAACGTCGTTGGTCGATTGCGAACGGTTAACGTGGTCGTTCGGATGGCAAATATATTCACCCTTTTTTCCGCCGAGTAGCTCGGTCGCGCGGTTTGCAATGACTTCGTTGGCGTTCATGTTAGCCGACGTACCCGCTCCGCCCTGAATGGCGTCGGTAATAAAATCCGAATCGAACTTACCGTCCAACGCTTCGTCGCACGCGGTAACGATCGCGTCGCGCATTTTCTCGTCGATAAGCCCGGCCAAGCAGTTAGTAACGGCGGCGGCTTTTTTGATTTTGATAATATTCTTAACGAAAACGCCGTTGATCGGTTGCCCCGTTATATTAAAGTTTTTATATCCCCTATACGTTTGCACTCCGTAATACGCGTCGGCGGATATTTCGAGCGAACCGACCGAATCGCTTTCCGTTCTTTTGTCCATAACGTTCATCTCCGTAAAAGTCTTAAAGCGGCAACGCGCGCTTCACTTGTTTTTTAGCAACTGCTATTTTAGGACTATGAAAATTATAAGTCAACTTATTTAAAATAATAATATCAAAAGCCAAAAATATCGATTATATTTAACATAATCTCACATAAAAACTAAATTATTTTAAAAAATCAGTTGAAAAATTTTATTTTTTAAAGTATACTGTTTTACGGCACGAAGGGGTTGGGTGTACCAAAAACATACGGCAAACAACGCCCGAATCCGAGCCGCGGAACATACGGCAAGCACCTCCGTGCGTACTGTAAAAAATTTACTTCGAGGAACGAAAAGATGAATAAAACACCCGACGAATTGGACCTTAACATTCTTAAAATATTGCAAAACGACGCGCGCGCGTCGTATAAAAGCATTGCGGACAAACTTTCTGTTTCCGTTCCGACGGTCGCCGCGAGAGTCAAGGCAATGACCGATTCGGGCGTTATAAAAGGTTTTTTTACCGAAATCGATCGCTCGCTTATCGGCGGCGGCATCAAAGCGTATATAGACATGGAAGTCCCTCCTGCCGCCAAAGAAGAACTTTATTCTTTCTTGCGTTCGTCGCCGCAAGTTTCCGAATGTCACCGCGTTACAGGCGAATACTCTCTGCTAATCAAAGTTTTCTTTAAAAACACCGCCGATATGGACAAGTTTTTAAACGAACTTCAGCGCTACGGCAGGACTCAAACGCAAATTGTTTTCTCCTCGATTATCGACCACAGAGGCATTCCGTCCTAACCGAAACCGCTAAAAAGAACAAAACGCAAAACGCGCCTTCGCCGAGCCCGAACAGCCGTTTTGCAAAAAAACCTTTAAAACGGTTGATAAAATGGACGAGGCGTGATATAATCGCATATAAGAAAAGTCGTTGTACGCATGCGTGAGCGCACGCATGCGCTTGGAGATACTATGTGTCCTTATCCAATCTTATCGTTAGGCGATCTGAGCGTATACATGTACGGACTGATGATCGCGGTGGGCATTCTATGCTGTTTTTGGGTGCTTTTCAGCTATTCTAAAATTCTTTCCATACCGGCAAAATACGTCGATTTTATTTTCTACGCCGCGATAACCGCGATAGTAATCGGCTTTATCGGTTCGGCGGCTTGGCAGGGCTTGTTTAATTATATCGACGATATCCAAAACGGCAAAGACGCCGTCTTTTCGCTAAACGGCGGTATTACCGCAATCGGCGGCTTGCTTACCGGCGCTTTGACCTTTATCGTAATCGCGCTATGCTTCCGCAAAAAATATCCCTATTTGCTCAGCAAAGTCGTCGTTGTCGCGCCGAGTTGTATGACGATCGCACACGCATTCGGGCGGCTCGGTTGCTTTTTCGCCGGCTGCTGTTACGGTCGTCCGGTAGAAGACGGCGATTTCTTCGGTTTTTTGGGCGTTGTGTTCCAACCCGGCTCAACCGCATACAGTAAATTCGGAAACACTCCTCTTTACCCGACTCAATTATTCGAAGCAATCTTCTTGTTTATAATCTTCGGCGTGACGAGCTATCTTCTGATTAAAAAACGTTTCCGCTATTCGATGCCGGTGTACCTCGCGTCGTACGGAATATGGCGTTTCTTTATCGAATTCTTGCGCGACGACTACCGCGGTTCGTTCCTCGGCGTTCTTACGCCCTCGCAAACACAGTCGATATTCCTCGTCGTGCTCGCAATACCCGCAATCTTTTTAATCCGCCACTTCGCGCAAAAAATGACCGACTACGAGAATGCGCAAGCACTGCTCGAAAAGCCCGCCACCGACGAAGAAGCGGTTGAAATCGAATAACCCGCTCACCACGGTGAGAATTTAAAATAATCGAAAGGAGTTAACGTAATATGACTACCGAAACGGTAACGAACGAAAAATCAAAAAACACCTTTACCCGCGTTATCGGGCTTATAGGCGCACTTTTTATAGGGCTCGTCGGCTTTATAATCACGCTGGTTTGCATGGACGACGAAGCGGAGACTGCATATAAAATTCTCACCGCGATAGGCGTATTCGTCTGCGCCGCGGCGTTTTCTACGGCGATTTTCTATCTCGTCTTCGCCCTTCTTCAAAAAAATCGTTTTTACGGAATAGCAGCATATTTTGCCGCCGCGCTCGGACTGATAGTTCTTCTTATCGTCCTTTCGGTCAAGTGGTATTTCGTATTGCTTGCGGCAGTGTTCGCATTCTTGCTTTTCTGGCTTGTCGGTATAGCGCTTTATTCAAACAAAGTAACGCTTGTTACCGATAACGAAAAGCCCGACTTTAAAACGTACGAGCAACGCAAAGCGGAAAAGTCGGAAGAGCCCGAAAAGGAAGAACCCCTTCCCGAAATAAAATCTTTCAAGGACTAATCTCAAACGGCTTAACGCGTTATTACCGCAAATAAGTCGATTATACCAACGAAAAACCGTCGGATTATCACCGACGGCGATTTTCGTTAATTAAAGTAATTCATTTAATTTAATAATCGATTTTGCCAATAAAAACGCATTGACTTTGCATTGCGTCGAAAGCATAAAACGAGCGCAATGCGGAAAAACATCTAACGATAGCACGAAAACAGCTAAAAAGTACGAGGAAATAATGGAAACGAGAAATCTTACGTTGCTAACCGATCTTTACCAGCTCACTATGATGAACGGCTATTACCTCAAGGGCAGACACGAAAAAACCGCCGTATTCGACCTTTTTTTCCGTCAAAACGACCTCATCACTTACTCGCTTGCCGCAGGACTCGAGCAAGCCGTCGATTATATAATGAACCTTTCGTTCGGCAAGGACGAAATAGAATATTTGCGTTCGCTCAATCTTTTCGACGAAGGATTTTTGAAATATCTGTCCGAAATGAAATTCACCGGCGACGTTTACGCCGTTCCCGAGGGCGTACCCGTTTTCCCCGGAGAGCCTATACTGACCGTTAAAGCGCCTATAATTCAAGCGCAGCTTATCGAAACCGCCATACTTAATATGATAAACCACCAAACGCTTATCGCGTCTAAAGCGGCAAAAATTTGCCATGCGGCGGGCGACGATTCGGTAATGGAATTCGGCCTAAGGCGCGCACAAGGTCCGGACGCAGGCATTTACGGCGCGCGTGCGGCGATCATCGGCGGTTGTAATTCCACTTCGAACGTCTTAGCCGGCAAAATGTTCGACTTTAAGGTTTCCGGCACGCATTCGCACAGTTGGGTAATGAATTTTCCGAGCGAATACGAAGCGTTTAAGGCTTACGCCGATATTTATCCCGATGCGGCGCTTTTACTCGTCGATACTTACAACACGCTGAAAAGCGGCGTTCCCAACGCAATTAAGGTCTTTAACGAACTTAAGGCGCGGGGCAAAAAACCGCTCGGCATAAGGCTTGACTCGGGCGACCTCGCATACCTTTCCAAGGAAGCGAGAAAAATGCTCGACGAAGCGGGTTTCCCCGATACGATAATTTGCGCTTCGGGCGACCTCGACGAGCATCTTATCGACTCGCTTAAAAACCAAGGCGCAAAAATCGACCTTTGGGGCGTCGGCACCAAGCTTATAACAAGCGAGGAAATGCCCGCGCTCGGCGGAGTTTACAAGCTTTCGGCTATGGAAGACGACGACGGCAACCTTATCCCCAAGATTAAACTTTCGGACAACAGCGCCAAGATTACCAACCCCGGTTTTAAGAGCATTTACCGCGTTTTCGTAAACGGAATGGCTGAAGCCGACGTTATTTTCTTGCGCGGCGAAAAATTCGATACGACAAAACCGCTCACTCTTTATCACCCGACCGAGCGCTGGAAGAGCATTACTTTTGAAAATTACGAACTGCGCGAAATCACGCAAACCATCATAAAAGACGGCAAGATCGTATACGACTTCCCCACCCTTAAAGAAATTGCGGCGAGCTCGAAAAAAGAACTTTCGGCGTTCTGGGAAGAATATACGAGAACGGACTATCCGCATATTTTCAAGGTCGATTTATCTGACGAACTTTACGAGCTTAAGTCTTCTATGATAAAGACAATTCGTGGCGAGAAAGGCTGATATGAAACGCAAGGACAAACGGCAAGCGGCGAGTAGTTCGACCGATAAAAGTGCCGATAACGAACTTATACGCTCACTTTTAGTCGAGAACGCGGAGCTTAAAAAACAGCTCGACTTAGCCAACGCTACCGCGTCTGACAGAATAAAAGCCGCCAACGAAAAAATCGCGCTGGATTATTCTCTCGAAATAAAACGGCTATACGCATTTGCGGCGCGCTGGCAAGCGGCGCTTCCCTTTGACGACGCCTCTTGCGAAAAGCGGCTTACCTTAGCCAAGGCGTTGCAATCGCTGTTTCAAGACCATAAAACGCTCAACTCATCGGCGGACGGCGAAGAACTTATCGCCCGAGCGACCGCACTTTTAACCGAAAAACAATCCCCCGCTCCGCAATCGGACGGTTTCGACTTGAACGAGGTACTAAACCCCGGCGAACTCGATCTCGAAGCCCTTTGCAAGGAGCTTGGAGTAATGGACTGATGTGGTATTTGATTTTATTCTTTCTTACACTCGTGGTCGATCAGATTTCAAAAATAATCGTCGACTACAACAAGACGTCGATCACTTTAATCGAGGGCGTTTTGCGAATATCGATAAGCTATAATCAAGGCGCTTCCTTTTCTTTCCTCTCCGGAAAAGATTGGGCGCAAGTCTTTTTTATCGCGCTGACGTCGGTCGTCTTAATCGCAGGGTTTATATTCTTAGTAGTTAAAAAACCCGAGGGCAAGTGGTTGCTTTCCGCAATATCGCTTATGTTTTCGGGTACGATAGGCAATTTTATCGACCGCCTTGCATTCGGCCACGTTCGAGATTTTATCGACGTTCCCTTCTTTGCAAACTTTAACGTTGCCGACAGTTGTCTTTGCATCGGCGCGTTTATGCTTATTTTGTACGTCCTATTCTTTGACGAAGAAGCACTTTTTAAGCCGAAAAAAACGGCAACTGCCTCTAAAGACGAAGGCGAAAATTCAAAATGACGCACGAATTTATCGTTAGCGGCGGAAAAATGCGATTGGACGTATTCCTTTCGAAAGAGGGCGATCTATCGCGCTCGCACGCAAAAAAACTCGTGGATGAAGGCGCGGTAACCGTCAACGGTAGGCAAGAAAAGGCGAGCTTTACCGTTTCGGACGGAGATAAAGTAGTTGCCGTCATCGAGCCGCCAAAGCCCTTGGACGTTCGCCCCGTCGATATTCCGATCGATATTATTTATCAAGACGACGACCTTGCGGTAATAAACAAGCCGCAAGGGCTTACCGTTCACGCAGGCTGCGGTACGGACGAAAACACGCTCGTCAACGCCTTGCTTTACAGGCTCGACAAACTCAGCGGAATAAACGGAGTTGTTCGCCCGGGAATAGTTCACCGTATCGATAAAGACACCTCGGGTATTCTTCTCGTCGCGAAAAACGACAAAGCGCACCTTTCGCTTGCCGACCAAATAGAAAAAAAGACGTGCAAAAGGTGCTATTACGCACTACTGCACGGCAATTTGAAAGAGGATAGCGGACGAATAGACACGCTTATCGACCGCTCGCCGAAAGACCGCACCGCGTTTGCCGTTAGCAAAACAAAAGGCAAAAGAGCCGTTACCGATTACACGGTGGTAAAAAGATACGGCGATTATACCCTTGCGGAATTCTCACTTTTAACAGGCAGAACGCACCAAATACGAGTGCACGCAAAGCATCTCGGGCACCCGGTAGTCGGCGATCCGCTATACGGACCGAAGAAGCAGCCGTTCAAACTAAACGGTCAACTGCTGCACGCCTATAAAATAACGTTTACGCATCCGACGACGGGCGAGCAAACGACCTTCTACGCGCCCCTCCCCGATTATTTCGACGAAATACTTAAAAAACTCGAGCGCAAACAAACCGACAAATAGCCGATAACGGACTTATAGCCCGATTTACGGCGCCGCCGATTTACAAACGGCGCCTAAAGCGTATAAGGCGCAAACACGCCGACAACGCTAAATCGGCCACTATCACAAGGAATAAATTTTTTCTCTCGGAGATTACATATGGAAGAAGCAAGAAATTTTATTGAAGACATCATCAACGAAGAACTCGCCGAGGGCAAGGTAACCGAGGTTCACACTCGTTTTCCGCCCGAGCCGAACGGTTATCTGCATATAGGACATGCAAAGTCTTTGTGCTTAAACTTCGGCACAGCCGAAAAATACGGCGGCAAGTGCAACCTGTTCTTCGACGACACCAATCCCTCCAAAGAAAAAACCGAATTTGTCGACGCGATAAAAGCCGACATCGAATGGTTGGGTTTTAAGTGGCACGAAATTCATTACGCATCCGACTTTTTCGACGTGATATACGAGCTTGCCGTAAAGCTTATTAAGGACGGCAAGGCTTACGTTTGCGACCTTTCCGCCGAAGAAATAAGAAATACTCGCGGAACGCTTACCGAGCCCGGCACCGAAAGCCCCTACCGCAACAGATCGATCGATGAGAACTTAAAACTTTTCACCGAAATGAAAGAGGGCAAGTATGCCGACGGCGAAAAAGTTCTACGCGCAAAAATAGATATGGCTTCGCCTAATATCAACATGCGCGATCCGGTAATTTACCGCGTATTGCACGCAACGCATCACCGCACGGGCGATAAGTGGTGCATCTATCCCATGTACGATTATGCGCACCCCATTTGCGACTCGATGCAAGGCGTTACGCACTCCCTTTGCACTCTCGAATTCGAGGATCACCGTCCGCTTTATAATTGGGTAGTCGAAAACACGCAGGTTGCGCACAAGCCGCGCCAAATCGAATTTGCAAGGCTTAACATAACAAACACCGTTATGAGCAAGCGCTATCTTAAAAAACTCGTCGAGGACAAAGCTGTTACCGGTTGGGACGATCCGCGCATGCCTACTCTTACAGGGCTTCGCGCACGCGGCATTCCCGCTCAAGCGCTTAAAAACTTCTGCGAAGCAGTCGGCGTGGCAAAAGCCAATTCCGAAATAGAATCGGGCTACCTCGAGCATTTCGTTCGCGACTATTTAAACGAGCACGCCCAAAGAGCAATGGCGGTAATAAACCCCATTAAGGTAGTAATAGAAAATTACGAGGGCAGCGAAACGCTTACTTTCGATTGCATGCCCCAAACCGAAAACGGCCCCAAACGCGAAATCACTTTTTCAAAAGAACTGTATATCTCGGCAGAAGACTTTTCGGACAATCCGCCGCCTAAATTTTTCCGTCTAAAACCGGACGGCTACGTTCGTCTTAAAAACGCGTACATTATTAAATGCGAAAGAGTCGAATACGCCGAAAACGGTACTATAGACCGACTTATTTGTTCATACCTCCCCGAATCGAAGAGCGGAAACGACCTTTCGGGACTCAAGGTGAAAGGAACCATTCAGTGGGTTGACGCGGCTAACTGCGAAGACGTTACCGTCAAAAAATACGATTATCTGCTTAAAGACGCCGAATACGCAAACCAAGATTTTTCTGAGAGAATGAACTACGACAGCGTTCACGAATTCGTCGGAAAAGCGGAAAAATATTTTGCAAACGTCGCCGACGGCGAATGCTTCCAACTTTTGCGCATAGGATATTATAAGAAACTCACCGAAAACGGCAAGACCGTTCTTTCGGAAATTACGTCGCTTAAGGATACCTATAAGCCGACGAAATAAGTCAAACGGCGCAGACGTTACCGCACGCACGGTCGATTTTAGGTCGGTTTAGTCAAATTTAAGATATTTTTTACCGATTTTAATTAAATCGTGAGTTTTTTTGATTAAATCGTATTGACAAAACGCGCGCGTGGTATTATAATTATTATAAGCAAGGCTAATAATATTATAGCTTTGCAAACGGCGAAAGCCGAAAAGAAGGTCTTTATGTATTGGATTGCTGATATTCTTATGCTCGTTTTTGTCGGGGTGCTTTTGTACCGCGGCATCAAGCGCGGCTTAACGAACACATTTTTAACGCTGATAACGGCGATACTCTGGATCGTACTCGCCATCGGCGTTTCGTTTGCGCTCGTTTTCTTCGTTCTGAAACCGCTCGGCGTTATGCAAGACGTTTCAAACGCATTCCTCGGCGCAGGCAACGAATTGTATTCTTTCCTCGGTTCGCTCGGCATTACGGGAATTGCACTGCCCGAAATCGAGGCAATAGATATTTTTGCAGGCGTGGGCTTCGAATCGGTTGAGCTGACCGGATATATTATCGCTCAGTACCTCGGCTATCTGTTGTTCTTCGTACTTTTCTTCATTCCCCTGTATATATTCTTCTTGTGGGTAGGTAAAAAGTTCGAGCAGTTCGTGGCTTGGATAAGAGGTCGCAACGGATTCCTTCGCGTTATAGGCAGTATTCTCGGCGGACTGGTCAACGGCGCCATTGCTTGCGTAATCGTGCTCGGTGTTTATTGGCTCGTTAGCGCCCTCGACGGCAGCGGTCTTTTCTCCTATACCAACGAGGTATTGCGTGCCGCCCCCATCTCGGGCATCATTTACGAGCATAACCCTCTATATTCGATACTCGGCGGACACGGCAATCTCGCCGAAACAGTCGGCAGCCTCATCAGCGGCGACTTCCTTAAAAAGTAATCCTTTATCCAATAAAATCAAGCGGGAGTAGTTTTACCCCCGCTTTTTGTTTGCCGTAAATATGAAAGCTTTCTTTATGCGCAGAATTATGCTTTTTCCGTTCCTCTTTGTTTATCTTTTTATATTTTTTCCGACCCATTTGACGATTATTCATTTTTGCGCCATACAAAATCGCTAATAAAAAACGCAAAAACGGCGCGAGAATGAAGCGCCACCAAAAAGGTTTGCCTTACCTTTGGATAGCCTATCATAACCGCACCTCTTTTAAACGTGAAACTTGCACGTTTTAACGCTTTTTCGGACACCTATAAAAATTTTTAGTCAATGGCTTGAAAGTAGGTCCGCATGTAGATCGTTACGTAGAGTATTAAAAAAGATTGCTCAATCCTTAGTTAACACTTTTTTCTGCCAAGTTTTTTTATTGCATTTCGGGCAACGCATGCGCCTCGTTCTGCCCCAATGCGCCGACATAAATACACTTTTATATGAGGGAACGTATTTATGCCCGCATTCGGCGCACTCATAATAACCTGCCGTTTGCTCGATTTTTATCGCGTAGCCAATCCCCATAACAAACGGAACAACGCCCATAACGATAAGGACGATTCTCAACCAATCCTCCATTTCAACGAACGAAGCGATAAATATGAGCGCTATAAAAATCACCGAGACCGTCGGGCCTATAAAAAACTCTAAAGACAATAATCTTTTGTCCGCATCTTGCTTTTCTTTTATTACTTCAAGCAAGTTTTTTTCTAACTCTTTGTTATAATTTTCCATCGTAATTACCTCACCACTTAATAAATCATTTACTGTAATACCGAGAATATCACACAACTCAAGCATTATCGAAGAATCGGGTAACGATAAACCCCGCTCCCATTTAGATATTGCTTTATCGGTAATATTCAACTTTTCAGCCAACTGCATTTGCGTTAATTCTTTATTCTTTCTGCATTCGGCAATGAATTTTCCGATTTTGATCTGGTCCACATGCAACCTCCTTTCGCTTTTTGGTCCACATGCAACCTCCTTTCGCTTTTTGGTCCACATGCAACCTCCTTTCGCATACAGTATAGCAGTTATTTTTAATAAAGTACACCTACCGTTGGTTTAGTGAGGCAATGTAAACCGATGGTAGAGCCTAGTACTAGATGAATTACGTCTATCTTTAGATAAATTGTACCACAAAATCCCACTTTTTTCAATATATTCACGACGGCCTACGTAACGTTCGTAAAGAATGCTTCTAAAGAAAAAGGTCTGACACATAACGTATCAAACCTATGCTTTTTATCATAATCCAGAGTTAAATCATAATCGCCCAGCTTATTTACCTTGAAGCCGTTCTTTTTATATTCGGTATAATCGAACGCTTCCAATTCGTTAATCGCAAGTTTATGAAATTCATAAAAATTACGCCCCCATCTCGGGCATCATTTACGAGCATAACCCTCTATATTCGATACTCGGCGGACACGGCAATCTCGCCGAAACAGTCGGCAGCCTCATCAGCGGCGACTTCCTTAAAAAGTAATCCTTTATCCAATAAAATCAAGCGGGAGTAGTTTTACCCCCGCTTTTTGTTTGCCGTATTTTTTTGTCCTTTAATCATTTTTTCTGTCGCCCCCTAACGTTTGACAAAAAACAAAATCGGTTCGTTTACGAAACGAAAGAAAAAACAACGCGGCAAAAACAAGCTCCGCTTCGCCACTCCTCACTCTTCACTTTTCTCGGTTCCCTCCGAGAAAAAGACGGCGGCACGAGCCGACTGAAGGAGAATGCGCGTTAGTAAACTAACTATAAAACCGCCTATAAGTCGATTATCGGCATGTTTTGCCTGAATTACAACCAAAAACAGCAAGTCCGCCCGCCTTACACATTAGGCGTATTTTGCCATTACTTAAACCAAAACCGAACGAAAAAAACCGCAAGTCCAAACGGGCTTGCGGCTTTTTTAAACGCTGTGCGTTAATTACTTAATGATAGAAGCAACTACGCCGGAACCAACGGTTCTGCCACCTTCACGGATAGCGAAACGGAGACCTTCTTCGATAGCGATCGGGGTGATCAACTTAACGGAGATAGTAACGTGGTCGCCGGGCATTACCATTTCAACTCCCTCGGGAAGTTCGATGGAACCGGTAACGTCGGTAGTTCTGAAGTAGAACTGAGGACGATAGTTGTTGAAGAACGGAGTATGACGGCCGCCTTCTTCTTTGGTCAATACGTAAACTTGACCGGTGAACTCGGTATGAGGATGAATGGAACCGGGTTTAGCGATAACTTGTCCTCTTTCGACGTTCTTTCTGTCGATACCACGGAGAAGTGCGCCGACGTTGTCGCCCGCTTGAGCTTCGTCAAGGAGCTTACGGAACATTTCGAGACCGGTGATAACGGTATTGGTCTTTTCGTCTTTGAGACCTACGATTTCAGCAGGATCGCCAACTTTAGCTACACCACGCTCAACACGACCGGTAGCAACGGTACCACGACCGGAGATCGTGAATACGTCCTCTACAGGGAGAAGGAAGGGCTTGTTGTCCTCTCTCTCGGGGCTGGGGATGTAAGAGTCAACTGCAGCCATGAGGTCGAGAATGCACTTGCACTCGGGAGCAGCGAGAATTTCATCGTTAGGAGCGTCGGAAGAAGCTTTTTCGAGAGCCTTAAGAGCAGAACCGCAGATGATGGGGGTCTTGTCTCCGGGGAATCCGTATTCGTTAAGAAGATCTCTAACTTCTTCTTCAACGAGCATAACGAGCTCTTCGTCGTCAACCTGATCGCACTTGTTCAAGAATACGACAATGTAAGGAACGCCAACCTGACGAGCGAGCAAGATGTGCTCTCTGGTCTGGGGCATCGGACCGTCGGTAGCAGCAACAACGAGGATAGCACCGTCCATTTGAGCAGCGCCGGTGATCATGTTCTTAACGTAGTCGGCGTGGCCCGGGCAGTCAACGTGAGCATAGTGACGATTGTCGGTCTGATACTCAACGTGAGCGGTGTTAATCGTAATACCTCTTGCCTTCTCCTCGGGTGCTTTATCGATTTCGTCGTATCTCATTTTCTGAGCGTCACCCTTACAAGCAAGAACCATGGTGATAGCTGCGGTCAAAGTAGTTTTACCGTGATCTACGTGGCCGATGGTACCAATGTTTACGTGCGGCTTACTTCTGTCGAATTTTGCCTTTGCCATAATTTTGTTTCCTCCAAGAATGTTTTTAATAATTTTTTAATTTATTTTTTATTACGCTTTCGCGTTTTTTACTTATCCGATTTTATCGGAATCAGTCCTTATTGGTGCGTGTACCGATAATCTTTTCGGCAACGCTCTTCGGAACCTGTGCATAATGATCGAACTGCATGGAGTAGTTACCGCGTCCCTGCGTTCTCGAACGGAGGTCGGTTGCATAACCGAACATCTCGGACAGAGGAATCTCTGCATCGATAACCTTGGAACCGTTGCGGTCGTCGGTACCGGTTATAGTACCGCGGCGCGAGGTAACGTTGCCCATTACGTCCCCGAAGTAATCGTCGGGAAGAACGACTTCGACCTTCATGATAGGCTCTAAGATGACGGGGTTAGCCTTAGCGGCACCGTCCTTAAACGCCATGCTACCGGCAATCTTGAACGCGATTTCCGAAGAGTCGACCTCGTGATAGCTTCCGTCGTAAACGGTTGCTTTAAAGTCAACGACTTCGTAACCTGCAAGAATACCGTTCTTAGCAGCTTCTTCGATACCCTTTCTGACAGGCTCGATATATTCCTTGGGAATGCTTCCGCCGACCGTTTCGTCTTCGAATACGAAGCCGCTACCCGGTTCGAGGGGTTCGAGTCTGACTTTACAGTGACCGTACTGACCTTTACCACCCGACTGACGCTTGTACATACCCTCGCAATCGACTGCTTGACGGAACGTCTCTCTGTAAGCAACTTGCGGCTTACCTACGGTAGCCTCAACCTTGAACTCACGGAGCAATCTGTCAACGATAATTTCGAGGTGGAGTTCGCCCATACCTGCGATAATCGTTTGTCCGGTATCTTTGTCGGTATAAGTTTTAAAGGTAGGATCTTCCTCGGCGAGCTTAATGAGCGCGAGCGTCATTTTTTCCTGACCGGCTTTGGTCTTCGGCTCGATAGCAACCCTGATAACGGGTTCCGGGAATTCCATTTTTTCAAGAACGATAGGTGCGTTCTCTGCGCAAAGCGTATCACCGGTCGTCGTTTCCTTAAGACCGACTATAGCGCAAATATCGCCCGAGCAAATATCAGCAATTTCTTCCCTGTGGTTGGCGTGCATACGAAGAAGTCTGCCAACTCTTTCTTTTTTGCCCTTAGTGCTGTTATACACGTAAGAACCGGAAGTAAGTTTACCGGAATATACTCTGAAGAATGCGAGCTTTCCTACGAACGGATCGGATACGATCTTGAATGCAAGACCTGCAAACGGTTCGTCGTCGGCGGTTTTTCTTTCCTGCATTTCGCCCTTGGGTGTTACGCCCTGAACGTGATCTACGTCGATAGGACTGGGAAGGTAATCTACGATTGCGTCGAGCAAGTGCTGAACGCCCTTGTTACGGTAACTCGATCCGCAAAGTACGGGAGTAACCTTCATCGCAATGGTCGCTTTACGCAAGCCCATCTTGATTTCGTCGACGGTGAGTTCTTCTCCGTCGAGATATTTCATCATCAAATCGTCGTCTGCGTCAGCCGCAACTTCGACAACCTGAGTACGATAAAGTTCGGCGTCATCGCGATATTCTTCGGGAATTTCAACGATTTTTTCCTCTTTACCGAGGTCGTCGCCGTAAACGATCGCAGTCATTGTAATGACGTCGATTATACCCTTGAATTCGTCCTCTTTACCGATAGGAAGGGTAATGGGAACCGCGTTGGTATGAAGCCTATCCTTCATCATTTGGATAGCGCCGTAGTAGTTAGCTCCGTTGATATCCATTTTGTTAACGTATGCAATGCGCGGAACGTGATATTTGTCCGCCTGACGCCATACGGTTTCGCTTTGCGGCTCAACGCCGCCCTTCGCACAGAAGGTCGCTACGGCACCGTCGAGAACGCGGAGCGATCTTTCGACCTCTACCGTGAAGTCAACGTGGCCCGGCGTATCGATGATATTGATACGGTTGCCCTTCCATTGGCAAGTGGTGCACGCGCTGGCGATGGTTATACCCCTTTCCTGCTCTTGCACCATGAAGTCCATGGTAGCGGTACCGTCGTGTGTTTCGCCGAGCTTATGCGTTTTGCCCGTATAGAACAGTATTCTCTCCGTCGTAGTGGTTTTGCCCGCGTCTATATGGGCCATAATACCAATGTTACGCGTATTTTTTAAATCAAATTCTCTCGGCATTTTTCCCCTTAATTACCAACGGAAATGAGCGAATGCTTTGTTAGCTTCGGCCATTCTGTGGACGTCTTCTTTTTTCTTAACAGCGCCGCCGGCGTTGTTATATGCATCGATAAGCTCGTTAGCAAGTCTTACGGACATATCTCTGTCGCTACGATTTCTTGCGTAAGAAACAATCCAGCGGATTGCGAGAGTTTGTCTTCTTTCAGGTCTGATTTCGATAGGAACTTGATAGTTCGAACCGCCTACGCGTCTTGCTTTAACTTCGAGCAAGGGCTTTACGTTTTCCATGGCCTGATTGAAAATATCCATCGGCTCTTGACCGAGCTTTTCTTTCATAATATCGAACGCTTCGTAAACGATACTCTGCGCCGTACCCTTTTTTCCGTCGACCATCACCTGGTTAATGAGTTTGGTAACCACGGTGCTGCCGTACATAGGATCGGGTAACACGTCCCTCTTCGGGACGCCTCCTCTTCTTGGCATTTTAATATCCTCCTTTAATTTTTAAGGGCTTTGCCCTATAAGTACAGCTATCGCAATTTAATGCGAACCTTCTGCCTTTCGGCATACTGCCTACTATATCGGGCTTAACGAATTTAGTCTATTCCGAAATAAGTAGGTTAAGTTAAAAAATTTTCTAAGATTACTTAGGACGTTTCGCGCCGTATTTACTGCGCGCCTGTCTGCGCTTCGCAACGCCTGCGGTATCGAGAGTGCCGCGTATGATATGATATCTTACGCCCGGGAGATCTCTTACCCTGCCGCCACGAATGAGGACGGAGCTGTGTTCCTGAAGGTTGTGACCTTCGCCCGGAATGTAGACCGTTCCTTCCTGCTTATTGGTCAAACGAACTCTCGCAATCTTACGCAAAGCCGAGTTAGGCTTTTTCGGTGCGGTGGTCGTAACGGAGAGGCATACGCCGCGTCTTTGCGGGCATTCGTCCAAAATAGGCGCTTTGCTCTTCTTTACAGCCGTTGTTCTTCCCTGCTTGATAAGCTGGTTAATTGTAGGCATTTGTTTCCTCCTTTAGTTATTTCGGAATATTTCTTTCGCGGAGCGGTTGACCGCTCACCCGTTAAAGAAGCTTTTTTACGCAACATATCTGCGCCGCGCCGTTCGGGCGCTGCGCAAATACACTACTAACTTGTTAATTTTAGCATTTAAACCGCCTGCTTGTCAACCGTTTTAGGTCGATAGCGGCAAATTATTCATCGTCGTCGGTATCTTCGACGTCTTCGGACTCGGTTTTGGTGACTACGAGTTGAGGATTGAGCGTCTTATAATCCCTTACGCCGGTACCTGCGGGAATAAGTTTACCGATAATGACGTTTTCTTTAAGACCTACCAACGGATCGATCTTGTTCTTGATAGCGGCTTCGGTAAGAACTTTCGCCGTCTCTTGGAAGGATGCGGCGGACAAGAAACTTTCGGTAGCGAGAGCCGCCTTGGTAATACCGAGCAACACGCGCTTAGCGATTGCGGGCTTTCCGCCTTTTTCGATAGTCTTCTTGTTTTCTTCCTCAAAGCGGAAGATGTCCACGTATTCGCCGGGGAGCAAATCGGTATCGCCGCTGTTTTCGACTCTGACCTTTCTGAGCATCTGACGAACGATAACTTCGACGTGCTTGTCGTTAATGTCAACGCCTTGAGAACGGTAAACCGACTGTACCTCGCGAAGAATGTAATCCTGAACGGGGTTAGGACCGCTCGTTTTAAGTATATCTTGCGGATAAACCGAGCCGCCCGTCAATACTCTGCCGACCTCGATACGCTCGCCGTCCTTAACGCGAAGTTCCGCGCTGAACGGAATTGCATAGTCCTTGCTCGTTCCGTCATCGGTAGTAACGACGACGTGGCGGAGGTTGTCCCTCTCCTCGATTTTAACGGTACCCGAAACCTCGCAGACCGTCGCTTGTCCCTTAGGCTTACGCGCTTCGAAAAGTTCTTCTACGCGGGGAAGACCTTGGGTTATATCGCCGGTGGACGCTATACCGCCGGTATGGAAGGTTCTCATGGTGAGCTGAGTACCCGGCTCGCCTATCGACTGAGCGGCTATAATACCGACCGCCTCGCCGATGTTGACGGGTTGATTATTGGTACTCATGTTTTTGCCGTAGCACTTAGCGCAAACGCCGTTTTTAGAGCGGCAAGTAAATACGCTTCTTATAAGAACGGATTCGATTCCCGCTTTGACGATAGCCTTAGCCTGATCCTCACTGATCATAGAATCGGCGGGAACGATAACTTCGCCCGTTTGGGGATCGACTACTTCGTCGATGGTGTATCTTCCGGTAATTCTGTCTTCGAGCTTTTCGATTACGCTGCCCTTTATGTCGCGGATGGCGGAAACGAGCATTCCCTTGGGTTTTTCGCCGAGAGAAGCAAAGCAGTCCTCATCACGTACGATAACGTGGTGCGCAACGTCGACGAGACGTCTGGTCAAGTAACCGGAGTCCGCCGTTTTAAGAGCGGTATCGGCAAGACCTTTACGACCGCCGTGTGAAGAAATGAAGTATTCGAGAACGGAAAGTCCTTCACGGAATGAAGATTTAACCGGTATTTCGATGATTTTACCGTTAGGGTTGGTCATAAGACCGCGCATACCGGCAAGCTGTTTAATTTGGTCGATAGAACCACGAGCACCCGAGTTCGCCATCATCCAAATGGGGTTGAACTCGTCGAGGTTGGCTTTAAGAAGTTCGGTAACCTTTTCGGTTACGGAAGTCCATCTCTTAACTACCTCGCTGTATCTCTCGTCGTCGGTAATAAAGCCTTTCTTATAGATATCTTCTATTTCGATAACCTCTTTACTTGCGGCTTCGATGTACTCGTGCTTGGTATCGGGGATCTTCATGTCGAATACGCTGGTAGTAATGGAACCGACGGTCGAATATCTGTAACCGAGGTTCTTAATGTTATCGAGCGTATCTGCGGCGCAAACGGTACCCTTCTTTTTGAAGCATACGTCGACGATCTTCTTGAGCATACCCTTGCCGACTACTTCGTCGATTTCGAGCTTAACGTAATCCTTGGGATCCTTTCTTTCGATAAAGCCGAGATCTTGCGGAACTATGCCGTTGAAGATGAGTTTACCGACGGTGGTTTTGATGATTCCGGTTACCGTTCCGTAAGGCGTATCGTGAGCCACGCGGCGAACGTAAATTTCGTCTTGCATGGAGATAGTCTTGGTCTGGTAAGCCATCATCGCCTCTTCTTCCGAAGAATAGATGCCCGCCTTATAAAGTTCGCCGTCTTCCGACTCTACGTATCTGTCGTCGTAGGTGGAACAAGCAAGATTGTCTTTGAAATCGGTGCCGTGTTTTTCCGAAGCGACTTTGAGTTTATCGGTATAACGGTGTCCGTCTTTTCTTCTGACGATGGTAAGATAATAACAACCCAAAACCATGTCCTGCGTGGGGCTCATAACCGGCTTGCCGTCGGACAGTTTGAGAATGTTGTTGGACGAAAGCATGAGGAATCTCGCCTCTGCCTGCGCCTCGACCGACAGCGGTACGTGAACAGCCATCTGGTCGCCGTCGAAGTCGGCGTTGAACGCGCCGCACACGAGGGGGTGAAGCTTAATCGCTCTACCGTCTATCAAAACGGGCTCAAACGCCTGAATTGACAGTCTGTGAAGGGTAGGAGCACGGTTGAGCATTACGGGATGATCCTTTACGACCTCTTCGAGAATATCCCAAACGATGGGGTTCATTCTTTCGACCGTACGCTTCGCGCTCTTTATGTTGTGGCTCTTGCCCGACTCTACGAGTTTTTTCATGACGAAGGGCTTGAACAGCTCTATAGCCATTTCTTTAGGCAAGCCGCATTGATAAATTTTAAGTTCAGGTCCGACTACGATAACCGAACGTCCCGAGTAGTCTACACGTTTACCGAGTAGGTTTTGACGGAAACGACCTTGCTTACCGCGGAGCATACCGGAAAGTGATTTAAGATCGCGATTACCGGGGCCGCTTACGGCTTTTCCGCGCCTGCCGTTATCGATAAGCGCGTCGACCGCTTCCTGAAGCATTCTCTTTTCGTTTCTGATGATGATATCGGGAGTTCCGAGTTCCATCAACTTTTTCAAACGGTTGTTACGGTTAATAACCTTTCTGTAAAGGTCGTTAAGGTCGGACGTGGCGTATCTGCCGCCGTCAAGTTGTACCATAGGACGAAGTTCGGGCGGAATTACAGGAATTACGTCGAGGATCATCCATTCGGGACGGTTGCCGCTCTTGCGGAAAGCCTCGATAATCTCGATTCTCTTAACCGCTTTAATGCGCTTTTGTCCGCTGGGATTGGTATCGATTATATGCTTAACCTCGGCGCTCTCCTTTTCGAGGTCGATCGCCATAAGAAGCTCTTTGATGGACTCCGCGCCCATACCTACTTTAAAGCTGCCCTCGCCGAACTGCTCTATCGCCTCGCGATATTCCTTTTCGTGAAGAACCTGCTTATAAGCAAGCGTGGTCTGACCGGGATCGAGAACGACGTAGCAAGCGAAATAAAGAACTTGCTCGAGCGCTTTGGGGCTCATGTCGAGCATAAGACCTATCCTCGAAGGAACGCCCTTAAAATACCAGATATGCGATACGGGAGCGGCAAGTTCGATATGCCCCATCCTCTCGCGTCTTACCTTGGATTTGGTAACTTCGACGCCGCACTTATCGCAAACGACGCCTTTATATCTGATTCTCTTATATTTACCGCAGTGACATTCCCAGTCCTTGGTCGGTCCGAATATTTTTTCGCAATACAAGCCGTCGCGTTCGGGCTTTTGCGTTCTGTAGTTGATAGTCTCGGGCTTGGTAACCTCGCCGTAAGACCACTCTCTGATTTTCTCGGGAGACGCGACTCCTATCTGAATAGAATCGAAATTGTTAAGTTCAAACATTAAATAACCTCCCTTTTATCAGTTATCGTCGTCTTCGTCGTAATCATCGAACAAATCGCCCGACTTAAACGAGAATCTCTCGTCGTCGTCGAAACTGTCGATATCGTCGAAGATATTGGAAATTTCATCGTTCTCGTCATCCGACTCTGCAGGCTGATCTTCGGTCTTGAAGACGTCGTCGAGAGAAACTTCCTCGTAACCCTCTTTCTCGCGAGCGTGCGGTTGATGCAAATCAACGTCGTCGTCGGTAAGACTCTTAAGCGAAATCTCCTCGCCCGCTTCGTTGAGCACCTTGACGTCGAGCGCCAAACTCTGCATTTCCTTAAAGAGTACCTTGAACGATTCGGGAATGCCCGGTTCGCTTATATCGTTACCCTTAACGATGGATTCGTAGGTCTTAACTCTTCCCACGACGTCGTCCGATTTAACGGTAAGAATTTCTTGAAGAATATGCGCCGCACCGTAAGCCTCGAGCGCCCAAACTTCCATTTCGCCGAAACGCTGTCCGCCGAACTGTGCTTTACCGCCGAGCGGCTGCTGAGTAACGAGCGAGTACGGTCCCGTGCTTCTCGCGTGGATCTTATCGTCGACGAGGTGGTGAAGTTTAATCATGTACATTTGACCGACGGTAACTCTGTTTTCAAACGGTTCGCCCGTTCTTCCGTCGTAAAGTTGAACCTTTCCGTCAACCTCTCCGTAGGGGTTTACGAAATGGTTATCCTCGAGCAAGGATTTAATATCGCCCTCGCTTGCACCGTCGAATACGGGAGTGGCTATCTTCCAACCGAGTTCCTTACAAACGAGACCGAGGTGAACTTCGAGAACCTGACCGATGTTCATTCGCGAAGGAACGCCCAACGGGTTAAGTACGATCTGCAAAGGAGTACCGTCCGCAAGGAAAGGCATGTCCGCTTCGGGAAGAATTCTCGAAATAACGCCCTTGTTTCCGTGACGACCTGCCATCTTGTCGCCGACGGAGATCTTTCTCTTTTGAGCAATGCTTACTCTGACGAGTTTGTTAACGCCGGGCGCAAGTTCATCCTTGTTCTCTCTCGTAAAGATTTTAACGTCTACTACGATACCGCCCTCACCGTGCGGAACTCTGAGCGAAGTATCTCTCGCCTCTTTGGATTTTTCGCCGAAAATAGCGCGAAGCAATCTTTCCTCGGGGGTAAGATCGGTTTCGCCCTTAGGCGTAACCTTACCAACGAGAATATCGCCCGAGCAAACCTCTGCGCCTACTCTTACGATACCGTCCGCGTCGAGGTCTTTAAGAGCGTCCTCGCCGACGTTGGTAATCTCTCTCGTAATTTCCTCCGCGCCGAGCTTGGTTTCGCGCGCTTCGGTGTCGTATTCCTCGATATGTATCGAAGTAAATACGTCGTTTTGAACGAGCTTTTCGGAAAGAAGTATAGCGTCCTCGTAGTTATAACCTTCCCACGTCATAAAGCCGATGAGAATGTTTCTTCCGAGCGCAAGCTCGCCTTCTTTGGTTGCGGGACCGTCCGCAAGTATATCACCCTTGGCAACGACGTCGCCCACGTGAGCGAGCGGTCTTTGGTTAAGACAGGTGCCTTGGTTGGATCTTTCGAATTTTTTGAGTTTATAGGTGTGATCCTCGCCCTCGTTGTCGGTAACGACGACTTCGTCGCCGCTTGCACGCTTGACTACGCCGTCCGTATCGGAAATAAGCATAACGCCCGAGTCGTAAGCAATCTTGGCTTCTACGCCGGTCGCAACGATAGCGTTTTCGGGGGCAAGCAGAGGAACTGCCTGACGTTGCATGTTCGAACCCATGAGCGCTCTGTTGGTATCGTCGTTTTCCAAAAACGGAATAAGCGCGGTAGCAACCGAAACGAGCTGCTTGGGCGAAACGTCCATATAATCGATTTCGTCACGCGGGACCTCGGTTATCTCCTCACGACGACGGCAGGATACACGCTCGTTCACGAAACGACCGTTCTCGTCGAGCGGCTCGTTCGCCTGAGCAACCGTAAACGCGTCTTCCTGATCTGCGGTAAGATAATCGACGTGCTTGGTAACGATACCCGTTGCCTTATCGACGCGCCTATAAGCCGACTCGATAAAGCCGTACTCGTTAACCTTAGCGTAGGTGGAAAGCGAAGTGATAAGACCGATGTTCTGTCCTTCGGGGGTCTCTATCGGGCACATTCTTCCGTAGTGCGTGTAGTGAACGTCGCGGACTTCGAAGGTCGCGCGTTCGCGGTTAAGACCGCCGGGACCGAGAGCCGAAAGTTTTCTCTTATGGGTAAGCTCCGCAATGGGGTTGGTTTGATCCATAAATTGCGAAAGCTGTGAAGAACCGAAGAATTCCTTAATCGCGGAACTTACGGGACGAACGTTAATAAGCCCTTCGGGGGTAATGGTTTGAGCGTCCTGAGTGGACATTCTTTCCCTAATAACCCTTTCAAGTCTTGCCATACCGATTCTAAACTGGTTTTGCAAGAGTTCGCCTACCGAACGAACGCGGCGGTTGCCGAGGTGATCGATATTGTCGGTCGTTCCGATACCGCTGTTAAGGTCGAGGTTTATGGAAACGGTAGCGACGATATCGTCTACCGTAACGTGCTTATGGTTGAGTTTTTCGAGAAGAGGACGAATAACTTTCTTCTGCTCGAAAGCAAGTTTTTCGATTTGAGCGTCGGGATTTTCGGCAAGGCGCTTTCTCATATCCTCTACTATTTCATAGAAGCTAAGGCATGCCTCGACGAAACGCTCGCGGACGACTTTACGCTTTTCGGCGTTCTTTCTGTCCTCGGCTTTTTCTTCTACGCCCTCGGGAGTAATCGTCTCCTCGGTGTAATATATAGCGTTAATGCGGTCTTTGAAGTATTCCGCAGTCTCCTCAACGGTGGAGTTAAGCGCGTAATCGCGTACTTCCTTGGAGAAGGTAACCGCAGGATAATAAACTGTTTCGATAAGGCCGAACGGTCTGTACGGAACGCCGAGAACGGCTTCGAAATCGACCGTATTGTTGGCAATAATCTTATGCGGCTTGGGAGGAGTGCCCGCAAGCGCGATAAATTCATTTATACCGCTGTTCTGAATAAGTTTCGCCTTTTCGTAAGTGATAACTTCACCCTTGACTGCCAAAACTTCGCCGTCGGGGCTGATTACGTCTTCGTAAGAGGTAAGTCCTACGATACGAACGCCCATGTTAAGACGCTTGTTATATTTATATCTGCCGACTTTGGCAAGATCGTATCTCTTGCTGTCGAAGAAAAGGTTTTTAAGGTTTTGACGAACGGCTTCGTCGGTGGGAACTTCACCGGGACGAATTCTTCTGTAAAGCTCGAAAAGACCTTCGTCTTCGGTACGAGCGGCATCCTTTTCTTTGGTGGCGGTAATCATCGGATCGTTGGCAAACAACTCGTCGAGAGCCTTATCCGTACCGAAACCGAGAGCACGCAAAAGAATGGTCGCCGTAATTTTACGCGTCCTGTCTACGTGAACCCATAATACGTTTTGAGAATCTTGCTCGTATTCGAGCCAAGCACCGCGGTTAGGAATGACGGTGGTGGTGAAGAGTTTTTTACCCGAACGATCGAGAGTAACTCCGTTATAAACACCCGGGCTTCTGACGAGCTGAGAAACGACGACTCGCTCCGCACCGTTGATGATAAACGAACCGGTCTCGGTCATTTTGGGCAGTTCACCCATGAACACTTCCCTGTCGGTAATCTCGCCGGTCACCTTGTTTACCAAACGAACTTTTACGCTCAGCTTAACGGCGTAGTTTACGTCCCTGTCTCGGCATTCTTTTTCGGTGCTGTACTTAGCTTCCGTTCCAAGCGTGTGGTCGAGGAAATAAAGCTCGTAGTGATCCGAAAAGTCGGTTATCGGAGAGAAATCTTCGAAGACTTCCTGAATACCCTCGTTGATAAAGGTCTTGTAGGAATCCTTCTGAATTTCGATAAGATCGGGAATAGGTTGAACTTCCTCGCTTCTCGAAAAGGTTTTTCTCGTTACCTTGCCAAATTTTTCCGTTCGCAAATCTCGAGTCATCAATACACTCCTTTTTTTAAAAAATGCAAAATACATCTTGCCTTTCGTTAAGTTTAGGTGTATAATACATATAGTTTTAGGATTGCAATTTCTTATTGTCTCGCTCGTTTTTCGGGCGGCAAACGCGCGCTGCGGGCATAAAGAGACAATTATAGAATTATAGCATTATATTATTTTAGCGTAAAGCAAACAAGATGTCAAACGAAATTTGCGTTTTATTCAAAAAATTCCAAAACTTTTAGGCGAAAAACAAAAGACAAAAACACTTTTTTCGATTTTTGACAAAAAACGACGGTTGCACGGCGTTTGCTTAGCAAAAAAAACAATTTACGGAGAACGAAAACTATGCGGATAGATAAATTCCTCAAGGTGTCGAGACTGCTGAAAAGGCGCACCGTGGCAAACGACGCTTGCAACGGCGGCAGAGTCAGCGTAAACGGCAAAGAGGTCAAGCCCTCGTACAAACTGAAAATCGGCGACCTGGTAGAACTGTCTTTCGGCGGCGGCGTACTCAAGTTCCGTGTGCTCGAACTTAAAGAAACGGTGAGAAAAGAAGAGGCGCAAAACCTTTACGAAATAATAAGCGATTAACGGTATTATATATAATATGATTACGGCAATTATAACGGCGGCCGGCAGCGGCAGTCGCTCGGGATTTGAATTTAATAAGGTCTTTTTTAAGCTTCCGAACGGAAAAACCGTACTCGAAAGCGCGGCGGCGCCCTTCGACGAGGCGAGCAAAATTACCGAAATTATTTTTACGGCGGCGGCAAGCGACGTCGAAAAGATAAAACTTGTGGCAAGCAAGCTCTCAACCAAAACCAAGGTAGTCGTCGGCGGTGAAACTCGCAGTCAATCGGTCAGAAACGCACTAAAAGAGGCAAGCGGCGAAATAGTTTTAATACACGACGGCGCAAGACCGTTCGTAGACCGCGAAACGGTCGAGGCTTGCATTCGCGACGTCTTAACTTACGGCAGCTCGGTAATCGTAACCGACTGCGTAAATACCGTAGGCGAACTCGACGGCGACCGTATCGTGTGCTCGTCAAGAGCGAACAGGTGCGAAATTCAAACGCCGCAAGGCTTTTATAAAAAAGAACTCGAACTTGCTTGCGAAAAGGCGAGCGGCGATTATTCTTTCACCGACGAATCGAGCCTATACTGCAAATATATAGGCAAGGCGCACGCAACGAAAGGCTCGCCGAAAAACGTAAAGCTCACCCACCCCGAAGATTTCGCAAAGCTTACTGCTTGCCGCACGGGCACGGGTTACGACCTTCACGTTCTTGCCGAGGGGCGCAAACTCGTTATAGGCGGCGTAACCGTTCCGCACGATAAAGGCTTGCTCGGACACAGCGACGCGGACGTTCTTATCCATGCGATTATGGACGCAATGCTTTCCGCCGCCGGGCTAAGAGACATCGGCTATTATTTCAGTGATAAAGATCCCGCGTACGAGGGTATTTGCAGTATGACCTTGCTTGCGAAAGTAAACGATATGATAGCCGACCGCGGATATAAGGTGAACAATATATCGGCGGTGATTATGGCGGAAAAGCCCAAGCTCAATCCGTTCGTTCCCGAAATGCGCAACAACGTAGCGGCGGCGCTTGGCATAAACTACGACGACGTAGGCGTTTCATGCACGACTTCCGAGCGCGTTGGCTTCATCGGCAGAGAAGAAGGCATAGCCGTCGCAGCCAACTGCTCGCTCACGGCTATTTAGCTCGCTTTTTAAATATGTATGCGCACGCCCGAAAACGCAAGTATTGCGTCTTATGCCCTAAGGCTTTTAAAACTCGCTTATTTTAAACCCAAAATTTGAACCGGATTATTCGCCCCGGTTCTTTTTTATAACTAAGTTCCTATATAACGAAAAAGGAACCGACGGCAAGACTTATCGCCTTGCGCCGATTCCTAATGAATATTGTATTAAAGTTGGTTACCGCAGCAAGCGGCAATCAAGCCCTTTTACTCTATCGCCCAAACGGCTATATTTCCGGATTCGTCGTAGTGCCAATAATTACCGCTTTCAACTGCGCCTTCGCCTACGAACGGATTGCTTTCGCTATAGTAGTAAAGCGTTGCCGCTCTCAATCCGGCGCCGGATGAATCGATACTTATTTGCGACCAATCTTCGGCATCGCCACCATAATAAACGCTTGTTAACGCCGAGCAACCGAAGAACGCCCACTCACCAATCGAAGTTACGCTATCGGGTATGGTTACGCTTGTTAACGACGAGCAACCATAGAACGCACTCTCACCAATCGAAGTCACACCGTCGTGGATTGTTACGCTTGTTATTTTCGAGCAACCTTCGAACGCACTCGCACCAATCGAAGTCACGCTACCGGGTATGGTTACGCTTGTTAACTCAGAGCAATAATAGAACGCACGCTCACCAATCGAAGTCACACCGCTACCGATTGTTATGCTTGTTAACTTTGAGCAATCGCTGAACGCCCACGCACCAATCGAAGTTACGCTATCGGGTATGGTTACGCTTGTTAACTCAGAGCAATAATAGAACGCATACGAACCAATCGAAGTCACACCGCTGCCAATGGTTACGCTTGTTAAATTTGAGCAAATAGAGAATGCCCCATCTGCGATACCACGTGTTCCTTGTTTTATTATTGCCGAAGTTATACTGCTGTCTGCACCAACAACCCAATTATCAACGTAATGAACACCGTTATCTTTAACAATTAACTTTGAGCAACCAGAGAACGCTTCATCTCCAATCGAAGTTACGCTGTCGTGTATGGTTACGCTTGTTAACTCAGAGCAATAATAGAACGCGCCATAACCAATCGAAGTCACGCCGCTACCAATTGTTACGCTTGTTAACGACGAGCAACCATAAAACGCATCCTCCCCAATCGAATTGCCACTCGTTATCGTCACGGTTTTTAATTTAGTTTTGTCAATATAAGCAATAGCAATTGTGGGAAGAGTTGCTGTTTCTATAGGACAACCATAGAACGCCTGACTACCAATCGAAGTCACGCCGCTACCAATTGTTACGCTTGTTAACGCCGAGCAACCGCTGAACGCCCACGCACCAATCGAAGT
>CAZHGN010000019.1:0-27380 GCA_964532155.1 uncultured Acidiphilium sp.
GCGGCTTCCTTAGCCGCTTTTAATGCAGCCGCTTGCTCGAGATCGTCGTTTTTAGCCTCATTGCAAGCAAATTCGCATCCCGCGCAGGAATGCCCTATGCTTCTGCATTTTGCGGCTTTACGCAAAAGCGCGCGGTTTATCGCAATAATATTGTAGTAGGTATATTCAGACATAAAATCTCCTTTTTTGCGCGTGATAGGCGAATTTAAAAGCGCAAAACTTCGCTTTTACCGACGCATATCGAGAAATCTACGCGGTTGTTCTTTTTGTCATTATATATTATATCGTCCGTAAAGTCAATTGCATTTATAAAAATCGCCGTTTTTTTCTTTTTTGAATATTAGGTGAATATAACGGCGAGTTTTAATTTGTCGTGGGCGTTAACCGCACAAAACTATTTTTCGAACTGCGAATCGTAAAGACGAGCGTAAAAACCGCCTTTATCCATAAGATCGGAATGCGTACCCTTTTCGATTATGCGTCCGCTTTGCATAACGAGAATTAGGTCGGCGTTTTTAACGGTGGATAGTCTATGCGCGACGATAAACGACGTTCTGCCTTGCATAAGCTTATCGAACGCGCGCTGTATTTTCAGTTCGGTTCTCGTGTCGATGGAAGAGGTTGCTTCGTCCAAAATCAGCATCGGAGGATGTGTGAGCATAACGCGCGCTATGCACAGCAATTGTTTTTGCCCGACAGAGATATTGCCGCCGTTTTCGTCGAGAACGGTGTCGTAACCGTCTTTCATTCGCGAAATAAAGCCGTGTGCGTTCGCCGCTTTTGCCGCGGCGATCATTTCTTCCTCGGTCGCGTCTTGCTTGCCGAATAAAAGATTTTCGCGTACGGTGCCTTTTTTCAGCCAGCTGTCTTGCAAGACCATGCCGTAAGCCGAGCGCAACGAACTTCGAGTTACGTTCGCGGCGTTCTGACCGTCGACGAAAATTTTGCCCGAATCGACGTCGTAAAAGCGCATAAGCAGGTTTATAAGAGTCGTTTTTCCGCAACCGGTCGGCCCGACTATGGCGATACGCTCGCCGCTTTTTGCCGACAGGTTAAAGTTTTCGATGAGCGTGGTCGTTTTATCGTAAGAAAAGCAGACGTTTTCAAATGCGACGTCGCCGCTGTTTATGCAAAGGGCGGGGCAGTGTGCGTCCGACGGCTGGTCGGGTGTTTCGAGTAGCTCGAAAACGCGTGCCGCGGCGGCTGTAGCCGTTTGCAGTTCGGTTATTACGCCGGTAATTTCGTTGAACGGCTTCGTGTATTGGTTTGCGTAGGTTAAACAGCACGAAAGCGCGCCTACCGTGAACGTGCCTACGCCGATAACGGTCTTGGTCGATATTACGAGGTAAGTGCCGAGCAAGCATACGGCGACGTAAACTACGTTATTGATAAACCGCGTGCAAGGGTTGGTCAGCGCCGAAAAGAACGCGGCGTTTTGCCCCCAAGTTTTAAGTTCGCCGTTGATTTTTCCGTACCGTTCTTCCGCACGTTTTTCATAGCGGAACAGTTTGACTATTTTTTGTCCCGAAAGCATTTCGGTTACGAGCCCGGACATTTCTCCGCGTTTTTCGGCTTGCTTGGCGAACATATCGTGGCAACCTTTTGCGATAAAATACGCGACAAAAAGGGAAAGGGGTGTTAAAAATACGACGGCAACGGCTATCAGCCAATTATACGAAAGCAAAAACGCGAGCGTGCCGACTATGGTAACGACTCCGCTGAACAGTTGAGAAAAGCCTTGAATAAGTCCGTCGGATATTTGGTCCACGTCCGCGCTTACTCTTGCTATTAGGTCGCCGTGCGAGCGGCTGTCGATGTACGAAAGGGGAACGGCGTTCAGTTTGTCGAACGCGCGCTTGCGCACGTCGCCTATAACTTTATACGACGCGTGGTTTATGCACAGCGACGACAGATATTGAAAGGTGATCGCAACGACTATAAGACAGCCGAGCACGACCGAGTTTTTTGCTATCACGTCGAAAGCAACGTTGCCTTCGCCTATAATATAATCTACGGTATCTCCTATAACGACCGGCGCAAAAAGGGTTGCGGCTATTTGAATTATCGAAAAAAGCAGTGCAAGCACTATAAAGCCCGAATAGGGCGCGGCGAATGTTATCAGTTTCTTTATCGCGGCGAAGTCCGTTTTGGAAGTGCGTTTTTTGCGGTTAATCATGCGTTTGCGCCCTCCTTGTTTTGCGAATCGTAAATTTCGCGGTAGACCTCGCAATTTTCATAAAGTTCGGCGGGCTTGCCGTTTCCGACGATGCGACCGTCGTCAACGACGATTATGCGGTCGCAAGAACTCAGCGAAGACGCTCGTTGTGAAACGTTAACGATCGTCGTTTTGCGTTCCGTCGAAAGCTTCGCAAGCGCCTTGCGCAGGCGCGCGTCCGTTGCAAAATCAAGCGCGCTCGAACTGTCGTCGAGAATAAGCAGTGCGGGATCGGAAACGAGCGCTCTCGCAATGGTGAGCCTTTGCTTTTGCCCGCCCGAGAGGTTTTTGCCGCCTTGGGCGATTGTTTTATCCAGTCCGTCTTTATCGGCGAAAACGAATTCCGCCGCTTGCGCCGTTTCAAGCGCCTCTTTAATTTTTTCGTCCGTAGCGTCAGGATTGCCCAAGCGCATGTTTTCGCGCACCGTTCCGCTAAACAATATAGCCGTTTGCGGAACGACTCCGACGAGGCCCGAAATTTGGTCGTACGTGTAAGATTTTATATCGTTTCCGAAAAGTTTAACTTTGCCTTTCGTGCTATCGTAAAGTCGCGTTAACAGACTTATAAGCGTACTTTTGCCGCAACCGGTGCTGCCCAAAACGCCGAGCGTTTCGCCCGTTTTAAGGCTTAGATTTATATCCGACAGCGCCGGCGACGAGCCGCTTCCGTAGGTAAATTCCACGCCGCTTAGTTCCACTGCAAAATCGGAAAAATCGGGCGTTGCGCCGTCGCCCTCTTTCATGCTCGGCTTGGTTTCGAGCACCTCGTTTATTCTTGCTGCCGAAGCCGAAGCCTTGGTAAAGGTTACGAGCAGGTTGGCGAATACTATGAGCGCGTTCAATATTTGAGTCATATAGTTGACTAACGCGATAACTTCGCCTTGCGTAAGCGTGCCGACGTTGACTTTAATGCCGCCGAAATAGAGTATTGCTATAATCGCAAGGTTCATAACGGCGTAGGTAAGGGGATTAAGAAGTGCGGATGCCGCGCCTACCGTTTTAGACGTTTTAGTTAAAAGATCGGATGCCGCGGCAAATGCGCTTTTTTCACGATCTTCCGCCGAAAAGGCGCGCACGGGGCGTGCTCCCGAAAGATTTTCGCGCGCGAGTCTCGTAACGTCGTCGAGTTCGCTTTGGACTTTTTTATATTTCGGTAGCGTTGCGGACAGTATCGCGAAAAGAATTGCTCCGACTATAACCGCCGTCAGCAAAAATATAAGCGAAAGCCGTAAGTCGATGGTCATCGCCATAACGATCGCGCCGACTACTATAAAAGGGGCGCGCAAAATCAACCTTATGAACATCGCCACGCCTTGCTGGGTTTGGTTTACGTCTGTCGTCAGTCGCGTAATAAGCGATTCCGTCGAGAATTTATCGAGTTCGCTGTACGAAAGAGTATTGACGTGCGCGTATAAATCCTTTCTTAAATTCGTGCCGAAACCGAGCGAAGCGCGGCTTGCAAAAAATTGAGCCGTAAGCGCAAACGCAAGCCCTACCGCACTTAGCGCAAGTATTACGCCTCCCCCCTTAAGCATTGCCGACATATCGCCGTCTTGACCGAGGGGGATGGCGGTGTCTATTATCCAAGCGACCACGAGCGGCACTATAAGCTCAAAAATCGCCTCTATTAGTTTAAAAAGAGGACCGAACAGCGTTTTTAATCTGTAGCCCTTCAAGTATTTAACAAGTTTAAGCATTTTTACGTTTTCGTTTTCCTTGCGCTTTTATCGTCTTTTTTTAACTCTATTATACTCTCATTCTTGCTTTTTTGTCAAAGCAAGGACTTAGTTATCTCGTTTTTTTACTCGTTTTTAATAATAATTGCATTGGGCGAAAATAGACGTAAAGCAACGGCTTATAGTATTTTTGCCAAAGCAATGCACCTTGCTTGCGTTTTTGTGTAAAAAAACACGCTATCGTTTTGCATTATTTGCAACATAGCGTGTTTTTCTTTTGTTTTTTATTTAATCTATTTCAAGTTCGTCTGAACTAAATATAGGCGCGTCTAAAAATTCTATTACGGTCATATCAAACCCTCTAGATATTTGCATTAGAGTTTTTAACGTTATGTTTTTGTTTCTTCCGTTTATTATACACATCATGGAGCCGTGTAAAATTCCGGACTTTTGTTCTAACCTGTAAAGAGTCATTTTTTTAGAATTCAACAATTCGTTTATTCGTATTTCAACTGCTTTGCATATCGTCATATAGTACTTCCGTAACGGAAAATCAAAAGATTCTCATTTTTTATATGAAAATTTTACCAAAAAAGATGAATGAAATTATATAGGTATACCTACATATCGATTGACTTTTAAATTAATCCGTAGCATAATTAAAGAGGAAGGTTTAGAACGCTTTTATTCGCCATGGTATTTCGATTTGCTTGTTTTTTTGCTTTTTTGCTCAAAAGTAAACAAAATATGCACGAAATCAACGAAAGGTTGAGCGGAAAAAACAAACGTCTTGTTGAGTTTTGTGGTACAATAAAATCACAAAAAAAAGGAAAGGAGAAAGAAATGCTTTCACAAAACATCAAAAACCTGCGTTCCGAAAAAGGAATGACTCAAAAAGAATTGGCTGAATGTCTTCACGTAACGCCGCAAGCCGTGTCGCGTTGGGAAACGGGAGAAGTTGAGCCGTCTGTTTCGACGATAGGCGAAATTGCAGTGATATTCGGCGTGACAACGGATGAAATAATTTCCGGAAAAAAAGCCGAACCGAAAAGCGAAGAAGTGGAAAGTGTAGCTGAACCTACACCTATTGTTATCGAGGCACCCAAGCCTGTGCTTGCCTTATGCACGAGGTGTAATAAGCCTCTTTACGAAAGTGGCGATATAGTCAGGCGTTCGCCTGCTGCAGTAAGTGCAGGTGTAACCGTGGTGAGGCGACATGGACACGGAAGAAGACATACGGTCGTCAGTGAATCGAGCAATATTCCCACCTTGATATATTGTAAGGAATGTGCAAAAATACTTGATGCTAAGATTAAGGATGAGGAAGAGCGGAGAAGGAGAGAGAGAAAAGAAGCCGCATTAAAGGAGGCAAAGAGGAAGCGCGAAAAAGGATTAAAATTTGGAGGTTTGCTTGCCGCCGTAATTATAGTATTGTCAGTAATTCTTTCGATAAAGTATACGCAAAGTCCTATTATACCGATTTTGATTTCTGTAGTTTTTGCTTACGCCGCTTTTGCTTTTGTTTCATGTTTGTTTTTGGATAATAACGTGGTAGGCGATATCTTTCTTGGCGTTGCCGAATGGGGATTCGTAAAATTTCCGGGGCTTATTTTTTCGTTTGATCTCGACGGAATTATGTGGCTTATAGGAATGAAAATTTTATTTGCAATACTCGGCTTTTTATTGGGGTTGGCAGCAGTTTGTTTGGCTTTACTTTTGTCGTTTATCGTTGCTATGGTTGTTTTCCCCTTTGCGTTATCGAACAATCTAAACTGTAAGAGTTAATTTGACGTTGTTAAATGTTAAAATAGGAGTTAATGATGAAAACAAAAGTTATAATAGGAGCCGTAATCGGCGTTGTGGTTGCTGCAGTAGTTGCCTGTGTGGTTTTTTTTGTCTCATCGGATAACGATATACAAACTAGTTCGGGGTATACATCCGAGCAACCCGGCGATAGTTCGGTTGTTAAACTAAACTTTGAGGGGTTAAGTTTTGAATCTTATACCTGCGTTTACGACGGAACGGAAAAAACTTTACAAGTAACGGGTGATTTGCCTGCCGGAACAAAAATCGTTTACTCAAAAGAAAAAGGCACGAACGCCGGTGTATATAATGCGACGGCGGTTCTTTCGTGCGAAGGGTATAATACGCTCGAACTTTCCGCAACGTTGACGATAAACAAGGCTACGATGATTGGTATAGCTCTTACCGGTACGACTTCTTGTGAGTACGACGCGTTAGAACATTCTTTAAGTGTGCTAGGCGACGTGCCGGATGGCTCGACGGTGGCTATAACCTATAACGGTGAGAGTGTAAACGGCGTGGTTGAAGTAGGCGCATACGAAGTTCGACTGCTTATAACTAACCCGAATTATAACGATTACGAAGATAGCACAACGTTGACTATAAAAGCGACGGAAGAACTTTTATCGAGCGTTGTTTCCGGGGAAAACGCTTATTTCCAAAATGCGCTCGACGGGAATAAACTTTACGTTTATAAAAATAACGCAGTAAGCAAGGTTAATAACGATGTTCCGGAATATTTAACCGAAAAGAACGGTATCCTTTATTATAACAGCGCGAGTTTATTGTCTTCTGTCGTAAAATCGTGCGACGGTTCTTCTAAGGGTGCGGCTCTCGTAGAATTGTCAGGTGAATGGCTTGTAAGTGACGGAACGTATTTGTACTACGCCGTAAATAATTTGTTGTTTAATAATGATCAAAACGGCATATATAAAATTTCTCTTAGCGGCACTAGCGGCGATCCGGTTAGAATAGTAAAAAATAAAGCTAAATATCTTGCGGTATGCGGCGGGAAAATTTATTATTCGAACTCTAACGACGGAGGGAAACTTTATTGTGTTTCTTCAACGGCATCGGAATTGTCCACAGGTACGCTTGTTTACGGAGAGAAAGCCGAGTATATAATTTCCGACGGAACTTATGTTTATTTTAATTCGACTAATACGATTGCTGGTGTCGGTATTGCTGCCGCGATAAGAAAATATAAACCTTCTTCGGGCGAATGCGTGAAACTAACTACTGATTCGGGAAAATATCTTACAAAAATCGATAATTATATTTACTACGTAAACGACGATTTGCTTACGGAGCATTTATACGGCGACGGCATTTATAAGGTCAGTGCGGCTTTGACGAGCGATAGCAACGCTTCCGGTACTAATGTTTTGGCTTGCGAGAATGACGGATATTATTCACTTGCTTCCGACGGCGAAAAACTCTTCTATTACAAACTTAATAATAAGCATTTTTATTCGTACGAAATAGATACCGGGGAAGAAAAAGACCTTATGGCGGGATTTACGCCGGTGGAAGAAGAGGTTACACCGTCGGGTTATGCTTCTTTGTTTGAATATAAGGGTGAAATATATTACACCGATCCGAGAGATGACGGTTGTTTATATAAATATAACAAAAACGCAAACGCAAAATATAAAGTTTTGTCTAACAGCGTGTCTAACGTATATTTTAACGGTAACTATATGTATTATTCGACCTGCGTGCTTACGCAATATGCGTTGTGGCGTATGGATATGACAACCAAGGAAAGCGTTAAAATTTCGACGTCGCGTTGCGATAATTTGATATTCGACGGCGAGTATATTTATTATATAAAAGTAGGCTCGCTCTATAATAATAAAATCATGAAAATGGGGCTTGACGGCAGCAATCCAGAAGTTGTGTATGAAGCGAGGAATCTTTGGGTTAAGAGTCTTGAAAAGAAAGGGGACGTTTTCTACTTTACGAGCAATCCGACGATAGGTTATAAGTATGCTTATTCTTACGATATAGTAACGAAACAAGAAAGCAATTTAAACCTTAATTCAACTGTGATAACCCTTGACTGCGACAATTTATACTATTATAACAAGGGCGAAAATTCAATCGGCTGCTACAATCTTGTTTCGAAGGAAAAAACCACTCTTATTTCCGGTGTAGACGTAAACGATATGAAAGTTTTGGGCGGAAAGTTATATTATTCGTCGATGAGCTCGGCAAACAAGGGCTTTTTCTCCTACGATCTTACCTCTAAAAAAACAAGCCGTATAAGCGATAGTTGCGCTCACGGTATGATTAGTGTTGGCGAGGATGTTTACTATATAAGGGCTTCGGTCGACTATATGGCTGATTACCCGACTATGAACAACGGAGACGGTCGTCTTTGCCGCTACGACGGAAAAGAAGAGAAACAATTGTAATTATTAATTGATGATTAAAGGCATTGGGCGAAGGCTCGTGCCTTTTTCATTATATTATAACGCGTGCGTTGCGCGCGCGTACATGCGTATGCGAATAGGTAGGGCGGTTGCGCGCTTAAAACGCGGCGAGTGTTTTAACGAAGTGTTTTTCACACAAGCGCCTAAGCTGCCGATGCGTTTGTCGCGGTAGCCGCAAAAGGTAAAGCCGCTTTAAAAAAGGCGTAAAATATGCCGTTAAAAAAAATAATTACAAAAATTTAAAATCGGGTAAAAAACAGTTGACACCTATTGACGGATGTTGTAATATTAGTAGGCTGTGTAATTTGGGTTGAGATGAGAAGTTACTTAATCCGCATTTGCCACGGGCTCCGGAACCTTGGGCGATATACGCGGAAGATAATTTTCATTGACAAACGTGAAGGCTTGACCTTTGCGACTAACCGACCCTCGGACGATAGGAGTCATCTGCTTTAAACACACAGCGCAGGTGATTTTTTTATTGCTCTTAGGTCGACACACACGGCAAAGTTGTAACTTCCTTGTAAAAAACCAAAAAGCCATTAAAACAGGGAAGAAAAGTTAGTATAAAAAGGAGTAAAAAAATGGCAGGACAAAAAATCAGAATTAAACTCGCGGCTTACGATCACGAAATGGTAGATCAGGCGACCGAAAGAATCGTCGAAACCATGAAGAAGGCAGGCGCTAAGATAAGCGGACCTATCCCTCTACCCACCGAGAAAGAGGTAGTTACCATTCTTCGCTCGCCGCATAAGTACAAAGACAGTCGCGAACAGTTCGAAATCAGAACTTACAAAAGACTTATCGACATCTACTCGACGAACGCTAAGATACTCGACAGTATCCATCTTCCTGCGGGCGTCGACGTAAAAATAAAGCTGTAAAAAATTACAGGAGGTGAACTTTATCAATGAATAAAGCAATCATAGGTAAGAAGTTAGGCATGACCCAGATCTTTTTCGACAGTAAGGAAGACAAGAAGAACAGAGGAAAAGTAATCCCGGTTACGGTCGTGCAGGCAGGTCCTTGTCCCGTAGTACAGGTCAAGACGATCGAAAAGGACGGTTATTCGTCGGTTAAGGTGGCATACGAAAAGGTTGCCGAAAAGAAGCTCAACAAGCCCGAACTCGGTCAATTCAAAAAAGCCGGCGTCGAGCCCCACAAATACCTCAAGGAATTCAGACTTGAGAACGCAGCCGAATACGGCGTTGGAAGCGTTATTACGGTCGAGACCTTCGCCGCGGGCGATAAGGTCGACGTAGTAGGTATCACCAAAGGTCACGGATTTTCGGGCGTTATCAAACGTTGGAATCAGCACAGACTTAAAGAAACGCACGGCGTAGGCCCCGTTCACAGAGAGGTTGGTTCGATGGGCGGTATCAGCTCCCCCTCGAGAGTATTCAAGAATAAACACCTCGCAGGACAGTACGGTCACGAGCAGGTTACGATCCAGAATCTCGAAATCGTCAGAGTCGACGCAGAGAGAAACGTGCTCCTCATCAAGGGCGCTATCCCCGGACCTAAGGGCGGCATCGTCTGCATCAGCAACAGCGTAAAAGGCTAAGGAGATAAAGGACAATGGCTACTATTAAAGTATATAATATGAAGCACGAAGAAACGGGCGTGATGGAGCTTCAGGACGCACTGTTTCAGATGGAATATAACGAGGCTTTGATTCATCAAGCCGTCGTAACCCGTCTCGCTAACGAAAGACAGGGTACGAAAAGCACCCTTACTCGTACGGAAGTAAGAGGCGGCGGAAGAAAGCCTTTCAGACAAAAGGGTACCGGTAACGCGCGTCAAGGCTCTATCAGAGCGCCTCAGTTCATCAAGGGCGGCGTGGTATTTGCTCCTAAGTCGAGAGATTTCTCCAAGAAAATGAATATCACGGCAAGAAGAACCGCTATGTTCTCCGCGCTTTCCAAAAAGCTTGCCGACGGCGAATTTTTCGTAGTCGACGCTTTAACCGCAGAGAACGGAAAGACCAAAGAAATGGTTGCTTTCCTCAAGGCTTTCTCTTTTGAAAAGACCGTGCTCGTCGTTATGGACGACGCTAACGTAAACGTTATCAGAGCGGCAAGAAATATCGAGAAACTTCAGACTCTTCCCGTTGAACAGCTTAACACTTACGACGTAGTTAAGAATGCGGTTGTTGTTTTGTCTAAGGGATCGGTTGAAAAATTACAGGAGGTCTACGGAGAATAATGGAAGCAAGAGATATTATTATCGCCCCTGTTCTCACCGAAAAGAGCTATCAGGATATAGCGAATAAGAAATATGTATTCCGCGTGGCTAAGGCTGCTAACAAAACGGCTATCAAGCTTGCCGTAGAGAGCATCTTCGAAGTTGAGGTTGAATCCGTTCACACCATTAACTGCCGCGGTAAAAAGAAAAGAATGGGCAGATACGAAGGATACACTCCGTCGTATAAGAAAGCAATCGTACAGCTTAAGAAGGACAGCAAGAGCATTGCGTTCTTCGATTCGTTGTCCTGACGACAGGAGGATATAAGACATGGGTATCAAAAGATATAAACCGACGTCGGCGGCTCGCCGTTTTATGACGGTTAGCTCGTACGAAGAGATAACCTGCACTAAACCCGAGAGATCGCTTCTCGAGGATAAAAGACATACCGGCGGCAGAAACGCAACCGGAAGAATTACCGTCAGACATCACGGCGGCGGTAACAAAACCAAATATCGTATAATCGATTTCAGAAGAAATAAAGACGGAATCCCCGCAGTCGTTAAGACTATCGAATACGATCCGAACAGAACGGCTAACATTGCGCTTTTGCAATATGCCGACGGCGAAAAGAGATATATTCTCGCTCCCGTAGGTCTTTCGGTAGGCGATAAGGTTCTCAGCGGCGAAACGGCAGATATTAAGGTCGGCAACGCTCTTAAGATCGAAAACATCCCCGTAGGTACGATGATTCACAACATCGAACTTCAACCGGGTAAGGGCGGACAAATCGCAAGAGCCGCAGGTATCAGCGCTCAGCTTATGGCTAAAGAAGGCGCTTATGCTCAAGTCAAAATGCCCAGCGGCGAAATGAGACTTATCAGCGTAAGATGCAAAGCGACAATCGGTCAGGTCGGCAACCTCGATAACGAAATCGTTAGAGTAGGTAAAGCCGGTAAGACCAGACATATGGGTATCAGACCTACCGTAAGAGGTTCCGTAATGAACCCCTGCGATCACCCCCACGGCGGTGGTGAGGGTAAGTCCCCGATAGGCAGACCGGGTCCCGTAACTCCGTGGGGTAAGCCCGCGCTCGGTTACAAGACGCGTAAGAAGAAGAACAGAACTGACAAGTTTATTCTTAAGAGAGTGAACTAACGGAGGTCGATGAAAAATGAGTAGAAGTGTTAAAAAAGGACCTTTTATACAGCCTAAGTTGCTCGCAAGAGTTGAAAAGATGAACGCCGAAAACAAAAAATCGGTGCTCAAGACCTGGTCGAGATCTTCCACTATCTTCCCTCAGATGGTAGGACACACGATCGCGGTATACGACGGAAGAAAACACGTTCCCGTTTATATTACCGAGGATATGGTAGGATGCAAGCTCGGTGAGTTTGCCGCGACCAGAACTTTTAAAGGACATGCCGGTTCTAAGACGACAGGCTGACGGAGGTAGTAAGAATGGCTGGAAATACTAAAAAGAAAACCCTGAGAATACAGGAAAATAAAGACAGAAGACCGAGAGCCGTTGCCAAATACGTGAGAATTTCTCCGTTCAAGGTCAGAGTAGTACTCGACCTTATCAGAGGCAAAAAGGTTGAAGAAGCGGTCGCTATACTTTCCAATGCGTCTAAGGCGGGTGCCGAGCCCATTCGTAAGGTCGTTGAGTCCGCTGCCGCAAACGCCGAGCACAACCTCGGAATGAATAAGGCGGATTTGATCGTTGCGGAATGCTATGCGGATATGGGCCCCACGCTTAAGAGAATGCAGCCGGTCAGCAAGGGCAGAGGCTACAGAATTCTTAAGAGAACGAGTCACATCACCGTAGTGCTTGACATTGCAAAGTAGGAGGACATTATGGGACAGAAAGTTAACCCGCATGGTTTAAGAGTCGGCGTTATCAAGAGCTGGGACGCTCAGTGGTATGCCGATAAAAAGGAGTTCGGCGCTTTCCTCAAAGAGGACTACGAAATCAGAACTTTCCTTAAAAAGAAATATTACGAAGCAGCAGTTACTTCTATCGCTATCGAGCGCGCGGCAAACAGAGTATCCGTTACCGTTCGCACCGCTCGTCCCGGCGTTCTTATCGGAAAAGCCGGCAGCGAAATCGAAGTTATCAAGAATAGCCTTGCAAAGCTTACTAACGGCAAGCAAATCTCCCTCAATATCGTTGAGGTTAAAAAGCCCGACTGCGACGCTCAGCTTATTGCCGAGTCGGTTGCCGGTCAGCTCGAGAAGAGAGCGTCGTTCAGAAGAAGCATGAAGCAGGCAATCGGCAGAGCCATGAGAATGGGCGTTAAGGGTATCAAAATCATGGTAAGCGGCCGTCTTGACGGAGCCGAAATCGCACGTTGCGAACAGTATCACGAGGGTTCTATTCCTCTGCAGACTATCCGCGCTGACATCGATTACGGCTTTAGCGAGGCTCACACCACCTTCGGCGTTATCGGCGTTAAGGTTTGGGTTTATAACGGTGAGGTTCTCGGCGGAACTAAAAGACAAGGAGGCGAAGCATAATTATGTTAATGCCTAAAAGAGTTAAAAGAAGAAAGGTACAACGCGGCAGAATGAAAGGAAAAGCCCATAAGGGTAATTTCCTTGCATACGGCGATTACGGTTTGGTTGCCGAGACCTGCTCGTGGGTTACCTCCAACCAGATAGAAGCTGCTCGTATTGCAATGACGAGATTTATTAAGCGTGGCGGACAGGTTTGGATTGATATATTCCCCCATAAGCCCGTTACGAAAAAACCTGCCGAAACTCGTATGGGTAGCGGTAAAGGTTCCGTTGAATATTGGGTTGCGGTAGTGAAGCCGGGTAGAGTTCTTTTTGAAATGTCCGGTGTTCAGGAAGCCGACGCGAGAGAGGCTCTTCGTCTTGCTTCGCACAAGTTGCCCTGCAAGTGCAAAATTATTAAGAGAGAAGAGCAACAAGAAATTTCAGAAGGCGGTGAAGGCTGATGAAAGCTAAAGAAATACATGATATGACTAACGACGAGCTCAATGCAAAGCTCGGCAGTCTTAAGGAAGAACTGTTCAATCTTCGTTTCCGTCACGCGACCGGTCAGCTTGAAAACCCGAACGTATTGAAGACGGTCAAGAAGGATATTGCCAGAGTCAAGACCGTGATTCGCGAACGCGAACTCAAGGCTCTTTGATTAAGGCGGGAGGCAAGTTATTATGGAAAGAAATCTTAGAAAAGAAAGAGTAGGACTCGTTGTATCCGATAAAATGGATAAGACGGTCGTCGTTTGCATCGAGCAAAAGGCGAAACATCCTCTTTATAAAAAGACGATAACCACTACCGTTAAGTTTAAAGCGCACGACGAAAACAACGAGTGCGGCGTAGGCGATAAGGTCAGAATCGTTGAGACGAGAAAGCTCAGCAAAGACAAAAACTGGCGCGTTGCCGAAATAATCGAGAAGGCTAAGTAAGGAGGAACGCAGATGATACAGACTCAGACAAGACTGACTGCAGCCGACAACTCGGGTGCAAAAGAGCTTATGTGCATAAAGGTCCTCGGCGGTTCTTCCCGTAAATTCGGTAACATCGGCGACGTTATAGTAGCAAGCGTTAAGACTGCTACTCCGGGCGGTGCGGTTAAGAAAGGCGAGGTCGTAAAAGCGGTTATCGTTAGAACGACGAGCGGCTTGAGACGCGCTGACGGAACTCACATCAGATTCGACGACAACGCTGCGGTTATCATCGACGCGCAGAAGCAGCCCAGAGGTACGCGTATCTTTGGACCGGTAGCAAGAGAACTTCGTGAAAAGGATTACATGAAGATCGTTTCTCTCGCTCCCGAAGTGTTATAAGGAGAACAGCTATGAAAGTTAAGAAGAATGATACCGTTATGGTTATAGCGGGTAAGGATAAAGGCGAAACCGGTAAGGTTCTCCGCTCCATTCCCGATGCTAACAAGGTCGTCGTAGACGGCGTTAACGTTCAGAAAAAACACAGAAAGGCTCGTTCCGCTCAGGAAACTTCGGGGATCGTTAATCAAGCAGGTCCCATCGACGCAAGTAACGTTATGGTCGTTTGCCCTTCTTGCGGCAAACCTACGAGAGTCGGCTATATTTTCGAAGGCGACAAAAAGCTTCGCGTGTGCAAGCACGCCGATTGCCGTAAGCCTCTCGACGTAAAAGCCGAAGACAAAGAGACCAAGAAGACCGCAAAGAAAGCGGCAAAGAAAAAAGGTGCCGAAAAGGCATAACGGAGGACTTCAATGGCAGAAAAAACGACTCAGGTTGCTAAAGAAGCTGCAACCGATTCAAAATACGTCAGCAGAATAAGGACGAAGTACATCGAGGAAGTCGTACCGTACCTTATGAAGCGCTTCAATTATAAAAACGTAAACCAAGTCCCCAAACTCGTCAAGATCACGCTTAACGGCGGTCTCGGCGACGTTAAGGACAACGCGAAGAGCGTGCAACTCGTTCAACAGGAGCTCACCGCGATCGCCGGACAAAAGCCCGTTCTGACCACCGCTAAAAAGTCGGTTGCAAACTTCAAAGTCAGACAGGGTATGAACGTCGGTATCAAAGTAACGCTTCGCGGCAACAAGATGTACGACTTCTTCGATAAGCTTGTATCCGTAGCTCTTCCGAGAGTCAGAGACTTCAAGGGTGTCCCCACCAAGTCCTTTGACGGCAGAGGAAATTACGCGATGGGCGTTAAGGAGCAACTCATTTTCCCCGAAATCCAATACGATCAAATAGAAAAGGTTAGGGGCTTCGACATTTGCTTCGTTACCACCGCTAATACCGACGAAGAGGCAAGAGAACTTTTAAGAGCACTCGGAATGCCCTTCAAAGCAGAGTAAGGAGAACTCACGATATGGCTAAAAAATCAATGATCAATAAACAGCAGAAAACTCCTAAGTTTTCTACGAGAGCTTACACCAGATGCAGTATTTGCGGAAGACCTCACTCGGTTATTCGCAAATACGGTATCTGCAGAATATGCTTCAGAAATTTGGCTTATAAAGGTCAAATTCCCGGCGTAAAGAAAGCCAGCTGGTAAGAGGAGGAATAAAAGATGACTGATCCTATTGCTGATATGCTTACCCGCATAAGGAATGCGCTGGTAGTTAAGCACGACGAAGTGGATATCCCCGCTTCCAACATGAAGAAAGAAATCGCGAGAATTCTTCTCGCCGAAGGTTATATCAACGGATACGAACTCACCGGCGAGAACGGCGAAACTCTCAGGGTTGCTTTAAAGTATGGCCCCAAGGGTGAAAAGGTTATCTCCGGATTAAAGAGAATATCCAAACCCGGCTTGAGAATTTACGCCGGCAAAGACGAGCTTCCCAAAGTCCTCGGCGGACTCGGTATCGCTATCATTTCTACCCCCAAGGGAGTTATGACGGATAAGGAAGCGAGAAAGCAAAATCACGGTGGCGAAATACTCGCCTACGTTTGGTAAGGAGGTTTACGGTTTATGTCCAGAATAGGAAGAGAACCGGTAGCTATCCCCGCAGGCGTTACCGTTGAAGTTAAAGAAAAAGAATTTACCGTAAAAGGACCTTTGGGAACCATTACTCAAGACTACGATCCTGTTATAAAGATCGCCGTCGAGGGCAACGTCGCTACTCTTACGAGAGCTAACGAACTCGGTCCCACAAGAGCTAAACACGGCTTGTACAGAGCGCTTCTGTTCAATATGGTTAACGGCGTTACGAAGGGCTACGAAAAGCTTCTCGTCGTAAACGGCGTCGGCTGGAAAGTTCAGATGCAGGGCAAGAAGCTGGTTATGAACGTCGGCTTTTCTCATCCCGTTGAAGTAGAAGCTCCCGAGGGCGTTACCCTTGCTTGCAATTCCCAAACGGAAATTTCCGTCAAGGGAATCGACAAGGTTGCCGTTGGTCAGGTTGCTGCCAACATCAGAGCGGTAAGACTCCCCGAACCCTATCACGGATACGGAATCCGTTATAAGGACGAGGTTATCGTTCGTAAAGAGGGCAAAACGGGCAAATAAAGGAGTGAAATAGTATTATGATTTCTAAGATAAATAAGAATCAGGATAGAAAGAAAAGACACGCGAGAGTGCGTCTTAAAATCAACGGAACTTCCGAATGCCCCAGACTTTGCGTTTACAGAAGCCTTAATCACATTTACGCTCAGATCATCGACGACAGCAAGGGCAACACTTTAGTTGCTTGCTCGACCGTAGAGAAAGAGGTAATCAAGGCTATCGAAGGCAAAGACAAAAAGGGTGCGGCTAAGGTCGTCGGAGAACAGCTTGCCAAGAAGGCACTTGCAAAGGGCATCGACAACGTCGTATTCGACAGGGGCGGTTACCTTTACATCGGCAGAGTCGCCGCACTTGCAGACGGCGCGAGAGAAGCCGGACTTAAGTTTTAAGAGGAGGCAGAGTCATGGCAAGAGATAATAACAGACCTCAGAAGAGACAGCAAGAAAACGACGGTCTCATCAAAAAGCTTATTACCGTTAACCGCGTTACTAAGGTTGTTAAGGGCGGACGTAAAATGCGTTTTGCCGCACTCGTAGTAGTAGGCGACGGCAACGGTAAAGTCGGTTGCGGTATGGGTAAGGCGAACGAAGTTCCCGAAGCTATCGAGAAAGCGACCGCGCAAGCTAAAAAGAACATGAAGCCGGTTGCGCTCGTAGGTACCACTATTCCTCACGGACTCACCGCTAAATTCGGCAGAGGACAGGTTATCCTTATCCCCGCCGAAGAAGGTACCGGCGTTATCGCCGGCGGCCCCGTCCGTTCGGTTATGGAAGCAGTCGGTATTACTAACATCAGAACCAAATCTCACGGCACGAACAACCCCATCAACATGGTTAAGGCAGTTCTCGCCGGATTGTACGAGCTTAAGACGGCTGAACAGGTCGCCGCTCTTCGCGGAAAGACCGTGGACGAAGTCCTCAACGGTTAAGGGGGGTATATTATGGAAAACAAAACTGTAAAAGTTACTCTCGTTAAAAGCACCGTCGGAAGATTAAAAAATCAACAGGCTACCATCGAAGCTCTCGGTCTCCACAAAATCGGACAGACCAAAGAGTTCAAGGACAGCCCGACTCTTCAAGGTATGCTTACTAAAGTAGCGCACCTTGTAAAAGTCGAAAAGAATTAATCACAAGGAAGGTTAAATCATGAGAATAGATACTTTACAACCTGCCGACGGTTCAAGAACTTCTAAAAAGAGACTGGGCAGAGGTATAGGTTCCGGCCTCGGTAAAACGAGTGCCAAGGGTCATAAAGGTCAATGGGCCAGAAGCGGCGGCGGCGTACGTCCCGGCTTCGAAGGCGGACAAATGCCTTTAACCCGTAGGGTTCCCAAGAGAGGTTTTAAAAACCATTTCAGAAAGGAATACGCTATCGTTAACTTATCCGTACTCGAAAACAACTTCGAGGCGGGTGCCGTTGTCGATTACGATATTCTTTACGTAAACGGTCTTATCACTGAAGTGAAGAACGCCGTAGGCCTTAAGGTTCTCGGCGAAGGTCAACTTACCAAAGCTCTTACCGTTAAGGCGGCAAAGTTTTCTGCGAGTGCAAAAGAGGCTATCGAAAAAGCCGGCGGCACTTGTGAAGAAATCTAATTGCAAAACGGAGGGCTAAACGATGTTTGAAACCTTAAAGAATGCTTTCAAGGTCAAAGAAATAAGAGTGAAGATTTGGTGGACACTCCTCTTCGTCTTATTATACAGACTGGGATGTTTTATCCCCGTGCCGGGCGTCGGTAACGGGCTTATCACCGCAGAACAGCTCGAAAGCGTCAGTTATCTCAACATTATGTCGATGATGACCGGCGGAGCTTTGACCAACGGAACCTGGTTTGCTATGGGTATCAGCCCTTATATCAACGCGTCCATTATTATTCAGCTGCTTACCGTTGCAATTCCCGCACTCGAAAGAATGTCGAAAGCGGGCGAGGACGGAAGAAGAAAGATCAACAGCCTCACAAGATACGTTGCCATATTGCTTGCAATAATACAAACTATCGGTATTTTGCTCAACTACGGCGACAATCTTTCGAGCGTTGCGGGTGAAACCTCGCTCGTTGGCTTCTTGTTTGGACAGAAGTGGCTTGCTTATATCGTAGTCATTATCTTCTATGCTTCCGGTACCGCGGTTACTATGTGGATTGGCGAGCGTATTACCGATTACGGCGTAAGCAACGGTATTTCGATATTGATTTTCGCAGGTATCATTTCCACCGCAGGGCAGGCTGCAATCGCTTCCTTCGGTACGATATTCGGTAGCACGGATAAGAACACTTCTCTTACCGCGTTCTGGACATTAATTGCTTACCTCGCAGTAATCATTATCGTATTCGGCTGCATCGTATTCGTCGAGCTTGCCGAAAGAAAGATTCCCATTCAATATGCTAAGCAGGTTAAGGGTAGAAAGATGTACGGCGGACAGTCGTCCGTTATCCCCATCAAGGTCAATGCGAACGGCGTTATGCCTTTGATCTTCGCGTTCTCCATTCTCTCCTTCCCCGAGCTTATAATGACTATGTTCTGGCCGAAGAGCGATGCTCTTGTTTGGTGGCAGACCTATATGGGAACTAACAGCTGGTTATATATGGTGGTTTTGTGCTTGCTCATTTTAGGGTTTGCGTACTTCTATACGACCATCCAGTTCAACCCCGAGGAAATCTCCAAGAATATTCAGCAAAACGGCGGCTTTATTCTCGGTATCAGACCGGGTAAACCGACTACCGAATATTTGAAGAGAGTTTCCAACAGAATAACGCTTTTCGGAGCGATATTCCTTGCGCTCGTCGCATTGATTCCTTCTATCGTCTTCAGACTTATCGATCCGACTTATTCGTCGGTATTCACCGCAACCGGAATGCTCATCGCGGTATCCGTTGCACTCGAGTTCAATACCGCTCTCGAATCTCAGATAATGATGAAGAATTACAAGGGATTCCTTAAATAAGAAATCGAAGCCACGCGTTTTTCCTTAACGGAAAAGCGCGGGCGGCGAAATTGAATTATGAAGATAATACTTTTAGGTGCTCCCGGTGCGGGTAAGGGTACGCAAGCCGCGTACGTGTGCGAACGTTACGGCATTCCTCACATATCCACCGGCGACATATTCAGAAAAAACATCAAGGAACAAACCGAAATCGGATTGGAAGCTAAGTCTTATATAGACAGCGGCCGCCTTGTTCCGGACGAAGTTACCGTAAAAATCGTTCAAAACAGATTAAACGAAGACGACTGTAAAGACGGCTTTTTGTTGGACGGTTTTCCGAGAACTGTAAATCAAGCCGAAAAGCTTGCGGAGTTTGCCGACGTCGATTACGTAGTCGATATCGAAATCCCCTTTGAAAGGCTTCTTCACCGCTTGACCGGAAGACGTGTTTGTCCCGTATGCAACGCATCCTATCACGTTGATTTTCTTAACGGAAGAACGACCTGCGACTGTTCGGCGGAACTCATTCAGAGAAAGGACGATACCGAAGAAACCGTCGCTCAAAGAATTAAGGTTTATACCGAGCAGACCGCTCCCTTGATAGAGTATTACAAGGAAAGGGGCAAGCTCGTATCCGTTGACGGAGATAAGAGTGTAGAAGAAGTTTTTGCCGAAATCGTTAGTAAATTAGGTAAATAATTATGATACATATCAAAACTCCCGAAGAGCTCGAGTGCATGAGAGAGGCTTGTCGCATAACGCGCGACGTGCTCAATCTTATCGAAGAGAATATCCGAGTCGGAATAACGACCAAAGAACTCGATAAAATTGCATTCGATTATATTACGGGTTGCGGTGCAAAGCCTAACTTTTTAGGTCTCGGCGGTTTCCCGGGTACGATATGCGCGTCTATAGACGACGTAGTAGTGCACGGTTTTCCGTCCGACAGGGCTATAAAGGAGGGCGAAATCGTCAGCATCGACGTGGGCGCTTTTTACAAGGGCTTTAACGGCGACGCGGCGAGAAGCTTTTACGCAGGAAGCATTGATCCCGAAAAAAAGCGTTTGATAGAAGTAACTAAGCAATGCTTTTTTGAAGGAATAAAAGGAATTTGCGTGGGTAGCGCGATAGGCGACATAGGCTATCAGGTGCAAACCTATGCGGAGTCAAACGGTTTTTCCGTGGTGCGGGAAATGGTCGGTCACGGCGTCGGAAGACGGCTGCACGAAGATCCGGAAGTTCCCAATTACGGAAGAAAGGGCACGGGCATACGCCTGCGCGAGAATATGACCATAGCAGTGGAACCGATGATTAACATGGGTAGCCACGAGGTCGTTATCGACGGGTGGAAGTGCGTTACGCGTGACGGTAAGCCGTCGGCGCATTACGAAAACACGATTGCCATAACGGCAAACGGCGTTGAAATACTTACCCTTTAAAAATAGATCGGAGGTTAACCAGTGTCTAAGGAAGATGTTATAGAAGCCGAGGGCGTGATACTCGAAGCATTGCCCAACGCGACTTTCAAGGTCAAGTTATCTAACGGACATATCATCACCGCTTATATATCCGGCAAGCTGAGAATGAATTATATCAAGATCATTCCCGGCGACGGCGTTAAGCTGGAAATGAGCCCGTACGACCTGACTAAGGGCAGAATCGTTTGGCGCAGCAAAAACTAATAGATCGCCGCGCAAAATTATCAAATCGGAGGATTTAATTATGAAAGTAAGACCGTCTGTTAAGCCTATGTGCAAAGATTGCAAGATTATCAAGAGAGAAGGCAAGGTAATGTGCATTTGCTCTAAGGATAAGAGCCACAAGCAAAGACAAGGCTAACGAAAACTATCTTTTTGCTAAAAACGGAGCATTCCAACCGTTTTCGGCAAGAAATTCACATAAATCATTTTATATTATTTATAAGCAAAATACGGAGGTTCAAAGAATCAAATGGCACGTATTGCCGGTGTAGATTTACCGAGAGAAAAACGAATCGAAGCAGGACTCACCTACATTTACGGTATCGGTTTTGCTACGTCAAGAAAAATATTGCAGGAAACCGGAGTTAATCCCGACATCAGAGTTAAGGATTTGACCGACGCCGATATTTCCAAACTGATGAAGTATATCGAAGCTAACGTTCACGTAGAGGGCGAACTTCGTTCCGAAGTTAACCTCTCCATAAAGAGACTTATGGAAATCGGTTGCTATCGCGGACTTCGTCACAGAAAGGGCTTGCCCGTAAGAGGACAAAGCTCCAAGCGTAACGCAAGAACGCGTAAAGGTCCGAGGAGAACGGTCGCTAAGAAAAAGACCGCTTCCAAGTAAGACAGGAGGAATGAAAAATGGCTGTTAAAAAAGTAGTCAGAAAGCGTAAAGAACTTAAGAAGGTTGACAAAGGTCAGGTCCATATTCAGTCCTCGTTCAACAACACCATCGTTACTATTACCGATATGAACGGTAACGCTATTTCTCACTGCAGCGCAGGCGCGCTCGGTTACAGAGGTTCGAGAAAGAGCACGCCGTTCGCCGCTCAACAGGCTTCCGAAATAGCCGCTAAGGCTGCTATGGAGCACGGTCTCCGTTCGGTCGAGGTTTACGTAAAAGGCCCCGGTCAAGGAAGAGAGTCGGCTATCAGAGCGCTCGGCGTTCTCGGTATCGAAGTAACGCTCATTCAAGACGTTTCACCCATCCCTCACAACGGATGCCGTCCCCCGAAGCGTCGTAGAGTATAATGGAGGTTAAAGAAAATGGCTAAATATTGTGGTGCTAAGTGCCGTCTTTGCAGACGCGAGGGTGCAAAACTCTTCCTTAAAGGCGACAGATGCTATAAAACAACCTGCCCGTTCGAGAAAAGACCGGTAGCGCCCGGTCCTCACGCAAACAGCAGAAGAAAGGTCTCCGAATACGGACTCCAGCTTCGTGAAAAACAGAAGACTAAGAGAATTTACGGAGTGCTCGAAAATCAGTTCAGACATTACTATGAAAGAGCTGACCGTATGAAAGGTATTACCGGTGAAAACATGCTTTCCTTGTTGGAAAGAAGACTCGACAACGTCGTTTTCAGAATGGGTTTTGCCGGATCGCGTTCGCAAGCTCGTCAGCTCGTAACGCACAACCATTTTACGGTTAACGGCAAGAACGTAGACATCGCTTCTTACGAAATCAAACTCGGTGACGTTATCGCCGTAAAAGAAAACAAGAAGGGCAATAAGTACTTTACCGCTTTGAAAGAAGCAGGAAAGAACGCTAACCTTCCCAAGTGGGTTGAATTCGACCTCGAAACTCTTACGGGTAAAGTCATTGCTCTGCCGACGAGAGAGGATATCGATTCTCAGATCGCGGAACACATGATCGTCGAGTTGTACTCCAAGTAATTCCTGCACCTGAAAGTAGCGAGGATAAAACCGACCGTATCGAATGGATTGTGCGGTCAGCCGCCGAAACACGGCGAGTAATAATCAGGAGGAACGCTATATTATGATGGAAATCGATATGCCCAGAATCGAAGTAGAGGAGAGCGAGAATAAAAGCTACTGCAAAGTAGTTGTTTCTCCCCTCGAAAAGAGCTTCGGGCTTACGCTCGGCAACTGTCTGAGAAGAACCTTGCTGTCTGCCCTTCCGGGGGCTGCGGCTCAGGGCATTAAATTTGCTCCGAATCTCAACGTCAGACACGAATTTTCGACTATCCCCGGCGTACGCGAGGATGTAACCGAGATTATTCTTAATTTAAAGTGCGTCGCTTTCAAAACGACGTCTACCGACGACAATTACAAAAAAATCGTAAAGCTTTATAAGGAAGGTCCTTGTCAGGTTTACGCACGCGACATCGAGCAGGACGCCGACGTAGAAGTTCTTAATAAGGACGCCTACATCTGCACGCTCGACGACAACGGCGTTATCGATATGGAGATCACCGTAGGCAGAGGCAGAGGCTATAAGGGCGCCGATTACAATAAGAAAGACGAAATCGACTATATTGCAATCGATTCTATTTACACCCCTGTTAAAAAAGTCAACTACAACGTAGAAAGCACTCGTAAGGGCGAGCAGTCGTCCGACTACGACAAGCTTACCTTGCAGGTTTGGACGAACGGTGCGTTTTCCGGAAAGGAAATCATCAGTCTTGCGGCGAAAATCGTTGAGGAGCATATGCATATCTTCTCGACGTTATCCGACAGGATCAGCGGACTCGGCGGTATTCTCGTCGCGCCCGAAATCGATCAGCTTCCCAGAATACTCGAAATGAGCATAGAGGAAATGGAGCTTTCGGTTCGTTCGTACAACTGCTTAAAGCGTGCGAATATTCATACGGTTGAAGATTTAACGAAAAAGACTGTGGACGATATGCTGAAGGTAAGAAATCTCGGCAAGAAGTCGCTTGACGAAGTAATTCAGAAACTCGAAAGCTACGGTCTGCATTTAAAGGAACAGGAGGATTAATAAAATGCCGGGAAAATTAGGTGTTACAACCACACAGAGAAAAACGATGCTCAGAAATCTCGCATCCGACCTTTTATGGTACGGCAAGATAGAAACGACCTTGGCAAGAGCAAAAGAACTTAAGCCTTACGTCGAAAAAATCATCACCTTGGCGGTAAACAGCTATACCGACACTATTTCCGAGGAAGTTACCGTTAAGGACGCTAAGGGTAAAGAGACCAAGAAGAAAGTTTTCAAAGACGGTCCCAAGAAACTTTATGCGAGAAGAAGAGCTATGGCGCTTACGCACGACATTACCGACGCTAAACAGCCCACCGAGAAAATGTCCGAGTATAAAAAGAGAGTTAAGGGTATTAAGCACCCCCTCATCGAAAAGCTCTTTAACGAGATAGCTCCCAAATACGCCGACAGAGCCGAAAAGCTCGGTCAGGGCGGCGGATATACGAGAATTTATCGTCTTAACAACCGTCGCGGCGACGATGCCGAAATGGCTATCATCGAGCTCGTAGAGGACTAATTTAAATTAAGATTTAAAATCAAGAATAAAGCAACCTTATTTTTAAGGTTGCTCTTTTCTTTTGGCGGTTTTATGGTATGGGCAAATGGCGCGGCGCCTAAAATATATCTGTCAACGCAAACTCTTTGTAGCCAATGAGATCTCCAAAAGCCAAGACTTCAACGGACATGAACGTTGCTTTGTCGACCATCGGAAGAGTAAATACAAAGCCACCTGTTTTTTGATAGTCTAACGTCGATTCTATCGATACTTTTTTAAGTATTTGTCTTGTGTTGTGCCATTCGAATGAAAAAAGTGTTTTTATTGGCTCGAGCGTCTTTATTCCGTTCTTTTGCAACATTAGATTAGTATATCGTTGTTTTTCGTAAGTATCGGCAAAAGAAAAACTTATTGTTTTACCGCTTAAACGTATATCTTGAATAAACAAGCCGTTTTTCTCAAACATTTTTTCTCTACAAACCTTGATTAACGGTTTGTATTTATAAAACATTTTTTCATTAGTTTTTCTAAGAAGAGACAATAACATTGACTGCTCGAATTCATTTCGACACAAAATTGCTTCAAGCGAATTACTTATTGAATATGAATTAGGGTAAAGTAGTTCGGCGTGGCGATATTTTATTATTTCATCATCGGCATATCCGTCACTGTAAATTTTATCAAACGGCAATTTCGCGAACTCTTCTTCGCCCGCTCTCATAATTGAACCATGTCCGGCTTGACTTAACCCTGAAAATCTAACTTTTGGATCGTTCATTAGTTTTTCTAAGTTAAATGCAAAAAAGACAGGAACAGGCACGTTTGCATTGGGATCGTTGCAATAGCGCAATTGCGGATGCTTATAACCTTCATTATAATATTGTGTAGGCGTGAGCGGACGAAAATAAAATCGCACATACGATTGAGCGTTTGATGCCGTCATATCTATAACTTGATAGCTCGCATTGTCGTTTTTCATTAAATGCTCTTCTTGAACATAAAGGCGACTATATAACGTTTCAGATTGCAAAATGCTCAAAGCGTTGGAAATATCCGTGTAATGAAATGCAAATTTCGTCCACCATTTTACCGGAACCGTTAACTGATTTCTGTTTACTATCTCGGAAAACGTCATTATGGTACCTCTCGAATGGCATATGCTCTACCAAGTCCTTCATTCAACTGAAAGCCGTCGAACATTTCGCCGTTTTTATCTTGCTTTTTTATTTTTGATAAATACCCCAAAGAATACAAAAGATTGCACAATAAATTAGTTTTGAAATCTAAACTATTGAGAGTAAACAACGATCGATTTCGAATATCGTCCCAAGCAATGAATAATTCTTGTTCTGTAAATGACGATGCCCGACCGCTATATTTAAATTCCAGAGTTTCACCGCAGTACACAACGCTAACGAGCCCGCCGTTGAATACATATTCATACGGCAACATCGCACATTGACTGCGAATGTCGTCGAACACACCGAAAAAGGAAAGATCTTTGGCATTATTACGCAACCACGCTTGCATTTCTTTTTGATTTTTATGCTCAGGTTCAAGATCTTTTCCTCTATCCAAATAGATATAGATATCGATCGGAAGATTTTTCAAGTATTTTTCCATTAGAGGGCGGACGTCAGCCCAATCCAAATCACCGTTTCCGCATCCAAGCTTGGGGAAAGCAATAGACGTTATTCCTCGTTGAGCATAAATATCGCAAAAATGCTTTAGCCCCTGCTCGATATAAGAAAGTTTGGAAGGATATCGCCAGTTTTCCTTTGTGGGGAACATCAACAGCATATGATCCGGCGCGGATATAATCATAAGTTTGCCGATAGTCAGCTGGCGTTTTTCGCAAGCAATTTTATATTTTTCAAACATTTGAGGATATCGTTTTTTAAACTCCAACGCTATCCCTTTACCCATAACGCCTACGGTATTTACCGCATTTACGATTACTTGCGCCGGACTATCAAAAATATTTCCTTCTATATATTCAATCATAACAATTACCTCTTGTCGTCACAATTTTTTATCGAAGTTAAAACCAGATAAACCTTAAAGGGCGGTTTTGGCTCAATCGCTTATTTTTATTTTTTCCCCATTCATCAAAACGAAACTACAATCTAACTTACATCCGGTTACCATCGCAATCTCGTCGAGATCTGAAATTGAAAACGTGCCTCGCGCTATTTTTTGGCTTAATGCTTGAGGTGATTTATTTAACCTCCGAGCAAGCTCCGAAAGAGATATTCTGTTATCTATACATAATTTTTTTAATGATTCTTCGATACGCATTTTCTAACTCCTAATTATTATAATAAACGAAAAAGTTTAAAAAGTCAACAGATATATTGATAAACACTAAAATAGTTTTCTTAAAAAATTTAATAATTATATAAAATTAAGAATTTCGCTTATGCGACGATATGGTATTAAAAAGAACGGTTTTATGCTCTTTATAATTTAAAACTACGTAATAAGCATAACCGCCAAGCGGGGGCGAAGTCACAGTAACAGTTTGCCGATTTTGTTCATCATTGCGGCTTTATGTTCGAGCATAGAATGGGCGTAGCGCTTTAACGTTACCGTGGGGTTTTTGTGCCCCAAAATTTCGGCTAAACTTTTGATATCCATGCCGCATTCTAATGCGCGCGTGGCAAAGGTATGGCGAAGCGAATGGAAGCCTTTATGCGGTATTTTCAGCCGTTTTAGCAACAGCTCGAAGGTGTTTTGATAAGAGCGAATTCCCGAGCCGCAGTCGCCTCTACCGCCGACAAGGTAAACGTTCTTAGACTTTTTCTTTAAAGCTCTTAAATGCGGCAAAAGCTGCTTTGGAATGGGGATTATGCGTACGGAGCTTTCCGTTTTTGGCGAATCGATTATTTTTATGTATGCGCGGTTGTTCCAACTGTCGTGGCAAGACTTAGAAACGGTCATAATGCCTTTTGATAAATCGATATCGTTCCAAGTAAGCGCCAAAAGTTCGCCTATTCGCACTCCGGTGTAAAGAGTTAGAATAATGCCGAATAGCCTTCCGTTTCTTTTTTCGGCGATGTACCGCTCGATTCTCTTTTGCTCGTCCTTGGTAAGGCAGTCGACTTGCTTTTCTTTGCCTTTCGGTCGAACGATAGCGTGCGAAAATTCTCTATCGATAGTGCCGACCTGCACCGCGCACCTAAGCGATGCTTTAAGAAGAGAAACTATGCCGTTTATCGTGTTTACCGATA
>CAZHGN010000020.1:0-26953 GCA_964532155.1 uncultured Acidiphilium sp.
AAAACTACCGAATTGGTGCAAATAAGTCCATAAAAAACTACCGAATTGGTGCAAATAACTAAATATTTTCTTGACTAACGGTTTAAGTTATGTTATATTGTAAATAACAAATTATAGATTCGGATGTGTTAATATGGAACGTACCGCAATTGAAAAGTTAATAAGATGGAACGGCTCAAAACGCAGGAAACCTTTAATCGTTTGGGGTGCTCGGCAGGTCGGAAAAACTTATCTTATCAAGGATATTTTTGCCAAGTCGTTTTATAAAAGCAACTTTATATATATTGATTTTAAAATTGAAGATGAAATACACGATTTTTGTTCTAAAACCGCGAATGCCGAAAAAATAATAGAATATATATCGTTAATCAAGGGTAAGAAGATTACCGAAAAAACCTTGCTTATATTTGACGAGGTGCAAGAATGTCCGAATATTATTTCGGCTCTTAAGTATTTTTGTCAAGATTTTCGTAAAATTCCCGTTATTGCAACCGGTTCTATGGTTCGCATTAAAATTCAGCGCGAAACGAATAAGCGCGGAGGTGGAGAAAAGTTTCTCTTTCCGGTCGGCAAGATAGACCAATTAACGATATACCCCATGACGTTTGACGAGTTTTTAATGAATAGCAATCGGGTATTATATGAAAAGATAAAAACGGCATATACATCGAAGATTGCTCTTGAATCCGACGTACATGCCTTGGCGATGGAGCAGGTATATAAGTACTTGCTTGTCGGCGGAATGCCCGAAGCAGTCGATGCGTTTATTGCAAGCGGCGATTTGTTTGAATCGCGTGAAATTCTTAAGTCACTGTACGACAATTATCTTTCGGATATGGAACTTTATCAAGCCAGTCGCGAGTCGATTTTGCGTTCGAGGGCTTTATTTTCCAACATTTATCGCGAACTCAACAAGGAATCAAAGAATTTTTCGCCGGGACTGATTGAAGAGAGAGGGAAAACGAGAGATTTTGCAACTTCTATCGAATGGTTGACCATGGCTCACGTCGTTAATCAATCCCATCAGTTAAAGGAACATATTACAATGCCGCTTATGAGAAGCGATGACAGTGCTTTTCGTTTGTTTCTCGGCGACGTCGGGATGTTTTCTTATCAAAGCGGAATAAATTCGGCGTCGTTTGTTTCAAGTGACCGCGAGAATACTTTATCGGGAATTTTTTTCGAGAATTTCGTTGCATCCGAACTTATTGCCAAAGGAAATCCTTTGTTTTATTGGAGAGGTAAGTCGTCTTGTGAACTCGAGTTTATTATTGAGTCGGACAATAAACTATTCCCGATAGACGTAAAAAAAGGGCGTGGCGTTCTAAATTCACTTGAAAAATTTTCTTACCACAACAAATACGAATGTGCTGTAAAAATCTCGTCCGGAAACTACGGCTACGACGAACAAAAAAGGCTTTTAACGGTTCCGTTTTATTTTGCTTCTTTCGTTGCCGAAGATTTTGCTCGAGGCACGTTTTGCTACAAATAATTGACAAAAAACACGACGCGGTGAGCAATAGACTGCCGCCGTGTTTTTAGTTTTCGTATAAGCCTAAAATATAATTTGCGTCCAAATCGAGTTCTTTGCAAAGTTTGGCAAAGGTGTCGAGTTTGGGCATTTTTTTTGTGGTGCGATATTGAGTAATCATTTCGGGCGATACGCCGATGCGACTTGCAATTTCGATCGTGGTTAAACCGCTGTTTTTAAGTTCTTCGCTTAGTCGTTCTTTAATACTTTCGTTTTTCATACCGATATTTTATAACTAATGGTTAGGATAAACTGAAAGTACAAAAAACAAAGGAGGAGAACTTAGATGGGTGATAAAACGGCTCGCTTTTTGCTGACGTTTTTCTTGGGTTGGATTGGAAGTTTAATCATCAATCACACCGGGTTAAGACCGAAGGGGTACTATTCGCGCACTTTGGCGTATTTATTCCTTTCGCTTATCACTTTCGGAATTTACGGTTTAGTCGCAAGTATTTGCAACTTCAGTTTTGACGAAAGCAAGGATCGCAACATAGGTTATTTTAAGTGCAACTAATTTAACGAAAAAGGGCGTAACCGTTACGGCTACGTCCTTTTTTATTTATCTGCTTTTATTTATCTGCCGCAAGATTTAAGCAAAGCTTTTAATTTTGCGGCTGTTTCTTTATTGAAATCGGATTTTTTAAAGCGAAAACTCCAGTTGTCGGTCGATAGGGTAGATGGACTGTTTATGCGCGCTTCGGCACCCTTAAAAAGCAGGTCTTGCATAGGAATAATCGCGAGAAAAGCTTTTGAACTAAACAAAAGTTTTATTACCGTTTTGCACAGATTAATAACGGATTGTTCGTACTCGGCTTCGCCGATGCCGCTTGCTGAATTATTGCCATAAATACCGCTTGCCGCACTTGCATAATTGTTTTCGCCGATGCCGCTCGTTTGGTTCGCCCCGAAAACCGTTTGCGCGTTGCAATCTATTCCGAGCGCTTTGCATTGTGCGGCGAGGTCGCTTTCTATCGTAGTTCGCTCGTGCGCGGGCGCTTCGTTAATAAAGGCGAAGAGCGGAGTATTATCGTGCGTGCCGGTATACGCAACGCAGTTTTCGTCGTAGTTTGTCGGTTTATACGGATTGTACGGCGAGCCGTCGAAAGAAAATTCGAGAACTTTCATTCCCGGGTATCCCGTTTTTTTCATCATTTCCAAAACGCCGTCGTCGATTACGCCGAGGTCTTCCGCCACGATATTGCATTTTTCCTTGCCCATAAAAAGTTCGGCGCCGGGTGCGGGCAGCCAGCTGCCGCCTTTTGCGTCGGTTGCATCGGCGGGAATAGCGTAAAAGCGGTCGAACCCTCTGAAATGGTCTATGCGAACAATATCAAAAAGTCTTAGGGCGTAGTCGATACGGTCGTGCCACCACTTAAAGCCGTCGAGACGCATTTTCTGCCAATCGTAAACGGGATTGCCCCAAAGCTGACCGTCGTCAGAAAAGGCGTCGGGCGGAACGCCTGCCACAAGCGACGGCTTGCCGTCTTTACCTAAAAGAAAAAGTTCGTCGCCGTACTTCCAAGTTTCAACGCTGTCGAACGAAACGTATATGGGAATATCGCCCATAATCTCTATTTTTTTCTTGCTTGCGTAAGCCCTTAGTTCTTGCCACTGTTTTAAAAAAACGTATTGCGTAAAAATCCAAAACTCAACGCTTTTTTTGTGTTTTTTTGCAAAGTCATCGACTTTTTCTTGGCTAAAAACCGAGTAATCTTCCCATTCCGTCCAAGGTTTATAATTAAACTCTTCTTTAAGCGCCATAAAAACGCCGAAATCGAGATAGGTTTTTTTCTTTAAAAACGCTTGCCAATCGCCCGATCTTTTATCCAAGCGCGCATACGCCTTTTTTAAAACGCTCGCCTTGTTCAAAAACAGTTTATAATAATCCACTCTGCCGTCGTCTTCGCCGAAATCGACGTTTTCGAGGTCGTCTGTCGTTAGAAGTCCGTCCTTATAGAGCAGATCGAGGTCGATAAAATAATAATTGAGCGCGCGTGAATCGCACGACTGATACGGACTGTCGCCGTAACCGGTTGGGGAAAGCGGCAGAATTTGCCACACGCGCACGCCCGCGCCGTGCAAGTAGTCTATAAAATCTTTAGCCGATTTGCCGAGCGTGCCTATTCCGTACTTGCCGGGCAATGCGGATATAGGCATTAAAACGCCCGCTCTTCTTCGTTTGTCCATTTTGCTCCTTTGCCGAGTAGTCGCGTGTGTGCGCTCGTCAAGCGGAATAAATTTTAACATATCGCGCGCCAAAAAACAACCGCATTGCGCCGTATTCGTAAAATGTGTTTATTTAAAACGCCAAGATAAAGTTTTCGGTTATTTACGGATAAAATAGGCTGACTTTAAGCCGATAATTTTCCGAACGAGGACGTTTATAGGGAGATTTTTTTGATTTTTTCCGAAAGCGCTTAAAAAACGTTTTCGAGCCTTATCAGATAGGTTTCGGGAATTTGTTTGGCAAGCCCTTTTAAAACGACTATTTTCGTAGCGGCTTCGTCAAACTTACCGTTTTGGGTAAAGGCAACCGTTTCGCTCATCCACAAATCGATTTCTTTCACGTCGGCGTGCGGTAGCCATACGTGCAGTCGCTTTTTCTTGCCCAGCCAAAAATCGCGCAGGGCTTGCGCGTCTTGCTCGGTCGCCGTTTGATTTTTGAGTTTGATTTCCGTTTGCTCCAAAAAGCAGTAGAGTGTGTCGAAAGTCTCGTTTACCTCGCGATATTCGGCGTAGGCGCAGACGACGAGTATTATTGCGGAAATTATTATCGTAACCGTTGTTTTAGTCATAGCAGTTCTCCTATATTTTAATTATTTTAAACGACTCGCCCTTTTTTTGCAGGTACATTTTTCCGTTTTCGTCCAAAGTCAGAACCTCGGCTTCGGCAATTTTTTTCAGCTCGCCGTTCGTTCTTTTCAGCAGTTCGTCTACGGTTATCTCTCGCTTTAGAAAATTATCCTTGAGCGGTTTTCCGTTCTCGACGAGAAGCAGTGGCATCGACGTTTGTTTAGACCTGTTCGGGCTTTCGAGGGCGCTGAGTTTGCCGTTGCTTTCGAATATGGCGTAGCTAAGGTCTTCCAAGCAATAGTAGCCGAGCGTACGCATCGCTTCGGACAAATCTTCCACGCCCATATTGTTTCTTTTTAGTTCGGACAGATTTACTCCGTTAGGCGTAAGTACGACGGACGGTTTGCCGCTGATGAGGTATTTAACGGCGTTCCCGGTGCGTTCGAGCAGCGACATAAGCTGATGAAGAATGAAAACGGCGAGTACGGATACGAGCCCGTAAGACAGTGGAATGGAAACGTCCGTCATTGGCACGCAAGCAAGTTCGGCAATAAGAAGGGTTATTATAAACTCAAACGGTTGCATTTCGCCGATCTGTCTTTTTCCCATAAGCCGCATAACTACGAGAAGCGCAACGTATAAAATGACGGCGCGCGTAAAAATTATTAGCATAAAAATAGTGTGCGCCGACTTGCAAAAATAATTTATTAATGGCAAAAGTTCGCTAAAAACGCCTTTTGAAAATAAAACGAGATTAAAATTGTGAATAAAAAGGCGTGCTTGCGGAGTATAATTAACGGGAGAGCGTTATATGGATTATTCGTTTGCCGAACTAAAGAAAAAGACGGTGGTGGACGTTGCCGACGGCAGTAAGATCGGCAAGGTGACCGACGTTACGGTGAGTTTTCCGGAGTGTTGTTTAAAAAGTCTTACGGTCAGTCCGCCCATATGCCTTAGCTCGTCGGAAAAAAGAATAGTAACGCCGTGCGAGATAGAAAAAATAGGAGAGGACGTAATTTTGCTAAAAAAGCGGCGAGGCTGTCCGCCGCCCCCTCCGCCGCCTTGCGACGATGACGAATAGTTCGTTTAGTTGTCGGCGTTCTTTTCGGTCGTTTTTTTGCTTTATTGAACGGTTTTTTGAACGGTTTTTGCAAAAAGGCGTACAAGCGTTATTTTGCAAAATGCGACAGTTTCAGCCAAAAAATCGTATTATTCCGTTGTTTTTATATGCTAAAATTTTTTCGTAACGGTAAAACGGAGGGCGTATGGCTGAAATAATTGTTATCACTTCGGGCAAGGGCGGCGTGGGCAAAACTACGGTTGCGGCGCATCTCGGAACCAAGCTTGCCGCCGTCGGAAAGCGCACTATCGTTTGCGATCTCGATTTCGGATTGAATAATCTCGACGTGATTATGGGAACGGAGAGCAAGGTGCAATTCGATCTTACCGACGCGCTCGAAGGGCGTTGTCGGGCGGGGCAAGCGCTTATTCCTTGTCAAGTCAAAAATTTATATATGATTTCGTCGTCGCATTACGCAGGCGGTGGCGTGGCGACCGGCGAGTATATAAGAAGCCTTTTCGATGGGCTTAAAAGCAATTTCGATTACGTTTTGCTCGATTGTCCTGCCGGGATAGACGCGGGCTTTCACCGTGCGATGAGCGCTGCCGACAGCGTTATAGTTGTGGTTACGCCTGCGCTCTCGTCCATAAGAGACGCGGACAAAACGTTGACCGCCGTGCGCGCGTACGAGCCGAAAAGGCTTTCGCTCGTGGTTAATATGGTGCGAGGCGATTTAGCCGTCGACGGTCTTGCCTTGCCGGTGAAAAGTATATCCGAAATACTCGATACCAAGGTTATAGGCGTAATTCCTTACGACGACGGAGTACTTACCGCCGAAAACTGTTATACAAGCGGCGGCGCGGCGAGCGATTGCTTTAAGCGGCTTGCGGCGGCGGTCGCGGGCGGCAGAGTGCGTCTTTACGATCCAGAAAAAGAATATAAGGGGCTTAAAGGCAGTATTAAAAGGAGAATAAAGCGCATTGTATGACCAAGATGAAAGATAGATTAAACAGGGCTTACGATATGATAAAGTCCGACCGCATAGGCGTTTCGACGGGCATAGAGTCGGCTATTGCGAGAGAGGTCGGCAGAGCGTTATCCGACTTTTTTTCGCTATCCTCCGAGCCGAACGTTTTTTTGCGAGCGACCGCGCGCGGTTTCGAAATAACCGTCAAGGCGGACGCTTCTTCGGTAAAGAGTTTTAGGACGATAGACTGACGAGTTTTTTCGGTATATTCGGTGTGTATAATAAACGCTGAATTTGTATACATATGCATTTTTATAAGCGTTTGAAATCAAAGATAAAAAGGTACTATTCGTTTAATGCCGAAACAAGCGCAAGCACCTATGCCGGCGGGCTTGCGTATTTTTATTTTGCGGGGCTCGTGCCTTTTTTAGGGCTCGTTTTGTCGGTTTTAGGTACGCTCAAAATAGACGGCGCGCCTTTCGTCTCTTTTTTCGGCGGTAGTTTTTCGGCGTTTTTGGAAAGGGCAACTGCGGAAAGCGAAACGAAAGGCGCAAATATTTTAATGGCGGCAATAGCCTTCTATTCGTCCGCACATTTTTACTTTCATCTCATACGGACGGGCGAAAGAGTGTATAAAGCCGAAAGATCGAAGGGCGTTATTAAGCGCGTTTTATCCTTTATTTACCTGCTTTTAGCTCAGTTTTTAATGCTTGTGGCGGTATTTTTGCACGCTTTAAGCGAAAAGGCTCTTGTTTTTTTAGGTTTTTCGCGTTTGGTCGTTTCGCTCGTGCGCGTTTCGGTCGGTGTGTCGTTCAATCTCGTATTGTCTCTCGTCCTTCATCTGTTTGCAGTGCCGCTCGGCAAAAAAAGAATAAAATACGCCGGTCGCGGTACGCTGTTTACTTTCGTTTATTGGGAAATAGCCGCCGTCGTTTTCGATCTGTATCTTTCGTTAAAATCGACCGACGAACTTTCGGTCGCCTACGTCGCGGCTTTTTTATTGTACCTCTATTGGCTTATGCGCGGTTTAATCGGCGGCATGGCGGTAAACGCTTTGTATTTGAATGATTCGGGGGAGTGTCGGACTGAATAAAAATACGTTTTTGCTCATCACGCTTAAAAGTCGTTTGAGCAAATGAATATATTACCGTTAGGTAGTGCGTGTTTGCGTAAGCGGCGGTAAAATCGTTGACAAAATATGCGGAAAGCTATATTATTAGTCATAATATGAAGTATATAACTAATAGCCCCGAGGAGACCGTTTCGGTCGGTCGGGCTTTTGCCGAAAAATTGAATAAGGGCTCGGTCGTTTTGCTTTCGGGCGAAATGGGCGCGGGTAAAACGGTTTTCGTCAAGGGAATGGCTTTGGGTTTGGGCGTAAAAGCCCTTATAACCAGTCCGACGTACGCTTATATGAACGACTACGACGGAGTTTTATATCATTACGATTGTTATCGTCTTTCGAGCGGTGAGGATGCCGAGGCACTCGGGCTTACCGATTATTTTTACGCCGGCGGCGTATGCGTTATAGAATGGAGCGAGAACATTGCCGACGTTTTGCCCGAAAAGACCGTAAAGGTCTCTATTGTAAAACTTAGCGAGCAACAAAGGAGTATCGAAATTGAAATACCTTGCGATTGATACAACGGGGGATCTCGTCGTTACGGCTGTTAACGGAGATAGGCGTGCCGTCAGATATTTAAAGGGGTGTCACACTCAGCATTCGCTTACGCTTATGCCGTACGTGGAGGAGTGCTTGACCGAAGTCGGCTTGGAACTTGGCGACGCGGATTTTTTCTCCGCGGTAGTAGGTCCGGGTTCGTTTACGGGTATAAGAATAGGTGTTTCGGCGATAAAGGCTTTTTGTTTGGCGACAGGCAAGGGGGCTTTGTCGTTAACCTCGTTCGACTGTTTGGCATACGATGATAACGCACCCGAAAAGGCTTTTTGCGTTGTGGACGCCGCGCATGACAATTTTTACTGCGCCGCATACGACTGCAAAAAACTTACCGTTGCACCTTGCTTTTTGTCCAAGCAAGAAGTTTCGGAGCGCTCGGCGGGGTATACCGTCGTTTCGGATAAAGAACTCGATTTTTCCGATTTTTATTTAGCCGACCGCGTGAAGGGGTTCGAGCGTGCCGTCGAGGCGTTAAAGGATAAAGCGTCTTCGAGCGATATGCTCGTTCCGTTGTACGTTAAAAAAAGTCAGGCGGAAGAGTCGTGCTGATCGAGCGTTGGAATTCTTCGCACGATAGTCGCGTTGCGGCGCTCGAAAAGGAGTGCTTCGATTATCCTTGGAGCGAAGAAATGGTTATAGAAACGTCCTCGTCGGATAACTTTTTCGGCTTGGTCTTGACTGAAGACGGAGTTGTTTACGGCTATGCGGGCGCCGTTTGCGCGTTCGACGTAGCCGACGTAGCTCTCGTCGCAGTCAGCCCCGACCGCCGACGCAGAGGTTTCGGCTTTGCCGTTACCGCCGCTTTGTGCGACGAACTTGAAAAAAGGGGAATACGCGAGATATTCCTCGAAGTTAGGGCGAGCAACCTATCGGCGATAGGTCTTTACGAAAAGTGCGGCTTTAAAGCGGTCGGACTGAGGAAAAAATATTACGAAGATGCCGAAGACGCGATAGTTATGGTGAAGAGTAAACAAATTTGAACGGTGACGAAAGTTTGCCTTGCGGTCTTTCGCTCGGCGATAAAAAAAGCGATTTAGTCGGCAAAAAAGGGATTATAATAAAGGGGAGCGGCGAACCGCTCGTGCTTTTGCACGGATATATGTCGTCTAAAGAAGCGTTTGTCGGGCAAATCGAATTTTTTTCGCGCTACTTTACCGTTTGCGCCCCCGATCTTACCGGGTTTGGCGAGAATGCCGAAATGCCGTATCCCTATGCGCTCGACGATTACGTCGCGGAATTTTTGCGGCTTGCCGATAGTCTTGGCGGTAGAGTAAAGGTAATTGCTCATTCTTTCGGTTGCAGAATTGCCTTAAAGGCGGCGGCGACGTCGAACGTTGTCGAAAAAGCCGCGTTGTGCGGCGTTGCCGGGTTAAAACCTGCTTTTTCGTTAAAGCGGTTTATAAAAAAGAGAAGTTACGCCCTTTTAAAGGGTGTTATTCCGCGCGAGGTTGCCGAGAAATTGTTTTTTTCCGCCGATTATAGGCTGGCGAAAGGCAACCTTAAACAAAGCTTTAAAGCGGTTACGAGCGAGTATCTCGACGGCTTGCTTCCGTCGGTAAAATGCCCCGTGTTTTGCCTTTTCGGCGAAAGGGATAAAGATACGCCGCCCGCCCTTTTAAAGCGACTAAAAAGGGGAGTGCCGCATTGCGACGGCACGGTAATGCGCGGGTGCGGTCATTTTTGTTTTATCGACAATCCCGCGGAGTTTAATTTGATCGTAAGGGAGTTCCTTTTATGAATTCTTTATTATTGGCAAATATAGAAAGAGCGGCGGGGGTTAGCGACATGTTCGAGGGCGACTGGTTTTTGGCTTGCGCCTTTATCGCGCTGTGCAATACCTTGTTGCTTTTGCTTATTTCATATAAATTTTTGCAGATAATGCAGCAGTCGGGGTACGAGGGCTTCGGCTATTTTAAGTGGCTCCGTCGTCGCGACAACGTTTATTTAACACGCCTTGCGACTGTTTCGATGCTCAGCATTCTCGCATACCTGCTGTTTAATATCGCCTTGTCGTTTATATCGGGGGATTGGGTTATTTATTGCGGTTTCGTCTTTTACGTGATATTCATTTTTGCCTATCACAGAGCGGATAAAAAGCATATACGCAAAGTTCCCATAAACTTCACCGCACGTATGGAAAGGCTTATCGGGGCTTATCTTTTCGTGCTGTTTGCTTGTAACCTTTTGCTGCTCGTTATTATGAACCTTTTGGCGCATGCGTTCAGTATAAACGCGTTGTTCGTGCGCATACGCTACGCCGCAATATGCGTAATGCCCGTTTGCGTTCCCTTTTTCGTACTGCTTGCGTACTATTTGACCAAGCCGTTTGAAAACGCTCGGCAAAAGAAATACATTCAAAAGTGCACTGCGGCGCTGTGCGCTCGCCCCGAGCTTATTCGTATCGGCATAACGGGCAGTTACGGCAAGACGAGCGTTAAAGAAATACTTAAGACCATTCTCGAGGAAAAGTATAACGTTTTGGCTACGCCCAGCTCGTATAACACGCCTATGGGAATCTGCAAAACGGTAGGCGACCTTAAAGAGGGGCACGACGTTTTCATTGCCGAAATGGGCGCTCGCCACGTGGGTGACATTGCTCGGCTCGCTTCTATAGTAAAGCCGAACTACGCGATTATCAACGGAATAGTCGGACAACACCTCGAAAGTTTCGGTACGCTTGCCGCCGTTCAGCAGACTAAATACGAGCTTGTGGAAAGCATGAGTAGCGGAGTGGTCGCTTATACCGTGGATAATGAGGCGACGTCCGTGCTCTTTTCGGACTGCAAGATAGAGAGCGTTCCGTGCGGTATCGACCTTGCCAAGTCGCCGACCGTTTACGCAGAGGATATAGAACTGTCGAGCGAGGGCAGTAGTTTTACGCTGTGCGTCGGCGAAAGTCGCGTACGGTGTCATACCGTTTTATTGGGTAGCCATAACGTATCCAACGTGTGCCTTGCCGCGGCAATCGCCTTTAAAATGGGGCTTACCGTCGATGAAATTTGTGCGGGAATAGCGCGCATGCGCCCGATAAAGCACAGGCTCGAATGCGTGAAAAATTCTTACGGCGTAACCGTTATAGACGACAGTTATAACGCTAATACTCGCGGTATAGACGCCGCTATGGAAGTTTTGTCCGAATTCGACGGGCGCAAGATCGTGGTTACGCCCGGTCTTGTGGAACTCGGTAGGGAAGAGGATCTCGAAAACTATCGTTTGGGCAAAAAGATGGCTGCCGTTTGCGATATAGCCTTGCTCGTCGGTAAATCTGCGACATACAGAATACAGGACGGTTTGATAGACGGCGGCTTCGATAACGAAAATATTATAATCGTCAAGGACTTGGAGTCGGCAAAACGCAAGCTGAAAAAACTTTTAAAACGCGGCGACGTCGTGTTGTTCGAAAACGATTTGCCCGATAAATTCGCTTAAACGCCGTAACCTTTCGGGCGTGGCTCGCATATCGTATATCAGGATGTATTCACCGAAGCAAAACGCTTAGGTGAATTTTTTTATGAAAAACGTAATGATTTTTTTCGGCGGCGCTTCGCCCGAGCGCGACGTTTCGGTGATTACCGGCGTTCTCACGGCAAACTCATTGGATAAAACGGCGTTTAATCCCATTCCCGTCTACGTTGCCGCAGACGGAACGTTTTATATCGGCAAACCGCTTTTAAACATTGCTTTTTACCGAAATCCCGATTTTAAGTTGTGCAAAAAAGCGGTGCTTTTGCCGGGCAGTTCCAAGCTGTATTCGTATAAAAGGGGCAAACTGAAAGAGGAATATACCGTCGATTGTGCGTTCAACTGCATGCACGGCGGCGGTGGAGAGGACGGTACGCTTTGCGGACTTTTAAACGTTTGCCGCATTCCGCTTGCCTCGCCGCCGCTATTTAGTTCGGCGTTGTCTATGGATAAGCATTTTACCAAAATCGCGCTTGCCGGAATGGGCGTTTCGGTCGTCGATTACGTAAGAGTGCGGCGCAAGGGCTTTTTTGCCGACAGCGACGGCGTAACGCGCGTGATAGGGCGCAAACTCGGGTTTCCGCTTATCGTAAAACCCGCCGGTTTGGGTTCGAGTATAGGCATAACGGTCGCGCACGACAATGCGGAACTGTTTTCGGCACTGTGCGCCGCGTTTAGGTACGACGGCAAGGCAATATGTGAAAAATATATAGAGGGCGCGCGCGATATAAACTGCGCCGTGTATTTTGCAAGCGGCGGTTTGGTCGTGTCCGAGCTCGAAGAGGCGATAAGATCGCACGAGGTGCTTACCTTCGACGATAAATACGGCGGCGTAAAAAGCGGTTCGTCTAACCGAAAATTCCCGGCGGACGTGGGCGAAGACGTAAAAGACGAGGTTAAGCGGGTGGCGGCTAAAATATATTCGGAGTTCGAGTTTAGCGGAATCGTCCGTTTTGACTTTTTGCTTGTAGGCAATAAGGTCTATTTGAATGAAATAAACGCGGTGCCCGGCTCGCTTGCTTATTACCTTTTCTGCGATAAATTGTCGGATTTTTCAAACCTTCTTACAAAGCTCGTAGCGGATGCCGAAAAGCGCAAGCGCGAAACGGACGGTAGAGTGATAGAATATACGTCTTCGGTGCTGTTCGGCGATTTTAAGGGCGCAAAAAAATAAAGGCGTGCAAAATAGTTGCGGCATGCCGCCACGCTACGCTTTTTTAAAAACTAAAAAGCAAGACGTTTGCGTGTTTAAAAACACGCAAACGGTGCAAGAATATATTCGTGGATATGAACGAATTATACTCTAAGGTCGAACTTTACGTCGACGATAAACTTGCAACCTATACCGACGTAAAACGCTATTTAGACGGAGCGATCGCTTTAGGCATGCGCGCGGCGAGCGTACCGCAAAGCTACGTTTTGTGGAGCAAAAAATACGTTTGCAAAAAAATAAAAATCGGCACGTTCGTCGGCGTTCCTAACGGAAACGACACCGTTTTTGCAAAGGCGCATTGCATACGCGAAGGGCTGAAAAACGGCGCCGAAGAGTTTGCCGTCGCAATAAATTATAACGAGCTGAAAAGCGGCAACGCGGATTATACCGCTTGCGAGTTAAAAAGGCTTAAACGCGAGTGCAGAAGTAAACTTTTTAAGTGCATATTGCAAACCGAATTGCTTTCCGATGCCGAAACGGAAAACTTTTGCGCGTTCGCCTTGCAGGCGCGGTGCGATTACGTTTGCTTGGGTTATCCGAAAAACGCCGAGGGGGAGAATTTGGCGGAAAAAATAGCCAAAATAAAAGCCGTCGTCGGTAAAAAAATTAAACTTGCGGTTTTTTGTGCGGATGCGACGGAGGAGAGCGTTTCGGCACTTCTATCGTCGGGAATAGACAGAGTTGCCGTTAAAAGCGTAGACGGCGTTTTCGTCGGTTGATTTTTTTGCGGGCGGCGTTTGCTTGAGCGGTGGCATGGCGGCGGTAGAACGGTTGCTCGGCGAGTTATTGCAAGCGGCAAAGGAAGCGGTGTTGAATTAAAATATGTTGAATTAAAATATAAAAGTTTAGCGCGGTAACGGAGAAAAATGCAGAAAACTTGCCGTTTTAAACTTTTTTTAATAAATCGGCTAAAATCGTTTCACAAATTCGTTTTCTTGTGTTATAATAACGACCGTCGTGTGGGATTTCGGTTCAATATTGGAGTCGTCGCGATGTGGAAACGTATCGAAGTGGTCGCAACGAGCCGCACTCGAAATGCGGTTACGCCTTCCCGGCGTACGAGAGTTCGAATCTCTCCGTTTCCGCCAACCGGACTTGCAATTCTTTTTGCAAGTCTTTTTTTTGGCTTCGACGCGTTCGCCGCTATTTTCTTTACCGCTGTTTTTGAACTTTGAGATTACTTTGTTAAGTTGCGAAAAAAACCCTTTGTAATAATTTTATACAGGCGTTATTCATTTTTTTATTGCAAAACTCTTGATACTTTCATTTTGATTTGATATAATTACTTGTGGTAATAATGTTATACGGCGGGTTAACCCACCGACGGAGACAATATGAAAAAACTAAAGACAATTCGATTATGGGCGATTATTCTGCTTGCAACCTTGTTTGCAGGCGTGTTGCCCGCAACGCAGAGCGTTCCCGTATACGCCGCTACTGCCGACTCTTATTACGCCGGCATAACCGCAGCGGGCGGAACCGCTCTTCTCGGTCAGCTCCACGATCTTATTACGACTACGCATACCAAGTATACGAGCTACAATGACTGCAAAACGCCGTCGAAGGTTTCCGAAACGGATGCTGGTTCTAAAAGCGGCAAGGTTATGGAGTTTTATTCTCAAGCGGACATTTCGTCCTCTTGGGGCGGTGGCAGCCAAGGAACTTGGAATAGGGAGCACGTTTGGTGTCAAAGCTTATCGGGCGGTCTTTGGGGTACGTCGGGCGGCGGCTCGGATATGCACCATATTCGTCCTGTAGAAACCGGCCTTAACAGTGCTCGTGGAAATAATAAATTCGCAGAGCTTAACGGTACCGGGAAAAAAGTTTATTATGAGGATACTTCCAATAAGCCCGTTGCTCTCGGCGGTTATACGGGAAGCGGCAAGTTTGAACCGCTTGATGAAGTTAAGGGCGACGTTGCGCGTATCGTAATGTACGTATATACGCATTACAATACCTATTCGAACGTTAACGGCACAACCAACGGTAAAGGTAGTGTAAAATTCGGAACGCTTAAGTTCACTTACGTTGTCAGCGCTTCGAACGAATATGCCGCAACCGCTTTGCTTTTAAAGTGGAACGAGCAAGATCCGGTTGACGATATCGAACGTGCCAGAAACGAAGCGGTTTATAAAATTCAGGGCAACCGCAATCCGTTTATAGATAATTCTAACTACGCAGAGATGATTTGGGGCGATTACGAGGCGCCTGAAATTACAGGGCTCAGTTTATCTCCTGCTACTTCAACTCTTACCATAGGTCAAAGTGTTCGTCTTTCGGCAGCGGCTACTCCTTCGGGTGCTATCAATACGGTTACTTGGGCTTCTTCAAACGAAAGCGTAGCAACCGTAAAATCGGGTTTGGTTACCGCAAAAGCGGCGGGTACCGCTACCATAACCGCTACTTCGACCGAAAATTCTAAAATTACCGCAACTGCGAAAATTACCGTAACCGCTTCATCGAGCGGCGGCAGTAGTTCGGGCGGTAGTTCGGGTAGTAGTACAGGCGGTAGTACAGGCGGTAGTACAGGTGGTAGTTCGGGCGGTTCGAGTAGCGGTAACAGCAAGTTCGTTACGATAACAACCGGCAGTTTTGATATGACGAGCGGATACTCCTTTAAGAACTGGAGGCAGGGCGATCTTGCCGGCGTGGCGTTTATTTATGGCGGTACTTCAAGTCATCCTCTGTCGGAAAATAACGGTATGCAATTTAATAAAAGCCAATCCAGTTATTACTTGGCAAGCACTACGGCTGCGCCCGGTGCAATAAAGTCTGTAACGGCAAAAATAGTTGACGGAACAACTGCTCGTGATTGGAGCCTTTATACTTCGTCTACGGCATATCCTTCCGATGCGGGCGGAGCCCCCACTACCGGTACGAACCACGGAACGAAAACGGTTACCGCAGAGAGCGTCACTTGGACGATTAACACCGACGACGTGTATTTTTGTCTTAGCTATGCGCATAGTGAAACTTCAGGCGCTTGCTACCTCGAAAGTATTACGGTGGAGTATGCCGATTCCGACGGCGGTTCGACCATAGATCCCACGCCTACGGTCGGCGTCGACTTTATCAATGCGGTTAAAGCGATACCCTCGGTAAGCGCTTCTTACGAATGCTATGAAAAGATAAACTCGGCTATAGCCAAATATAACTTGCTCACCGACGAAGAGCGCGAGGACTCAACCGTTGCATCGTCTTATGCGACTCTTCAAACCAGGGTAAACGAGTATAACGCCGCGGCTACCGGACTGAACGCCACGCACGAAAAAGCGACGCGAAGTGCGGCGGGCGCAACGCTTGCGCTGTTGTCGGCTGTTGCAGTCGTGCTGGCTCTTCTCAAAAAGGGGTTTTAAGGGGTGAATTATGAAAAGATTTTTAGTTATAATTTGTGCGCTTGCGCTTAGCCTTTGCGCTTTTGCCGCTTGCAATAGCGATAATGCCGCCGGCTACGAACGTTTGCCCGAAATAGCCGCGCTTATGAATTTGGACTATTCGGGTTATAAATTAGAGGTAAAAACTCAAAAGGGCGGCGCCGAGCTTGAAAACACTTTTGAAGTGACTTTTATCGAGGGCGGCTATTACGTCGATTATAAAATCGAATCGCTCAATGCGATTTCGCTTGACGACGATAACGAATATAAGTCGGATAAATCGGGTAGGGCGACCGTAACCGAAAACGGCAAAAAAGTTACGGTAAACGATGACGCGGTCGACGTCGAATTTGAAAAACTTCAATCGACGGGGCTGTCGTTCACCGAGAATTGCCTAAAAAATCTTAAAATATCGGACGGCAAACTCACCGCCGACGTTTCCGCTCCGTCAACGTTTATCGGCTCCAAAACCGATGCGACGGCGATGAAAGTCGAAGCGAATTTCGGCGCTAAAATGCAGTCGATCTCTATTACTTACGCGCTCGACGGCGCAACCGTAACTTGTAATTATACCTTTGCTTAAAACTTAAAAATAATTTTCGAGAAAATATTTTCGTTGCCGATTGCAGTTTTTTAAATTGCAATCGGTTTTTTTACGGATGCGGAATTAAGTGTTTTTTTTGCACAGACATATTTTTGCGCCGATAGTTTTTCCGTTTATTGAATTTTGGGCTTACTTCGACTCATTATATTATATAATGAAAGACGATGACTATTATTTGCGCAATAAGCCGTGTTTTTAATACAAGAACAAATAATGAAATCGTGTGCATACTAAGCACAAAAAATGAATAATTTAAAAGCGATTATACAAAACATAAACGAGGCGATTATTTAGTATAACTTAAAAATCTTTTAAAAAAAATCAAAAGAAATTATGTTTTTTTGTATTTTGCGGTAAAATTTGTTGACATAATCTAAAATTTAATGATATAATGCAAGCGTAAAACTTTTTAAAAGTCTTTTGCAGACCTGTAAAAAATGAATAAAAATGCATAAAATATGCAGAAATTATCGTATTTATTCGTTTTAGGTTGAAAAAACCGTATGTTTAGCGAAAAAACATACAAGCGGCATAAAAAAAGTTGAATAGCCGATATTAAAAAGGCGGGGGCTTTTTTAAGTAATCGGCGGGGCGGCGCTGCGCTTGCGTTATATATGCTTATGTTATATATGATGTTTATGGCGTTTACCCAAATAAATCGATATCTTAAAAAAGCGGGTACCCGCTTTGACACATGCTTGCATGTGTCAAAGCAATCCCGTTTAAAAGATAATTTTCAGACAATATAACGGGAGGTTTATATTATGAAAAAAATACTAGCACTTATGCTTGCGGCTTTGACGGCAGTTGCTTGCTTGTCCGGCTGTAAGAAAGATCCAGGTCCGTCTTCGAGTCCGATTAATTCCTCATCTGCCGGTGGTGGCATGATAGACGGAGATAAGTTTACCGATCGCAATGAGCTTTCCTTTGAATACTCTGTTGGCGTAGGCGGAAAATTAACTTATGATACGACTCCTTTAGAGAACACGAACGCTCCTAAAGCCGGCGCATCTTATACTTATAATTTAGCGGTCAGCGATTTGCCTACTTCTTGGAATATTCATACTTATCAATCTAATTCAGCAACCTATGTTTTAGATTATACGACAGACGGTTTGTTTACGTTTGATTATAACACGGATAAGGACGGATATAGGATTGTTCCGTCTATGGCGAAAGATTATCCTGATGACGTAACCGCAGAATTTGTTGGCCGTTGGGGCATTGAAGAAGGCGACGCTAACAGAGTTTATAAAGTCCTTTTAAAAGACAATTTAAAATTCGATAACAAGGATCCAATTACTGCGAAAACTTTTGTTGAATCTTATAAGTTGCTCTTAAATCCTGAAGCGGCAAACTATAGAGCAGATACCTTCTTTTCCGGTAACTTAGTTATAGCGAACTCTAAAAGATATGTGTTCCAAGGGAAAACTGTTAATGTCGATTCAACTGAAATTTATAAAACTTGGGATGATGCAGATAAGAGCAAAATTGTTTTCGATCTTACCGATTCTTATATAGGTGTCAATTTTCTTACGGAAAATTATGCTGATCACGTTGAAACTAATGGTGCGGCATGGCTATTGCATAGCGGTTTTGGACTCGGTTTTGACGATGACGACACCGAATTGTTTACTCAAGCCGAGCTCGAAAACATGATAGGTAAAACCTATAGCGAAATCGAAGCAGACACAAAAATGAGTTCTATTTGGTCAATACTTATCGATTGGTGGAAGACTGAACCTAATGAAGAACTACACTTCTTCTGCAAGCCGGAAACTTATGAAGCGAATTACGGTTTTGAAAACGTCGGTTTCTTTGCCGATGATGACGCAAACGCGCTTTATATTGTAAATGAAAAAGAGCTTTCGGGATTCTATCTCTTATATTCTCTTTCTACAGACTTCTTCCTTGTTCATCCCCAAAAGTATAAAAACTGCGAGACTAATTCGCAAGGCGTTTACAACAATTCTTACGGAACTTCAGTAGATAATTATGTCGGATTCGGTCCGTATAGGCTCGTAACCTATATAGCCGATAGTAAAATTTCTTTTGAAAAGAACCAATATTGGCATGGTTATGCCGACGAGGCGAATAAAAATAATTATTGGACTACCAATATAAACATGTCGAAGGTTGAACAAACCGAAACAAGATTGCAAATGTTCTTGCAGGGCAAAACCGACAGTTATGGTTTAAGCGCATCTGATATGGATGATTATCAGAGTAGTCCTTACACCTACTTTACGGAAGGTGATTCTACTTGGTTTGTGGCACTCAACCCTGATTTGGATGGTCTTAAAGCTGCTCAAGACGTCGCTCAAACAACCGCAGGTAACGGCGTAGAAATCAACAAAACAATTTTAACAATTAAAGAATTCCGTCAAGCATTATCTTTCTCGATTGACCGTGCGGCATACGAACTTGCGCTCGATCCTTTGGGAAGTGTTGCAAAGTCGCTTTATGGTAACATGATTGTTTCCGATCCTGAGAAGGGTACTGCGTACAGAACAACGGAAGAAGCCAAAGACGCGATCTTGAAATTCTGGGGTCTTTACGATTTAGTCGGTACGGTTTATGAAACTAAAGACGAAGCAATAGCTTCTATCACCGGTTACGATTTATCGGGCGCTAAGGCACTCTTTAATACTGCATATGAAAAAGCGGTTGCACAAGGTCTTATTTCAGCGGAGGCCGCGGCGAGCGGAAACTTTAAGGTTCAAATAATTATCGGAAAACCGGGTGAGCACGAATATTATAACAATGGTTATGAGTTCCTCAAAAATACTTGGACTGACGCCGCTAAAGGTACTGCTTTGGAAGGCAAGTTAGAGTTTATTCAATCACAAACTTTAGGTTCCAATAATTTTTCTGATTACCTTAAGAACAACACTGTAGACGTTTTGTTCGGAGTTGGTTGGACCGGTTCTGCTCTCGATCCCTATGGTTTGATGGAAGTATATGTTTCCCCCAACTATCAATATGATACGGGCTGGGACGCTTCAAAAACCAGTTTGGATATTACGCTTACCGATCTCAATAACGTAACTTATACTTTGAGAGCAAGCGTTTACGATTGGGGCTATACGGCACTCGGAGGAGAGGAAATCAAGGCATACGTCGTGGGTAATGACGGTAAACTTAGCGGCGACTACGTATACGTTTCTGCAGGCGTTTCGGCGGCTTCTTCTATTAGACTTGCAGTGCTTGCAGCTGTAGAAACCGCAGTTTTAGAGCAATATGATATGATTCCTGTAGGAACTGAAGCTAGTGCAACTATGAAAGGTATGAAGATTAATTACGGTACCGAAGAGTATGTTTACGGCGTAGGTAGAGGCGGTGTTAAGTATATGACATACAACTATACCGACACTGAATGGACTGAATTCGTTAATGCTCAGGATGGTACGCTTAACTACAAATAAGATTTGATAAAAGTGCAAATTTTATAACCTTTTTAACTAAATAATAAAGATTGAGCAACGTAGTGGGCAAAAAATGCCCACTGCGTATGTTCGTTATTTTGCGGTGTTTTTCGCCTTTAAAGGAGAACTTACCTATGTACATGTTCAAATATATACTAAAGCGTATAGGGTTAATGCTTTTAACTTTTTTTATAATAACCACGGTTTGTTTTGTTTTAATTAAGTTATTGCCGAGCATGCCTTCTGAAACTTTCGGTAAAGATCAAGCGATAATCGAAGCCAGAAGGGAAAAATTAGGTTATAATTTGCCCATTATACAACAGTATTATAGATTTTGGAAATACGCTTTGCAGGGAGATTTCGGGGTGTCTGAAAGTCTGTATATAGGCAGGGATGTATGGGACGTGTTTATCGAAAAAATCCCATATACGATGTCTATTAATATATATTCCACGATTTTGAGTATTCCGTTCGGTTTATTGTTGGGTGTTATTGCTGCTGTTAAGAAGAATAAGTGGCAAGACCATGTAATTTCGACCGGCGTCATGATATTAGTATCCGTTCCATCGTTTATTTACGGATTTTTGGTTCAATATTTACTCTGTTTTAAACTTGGTTGGTTTGATTTAATAATGGATGCAACTCAAGGTGCATTTAGTTGGACTGCATTTAAAACCACAATTCCCGCAATTATTTGTATGTCGCTCGGCTCTATAGCGGGCTATGCTCGTACGTTGAGGGCGGAGCTCGGTGAAATTTTAACAAGCGATTATCTGTTGCTTGCAAGAACAAAGGGATTGACTCGCAATCAGGCAACCATGCGACACGCTTTCAGAAACGCAATGGTTCCTATTTTTCCCGCAATTTTAGGTGAATTCATCGGGGTGCTTTCCGGTTCACTTATTATAGAACGGATGTTTAGTATTCCCGGTGTTGGGGCATTGTACGTAAATTCTATCAACTCAATGCCGCCCGATTATAATTTTTTTATGTTGCTTTCGGCATTTTATACGCTAATCGGCTTAGCTGCCGGTATCGTAATAGATATAAGCTATGGCATAATAGACCCGAGAATAAGAATGGGGGCAAGATGATGTTATGGTAGATCTAAATACCAACTTTGCAAAAGAAAAATTTGAGTTCGTACAGCAAAACGAAAAACTTCACGATAAAAAGTTTCAAACAAAACCAGTCGGTTATTTGAAAGACGCGTTTAATCGTTTCAAAAAGAATAAAGGTTCTTTAGTTGCCGCTTTTATCGTTATATTTTTAATACTTTTTGCTATAGTCGGTCCGTTTTGTTATAATGCGGATTATCAAAAAGCATATGAGACCGACGCGGATTTAAGGCGCTATCAATACTTGTCTCCAAGTTTACCGCAAGAGATGTTGAGAACTTTGGGACTAGAAGGCTCGGGAATTTGGGACGGAACGCAAACAAAGGAAATAACGGAAGCTCAATATTTGCAATTTAAATTGCAAGCATGTGAGACGGGGTATAATCCAATCGAAAAGGTTATAAGTACCTCTGTAAGAAAGGATTCTTACGGCGAGAAAACCGTATATAAAGTACGTATCAATAATTATCACAATATAAGTTCGTTTACAAAGACTTTAACTCAAGAGCAATACGAAGAACTACAGGCTTGGCAAGACGAAAATGAAATTCAATTAATAATGCCATGGGTTGCTTATTGGGATAAAAATTCAGATGCTTATTACCTAAAAAACTCTAACGTTAAATTTAACAACATTAACGTGTGGTATGCGTGCGACACAAACGGTAATCCTTTAGATACTGAGGGCAATATTGTTACCGACATAAACAACGTCGTTCCGGGGTACACCACATACGAAAGAGTGGGGCCGAAAAATGAGAGGCAAGGGCTTGATGATAATTATACTAGTAAAATGCGTGTTAACGGCGATCCGGGTATAAACGATCCGAATTCCTTGAAAAGGTATAAGTATGCTTCGACATCAGCTTCGGTTGTAGGCGGTGTTGTAAACTATTCTTATACGGTACGCCTTAATTCTTATAACTATTTTGTCTATAAATACGATTTTGAACCTTACTTCTTGTTCGGTTCAACGGCAAACGGTTATGACGTATTTACCCGTTTAGCATCGGGTGCTCGTTTTTCGTTGTTGTTTGCGCTTGCAGTTTCAGCTATTAACTTATTTATAGGTGCAATATACGGCGCGATTGAAGGATATTACGGCGGTGCTGCCGACTTAATAATGGAACGTATTTCTGATATTTTATCAGGCATTCCCACAATGGTTGTAACGGTATTGTTTCAATTGCATCTTTCAGGAAAAGTCGGAACGATTCCTTCGCTTCTATATGCGTTTATTTTGACGGGGTGGATTGGCATGGCGAGCCGAGTACGTATGCAGTTTTATCGATTTAAGAATCAAGAGTACGTGCTTGCCGCAAGAACGCTTGGTGCAAGAGATGCTAGAATTATGTTTAAGCATATTTTTCCCAATTCGCTCGGAACAATTATTACTAGTTCGGTGCTTGTTATTCCCGGCGTAATATTTAGCGAAACGTCGCTTACGTATCTCGGAATTATTAACCTTGACTCTGCAACGAGATCTTCAGTCGGGGCAATGCTTTCTGCCGGTCAGGGTGTTATGACGAAATATCCCTTCTTGGTGCTTTTCCCTGCAATATTTATCGGTTTGCTAATGGTAAGTTTTAACTTGTTCGGTAACGGGTTACGAGATGCATTCAACCCGTCGCTAAGAGGATCGGAGGAATAAGATTTATGGAAAAGAAATTAGAAGTTAAAAATCTTACCGTTTCTTTTAGAACGAACAACGGTAAAGTTCAAGCGGTACGTGGTATCAATTTTGACCTTTATAAAGGCGAAACGCTTGCAATCGTCGGTGAATCGGGGTCGGGAAAATCTGTTACTTCAAAATCTATTTTAGGTATTTTGGCCGGCAACTCTATTGTGGAGGGAGGCGAAATAATTTATGACGGCAGGGACCTTTTAAAAATCACTGAAGAAGAATTCGTCGATATAAGAGGCGATAAAATCTCGATGATATTCCAAGATCCGTTGTCAAGCTTAAATCCTATAATGCGAATCGGTAAACAGCTTACCGAAGCAATGCTTTTAAAAGGTAAGCAACGTCAAAAGAATAGTCGTAATGAGTTTAATAAAAAACTTAAATTGCTCGAAACTCACGTGAACGCAAATCTTGAACAAGGTGATGAAAAGGCAAAGAAAAATACGACTAAAATCTTCAATTTTGACAAGTTCGAATATGAGCATTTAAGACTTGAAAACGAGTATAATACAGCGCACGAAGCTGCTGAAGAAAGCGTTTCCGAAATCAAAAATTTTGTTTTTGAACTTGAGAAAAAAGCAGTTGACGCCAAAAACCTTCCTTCAAGATTAGCGCTACTGTTAAAGGTTGCAAAAAAAGCCGTTTCACGCTACGTTGTGCATAGTGAAGCGAATCGTTATCAGGAATTACTATCAGCTATTATGGAAGAGGGTAAAAATGCTAAAACGAGTGGCAATTTTACCAAACTTATCAAGCAATTAGACGAGGCATGTATTATTCTAGAAAATGCTTTAAACTATGCTATGCCGAACTTTTTTGCAATGGGTTACTATTTGACTTTTTCCGATAAACCTTTGCCCGAACTCGACGTTCCTGAACTAAACAAGTTTTTGCGTAAATATCTTGACGATGACTTCATGCTTGATTTTATTGAAATGGCTCGTCAAGGTATAGAACATGCGTTCTTTGCTTCGCTTGAAGGGAAAAAGAATGTATTAGGAATTATTCCTAAAACTTTGGAAGTCTTCGAACAAATCGAAACTCTGCCTAAAAAAGCAGTATTAGAGGTGGCGAAAACTATTGTAGAGGCTACAGAGGCCTCTATCGATCGTTTAGCTGTCAAAAAAGACAGCGTTGCTTATACTTTTGCTGTTGCAATCGACTATACGCTTTCAATGTATTATCGAGGAGTTAAAAACAACGATAAGGAACAGTCAAAATACAATAGACAAAAAATTAAATACGATGCTATAATTGCGAAGGGTGTTATTCCTGAATATACGCTTGCTCCCGCAAGTATTGTTAATCTGGAAGCAACAAAGGCAAGTTTGATAAGTCTTGTTAAGCGTTTGCAGACAACATACGAAAAAGCTGTAGAGCAAGTAGATTTGGTTGATTTTGGCGCATTGACGGTTGACTTAATATACTTTCTTAAGGAAAAGGCTGCAGGTGTTGTTTGTAAAGTTACGCCCGCAATGGCTAAACATAAAGCAATTAAACTTATGGAAGAGGTAGGTATTCCCGAGCCAAGAAAGAGATATAAACAGTATCCGTTTGAGTTTTCGGGCGGAATGCGTCAACGTATAGTTATTGCTATCGCACTTGCCGCGGATCCGGATATTCTTATTTGCGACGAACCTACAACTGCACTGGACGTTACTATTCAGGCACAAATTCTCGAGCTTATAAATAAGTTAAAAAATGAACGTCAGCTATCGGTAATATTTATTACGCACGACCTCGGAGTCGTTGCAAATATGGCGGATAGAATTGCCGTTATGTATGCAGGAAAAATAATCGAGGAGGGTACCGCAAAAGACGTATTTTATACTCCTGCACATCCCTATACTTGGGCGCTGTTGTCGTCTATGCCCGATCTCGATACCAATGAAAAGTTGGAAGCGATTCCGGGAACTCCGCCAAATATGATTTATCCGCCTAAAGGCGATGCCTTTGCCGAAAGAAATAAATATGCTATGCAAATAGACTTCGAGGAAGAACCGCCTATGTTCAAAATATCGGATACTCATTCTGCTTCGACTTGGCTTTTGCATCCCGATGCGCCTAAGGTTGACATTCCTTCCGTTATAACTGAAAGAATTGCAAGAATGAAAGAAAGAGGAGGGGTTGGCCATGGCTGATAACAATCAAGAAGTTTTATTAAAAGTTGAAAATCTCTGCCAATTCTTTAAAATGGGAAAAGGTCAATTAAAAGCGGTTAACAACGTCAGTTTTGAGATAAAAAAAGGCGAAGTCTTCGGCCTCGTTGGAGAATCGGGTTGCGGTAAAACAACTACCGGAAGAACAATAATCAAACTCTATGATGCAACTAGCGGAAATGTTTATTTCAAGGGCAAACGCATTGTTGCAGGTACGCTTTCGTATAAAGAAAAAATGAGTGCTAAACGCAATGAGGTTAAAGAAAAGTTACGTTCTTTGTCTGTGGAGCGAGAGCAACGCATTGCGGAAGCTAGTGAGGGCGAAAATAACGATGCTATTGCAAGCATAAAACTTGAATATAAGCAAAAAGCGGACGACATTAAAGCTGAAGCAAAAGCATATATTGCGCACGTTAGGCAAGAGATGACGAATGCCATATACGACCATAAGTTTTGTGATAGGGATTACGCAAGGGAGCAAGTTGCCCTTGTTAATCAAGAATATGGAAAACTCATTGCCGAAGCGGAAAATGAAGAAGTAGCAAATGCTCTTAGAGCTGAATATAAATCCGAGCTTAAAAAGGCAAAAAAATCTCGTTTGGTAACGCAAATTCAGATGATTTTCCAAGATCCTATCGCTTCGCTTGATCCGCGTATGACCGTTCGCGACATAATCGCCGAAGGACTTGTTATTCATGGTGAAACAGATAAAAAACATATTGACGAAAAGGTTTACGAAATGCTCGAGCTCGTCGGGCTAGTTCGTGAACACGCTTCCCGTTATCCTCATGAGTTCTCTGGTGGGCAGCGTCAGCGTATAGGCGTAGCTCGTTCGATCATTATGAATCCGGATATGATCATCGCCGACGAGCCCGTTTCGGCTCTTGACGTTTCGGTTCAGGCGCAAGTTATTAATCTTTTAAACGAATTGCGCGAAAAAATGGGGTTGACAATATTATTTATTGCTCACGATTTGTCTGTTGTTAAATATTTTTCCGACAGAATCGGGGTCATGTATTACGGCAATATGGTTGAGCTTGCTTCGTCGGATCAATTATTTAAAAACCCATTGCATCCTTATACAAAGTCTTTACTTTCTGCAATTCCTTTGCCTGATCCCGTTTATGAGAAACAGCGTAAGCGTATTGTTTATAATTCGCTATCAGAACATGATTACTCGGTGGATAAACCTACGCTTAGAGAAATAGAGTCCGGACATTTTGTTTATTGTAACGATGCCGAAGAAATAAAATACAAGGCAGAAATTGCGGCAAATGAAGAATAAGGAATGGATTAAATATGCAGTAACTTCAGCCGTCGGGATAGGAATTGTCTTTTTTGGTATTGCAAATACGGGGGGGGTGTGTTATAAAAGACGCTAAAGAAGTAGTGAGTCATTTGTCAGACGCTTTCTTTGTGTCGGGCATTTTGCTTGCTTGCTTTGGCGGCCTAATCTTTTGTAGCGCTAACGGTTCGTTCGACGGCATAAGTTATTTGTTTCATATACTTTTTGTGGGGCATAATTGGTCTAAAACTAACTTTAAAGATAAACAAACTTATCGGGAATACGTTGAAGAAAAAAATGAAAAGCGTAGTGCGCGAACTTTAAAGCCTGTTTTCGGTGTTGTTGTAGGTGTAATTTTTATCGCTATTGCTCTCGTTTTTTTGGTGATTTATCATAATATAGATACATTATAAAATTGAGGGTAGTATGTGATAAAAGCTAATTAATAATTAACGCGTCGAAACGCTTGTTTAAGACGCGTTTTTTTGATATACTATAAGCCGAAAAGTTGAAAGGAGCATCTTATATAGTGAACGAGCTTGAAATGTTGAGAAATACGACCGATGAACTCGATCGGCGGATATGCGAACTGCTTCACGA
>CAZHGN010000021.1:0-25899 GCA_964532155.1 uncultured Acidiphilium sp.
ACGTTTTATCCATCGATTTTTCGTCTCTTTGTCAAATGTTGGGGTGTTTTTCTTCACACCCCAACATTTTTTATTTGAGTTAAAAATGCGCAATTTTATATCCGAATTTTTCGTAAAAGTTTTTTCCGTTGACTTGCGATTCTCTTTATGCTGCTTCAGAGCGCCGAAAAGGCAACTCAAGCGGGGGGGGGCGTAACAATAAAAAGCGCCTATAAAATAATGTCGCAACACAATGCGATAAAATCGACGACGGTTGTTTTACTTCCCGCTCTTCTTTTTGTTTTTAATCGTTTTTTTCAAAAGCGGTTTTTTGCCGGAATATTGCTTGTATTGCCTATAAAAGGTAGCATAGTTATTGTATGAATACTCTTCGGTAAGATGCGTAATCGATAGTCCGGTAGGAATAAGTTGTTCGATTGCAAGCATTTTTTTCTGATTGATATATTTTTTAAGACTTATGCCGAGATAGTCCTTAAAACTATGCGAAAGCCAAGATTTACTGACGAAGCATTTTTCGGCGATGATATCCGCGTTCAGAGGTTCGGTGATATGTTTATCGATATACTTTAAGACTTTATCGATTGTTTCGTTCGAAACGCCGACCGATTCCTCCATCGACGTAGAGTGCTTTATATGGTAGAGCAACTGAAGCAATGCATGCGGCAGATATTTGTCGAAATCTTCCTTAGAAAAATTTTTTTCGGCATCCGAAATACTGTCGATTATTTTATATAGGGAGTCATCGACGTTTATATGATAAAAATGATTGAAATTGTTTACGGCTGATTTTAATTCGGCGGGTATGATATCTTCGGTAAAATAAAGCCCGCACCGTTCGTAATTTTGATTGTACGGTATTGTCAAGTTATGAATTATCGCCGGTTTTATAAATACCATATCAAAGGATTTTAGATTGTATTTTAAGCCGTTTATGTTAAAAAAAGCGTTTTCTACCGAGTAAACGAAAAGTATTTCATACTCGTTGTGCAGGTGCGGTACCCAACTCACGTTATCGGGAGTAGTGGGCAAGTCGATTACATGATAAAATCTTACAGAACCAGTTTTCATATTTATATTATAACACACTAATGCCAAAAATGCAATAAAAATAAGCAAAAAATGCTATTGTTTTATATTCAATTGTTTGATAAAATATAAATGGAATAAGAAATAACCGTAGTGGAAAATAATTTCTTTCGGGGTTCATTGTACAAAAATAAAGGTGCTAAGCGTAAACATGACCAATATATATAGCAAACTACTAAAAGAATACTGCGACGCAATGATTGAATTGCAAGATAAAAGCGGAGATAAAGCGTTTAACGGCGGAATATATTGCCGTGCGTGCAAAAATATTCACGGTAGATGCTCGGATGCGGTTTACGGATTCACCGTGGCTGCTAAACTTTTTGGCGAAGAAAAGTATATAAAGGCAGCGAAAGACGTTTTTGCTTACGGCGAAAATATGATTTGCGACGACGGCGGACTATATAACGACGCACAAACCACCTGGCGTTATACAACGACGTTTCATCTAACGGTTGTAATAGAAGCGCTCAGAGCGGGCAAGGGGATTTTTTATGCCGAAACGATAAAGGCATTTGAGGCTCGAGCCGAAAAAATGGCAAATTGGCTGTACGAAAATCTTGACGAAAAATCGCCTGCGAACATTAATTATGCAACGACCAACGGTTTAGCCCTTGCAATTTCAGGCAATTATTTTCACAATCAAAAATACCTTGACAGGGCAAAACGCCTCGTTGACTACGCTATGGAGCATATAAGCGAAAACGGGCTTTTGTACGGCGAGTGCAAGCCGCACGACAAACTTTCGGAGAAGGGGTGTCGGGGGATTGATATAGGTTACAACGTAGAAGAATCCGTCCCGGCACTTGTAAAATACTCTTTTGAAGTAGGCGACGAAGTTTTAAAAGAAAAGCTTATCGGGATAGTTCGTTCGCACCTCGATTTTATGTTTCCGGACGGCGGTTGGGATAACAGTTTCGGCTGTCGAAACAATAAATGGACGTATTGGGGTTCGCGAACGTCTGACGGCTGCGTACCTATGCTTTTGCTCTTTGCCGATAAAGATCCTATGTTTGCAGAAGCCGCTTATCGTAACGCTGAAATGCTTGATAAATGCTCTATAGGCGGACTTTTATACGGAGGACCTCATTATCGCAAGCGCGGAGAATACGCTTGCACGCATCACACTTTCGAGCATGTAAACTCCATTGCTTTCGCGCTTGATCATATCAATGAAAAATATTTGATGCCGACAAAAAGGGGTAAAATTCCGTCGGATAGCACGGACAGTTTTAAGTATTATAAAGAGGTAAGAACCTATAAGATAGCGAAAGGCGATTATCTTGCGACTATAACAGATTACGATTTCGATATTTTCTTTAGCGGACATGCAAGCGGCGGAACGCTTACCGCATTATACAACAGAAAAATCGGGCCGATGATAATGGGTTCGGTAACCGACTACGTTTTAGTCGAACCGACTAATATGCAGCAAGTAAAAGACAGGCAAAACCACAGAAGCTTATTGCCGAGGCTTGTCAAAACTATTGACGGCACGGAGTATTCTTCCACCTTCTTTTTAAACGCCGAAATGGTCGATAATCGTGCTATAGACGGGTATTTTATTTCGGCAATGACGGGATTATCCGATAATAAAGGCAACGAGCTTAGTGGTATAAAACCGCAAATCGATTATAAGTTAAGCGAAAACGGTTTAAGCATAGATATCAAAAACGCAAACGGTCTTACGTTGGTTTTACCGCTTATTGCCGGGAAGGTTGACGTCGTGCAAGGCAAGAAGACAAGCCAAAAAGAAATCTTTTTCTTAACCGGCGGTTTTATTGCCGAAGAATACGACATTTTGTCGGACGAAAACGGGAATATATCTCTTTTGATCGAGGCTTAACGGTCGTGTCCGTTATAAAATTGCGGAACAATATATAAAATTGCTGAACTATATATTACGAAATGAACTTTATATAGCGGAATAATACAACCGAACAAATTTTTTCATGAGTAAAAGGGATATCCCTTTTAGCGTTTGCTGCGCAAACGCTATCCGCTTTAAATGAAAATTTACGAAAAGTATAACGTTATTATAAATAAAAAAAGGTATTGAATTCCGATGAATAACGAAAAAATGGTTATCGCGATACGGAATTAAAATAAAAGATACGGAGGTTTAATATGAGAAGAGTAACATTTTTAGTGTTAATCTTAACACTGATCGCATGCGTATGCTTAGGCGTCGGCTGTCAAGTCACGTGGGAGTATAGTGCGCTTACTGAATGTACCGAACATACCGGCGGAACGGCTACTTGCCTTAATAAGGCGGTTTGTGAGGTCTGCGGCGAAGAGTACGGCGAGCTTGCTGACCACGTTTACGGCGACTGGCAGCGCGACGGCGAAAAGCATTGGAAGGAATGCACCACCGTGGGTTGTACCGCAAAAAGCGGCGAAGGCGCGCATACCGGCGGTACGGCTACTTGCAAGGACAAAGCGGTTTGTGCTGACTGCGGCGGAGAATACGGCGTATTGAACGCGGAAAACCATACGAGTATGGAAACCAAGTTCGTTTCTAACGACGACGGAACGCATAACAAGGTCCATGCTTGCTGCAACGCGTTAATCGATGCAAATATTGCTTGTTCGGGCGGCGAAGCAACCGAATGCGGTGAGAAAAACGTTTGTACCGACTGCGGCGGCGAATATGGCGAGGCTTTGGGACACGATTTTGATGACGCATGGTCTGCTGACGGAGAAAATCATTGGCATGCCTGTACGCGTGAAGATTGTACCGCAAAAGGCGAAGAAGGCGCACATACCGGCGGTGCGGCTACTTGCCTTGATAAAGCGGTTTGCACCACTTGCAGCAAAGAGTACGGCGAACTTGCCGACCACGTTTACGGCGATTGGCAACATGACGAAGATAACCATTGGAAAGAATGTACTGTAGAAGATTGTACCGCAAAAAGCGAAGAAGGCGCACATACCGGCGGAACGGCTACTTGCCTTGATAAAGCGGTTTGCACCACTTGCAGCAAAGAGTACGGCGAACTTGCCGACCACGTTTACGGCGATTGGCAACATGACGAAGATAACCATTGGAAAGAATGTACTGCAGAAGGTTGTTCCGCAAAAAGCGAAGAAGCCGCACACAATTTCAAATTGTGGGATAAGTCTGCCGACGATTGCGACTATAAGGCATGCGAATGCGGACATACCGACACAACTCAATCGTTCGATAAAACCGTATCGCTTATTAATCAAACAATCTCGCTTTTTAAATCGACTGCTTTTTCGATTAGTCTCGGCGGAGTAAGCGACTACGAAAGCGTTGAAAAGATTGCCCTTGGAGATTACGATTTCGGCACTGATCTTACGGCGTTGAACATAGGCGATCAATTCAAAGCCGATACGAAGATGCACGGTAAACAAACCTTAATCGTAACCGTTAACGGCGAAGACGACGCAACTCACGAAATCAAAGTTCCCGTTACGGTTATTACCGCGGAAATAACGGATTCCGGCGATCTTAAGGGTATTCAGCCCACCGCCCAACGGAAAGGGGTTTACGGATACTATATTTTAACAAACAACGTTTCCGAGAACAGTCTTAACGCCAACGCCTACTCGGGCGATTGGGATGAAACGACAGGTTTCTTCGGCACGCTCGACGGTCAAGGACATACCATATCTATGGCGGCAAACGAGAGGAACGGACTTTTCGGCATATTGCGTGGGGCAACGATAAAGAACCTTACGATAGAAGACAATTGGCGTTCGGCATATCAATATTACGCATTGCTCGCAAAAGCTACGTTTAACAGCACTTTAGAAAACGTTACGTTCACGTATAAAGCTGGCAACACCCAAGCGACGGTAGGCGACGGATACGGTTGGATTTCTTACGCCGAATTTAGTGGCAACACGCTTAAAAACGTAACGGTAAACGACACCTCGGGTTACGGTTCGTTGTTCGGATTTAAATTCTATAACAATACTTTCGAAAACGTAGTCATAAACGGCACTTACGCGGAAATGGGTCATACCGCAACCGTAGTCGATAATGACGGGAATATTACGGAAGTCGGTAAAGCCGTTCTATACGACGAAGTTAAGAAGATCGTGACCAAGAAAGTTACCCTCGAGGGCAGACAGGATTTCGTTCTTGACGGAGCTGTTTCCGTAATCAATCTCGGTGATTATAACGAAGGCAAAATTTTATCCATAACGACAAGCACGGGTTTCGACCTTGCGTCGCTGAGTTCCGAATACGTCGAAGCTACGTTTAAGGCGGCTAAACAAAAACACGGCGAACAAAACATCAACGTAACCTTGAGTTATAAGGGCGAAACAGTCGTGGTCGTCGTTCCCGTAACGGTAATAACCAAATCCATTAAAACCATGTCCGAATTGCAAGATGCCGTAAAGCATACGGGCAGTAACTTGTACGGCTACTACGTTCTTGCAAACGACGTGACGGTAAACGAAGCCGGATACGTGGCGAAAAATGCAACGTATGCATGGAATACCGGTACAGGCTTTAAAGGTACGCTTGACGGAAGAGGAAAGACTATAACGATGCAAGGTAATAAGTCTCAGCATGGTTTATTCGGTACTCTTAATGGCGCAACGGTTAAAAACGTTACAATCAACAATGCTTGGTATAACGGTTGGTCTGCATCCGTATTAGGTTACACGGCATACAATACAACATTTGAAAACATTACGATAAATGTTAGTGGCAATACCATTGCAAAACCGACCGATGCCACAAAAATCGGCGTAATCGTCGGTGCGGAAACAGGTGGTTGCTCTTGGAAAAATGTAACGATTAATGTTGTGAATGCGCAATACACATTATTCCATACGATGAATAAAGACAAAACCGACAAGTTTGAAAATGTTAAGGTCGTTATTCCTACGTTGACTCAATTTTCGGATAACGGACAGCCTACCGGCGTAACCGTCAGCGCGTCTTAATTTAAAACGACGTTGTAATTTAAAACGACACCGCAAGCCGACGGCAAGATATGCCGTCGGCGAAGCGGTAAATCATAAAAAGTATTATCCGGGGAGGTTATTTATGAAGAGCAACTTGGAACGATATGCCGGACTTATACAAAATTATGTAAAGAGCAACTATAAAAAATGTTTTCGCGAACCGCACGGTAAGTTTAAGTATCCGTGTGTTGTTCCCGGCTCGTCTTATTCCGACCAATTATGGGATTGGGACAGTTGGCTTACGGATATTGCTTTGGCTGCTGCGGCAAGCGCCGAAGATATTACCGTTTACGAGCAAGGTTGCGTTCTGAATTTTCTCGATGCCGCAGACGAAGAAGGGCGTATACCTATAAACATAATAGCCGACCGCGAAAGCATATTCGATTTAAAGCCCTGCACCGAAGTTAACATTCACAAGCCATGTCTTGCTCAACACGCTTTATTTGTCGCTCTTAAAAGCGAAAATGCCGATTGGCTTAAAAACAAGTTCTCGGTATTAAAAAAGTTTGTCGATTGGTACAAACATAATTGTTTTCACAGTGAAACGGGGCTTTATTATTGGCTTAACGATTTTGCTATCGGGGTAGATAACGATCCTTGCGTTTTCTACAGACCGAATAAAAGCACGGCGTCGATTTTCTTAAATTGCCTTATGTACGGCGAACTCGCGGCAATGGCGGAACTTTGCAAAATATTGCAAGACGACGACGAAAAGAAATATTCCGCTGCGGCGGAGTCCTTGAAGCAATCGATTCAAAGTGAATGTTGGGACGAGCGCGACGGATTCTTTTACAGTGCCGATATTCTTCTTAAAAAAGTAGAACCGGACGAATGGCTGCACAGCGGTTGTCCGCGGCATTGGAAGTCTTTGCCTATGCGCATAGGCGTGTGGACGGGCTTTTTGACGATGTATTACGGAATCGCAACGCAAAAACAATCGGAAATAATGGTTAAAAAGCATTTGCGAAACAGCAAGGAGTTCAATTCGAAATACGGGGTGAGAAGCCTTTCTAAGGCGGAAAGTAGGATGTATGCGATAAATAACAGCGGCAATCCCTCGTGTTGGATAGGACCTATATGGGGCAATGCGAATTATTTGGTTTGCGAAGGTTTACTTCGATACGGTTTTGTGTCCGACGCGATGCTTCTTGCCAAAAAAACGGTTAAATTATTCGGCAAAGACGTTGAGATTTCGGGCGAATTTCATGAGTACTATCATCCGGATACGGGTGAGGGTGTACGAAATAAAGGTTTTCAAAGCTGGAATCTGCTATCTTATAATTTAGCGGATCGGCTTTTGAATAATAATTGGATTTACGGAGGTAAAAAATGAAAAAAAGTAGAATTTTCTCTTTGATTCTTGCTATCATGCTGTCTGCTTTTGCGGCGTTTTCAATGACGGCTTGTAATAATCCCGGCGGCAATTCGACCGTCGGCGGAGACGAACAGCTCGATACCAAGAAAACACAACTTTATGTAAGAAATTATCAGGGTGGCTTCGGTAACAAGTGGCTTTATAACGGCAAGTCTAAATTAGAGGCTAAATATGCCGACGTAGAACTCGAACCCGGCAAAAAAGGCGTTCAGGTTCTCATTACGGATATTAAGGCTACGCCCGAAGTATCTAACATTAAAAACGACGTTTACGAAGTGTATTTCGTAGAAAAGGTAAACTATCTTTATCTTCAGAAGCAGGACGTCGTAGAGGACATTAGGGATATCGTAACACAAAACAACCCCTATGACGGCAAGACCATTTTAAGCAAGATGACCGACGAACAGCAGAATTATTTTGCTATCGACGAGAACGGAACCAAAAAGTACTATGCTTTGCCGCACTACTTTGCTTCCGTTGGTATCGTTTACGATATGGATTTATTCAACGAAAGAGGATATTTCTTTAAAGACGGTTATGAAACCGAAACCGACATAAACAATATGTTTATTATTAGCGCCGGCGACAAGAAGAGTAAAGGTCCCGACGGAAAAACTGGGGTAATAGGCGGCGTAGATTATTCTGCGGATGACGGTTTGCCCGCAACTTATGCCGATTTCTGGAATCTTTGCCAATGGATCAAGCAAGACGGCAATACGCCGCTTAATTGGGGTGGCGACGACGCAACTCAGTTCTACGTTACCGCACTTATGCTTCAACTTATGGCGAACTATCAGGGCGCCGAAGAGTTTATGCGTAATTTTACCTTTGACGGAGATATGGACGTCGTAAAGCTTGACAATAGCGGAAACGTCGTTATGAACGGCAATGTGCCCGAAACCGAAACCGTAACTCTCAGTCAATCCGAAAACAACGGTTATGAAACGTTCCGCAGCGAAGCATACTATTATGCGCTTACGTTTATCAAATCGCTTATGGACAGCGTAGGAACTTATTCGCTTGAAAAGAACGTTAAGAGTCCTTCGTACGATGCATACGCCGCTCAAAGAGATTATATTGCTTCGCGTCAGGCGAACGGCAAAGGTCGTCAGGCAATGCTAATCGAAGGAAGCTGGTGGGACAGCGAAGCAACCTCGTATTTCGCGGCTGCCGGTTACGACAAGTCCGATTGCAATTACGGTTGGATGCCTCTTCCCGCTGCAACTACCGATAAAGTAGGCAAGAATAAGAATACGATGATTAACACGATCGAGTCTCTTTGCTTTGTTAAAAAGGGTTTGACTAACGTTAAAAAACAACTTGCTTTCGATTTCGTTCAACTTATGAACAGTGACCAATCTTTGGTTGATTTTACCGTTCAGACGAATGCGTTCAAAGATTTCAAGTATGACGTAAGCGGCAACGTGTCGGGACTTTCTCCGTTCGGACAGGAAATGTATAAAGCACGGACGAAATCCGACCTCATTTTCCCCAACGATAACAACTCGCAGTATTATAATACGATTTGCACTACCGACTCTTCGAGAAGATACGCTATTTCCTCGTCGGATCAATTCGCTGCAACCAAGTTCGGATCGGATAAATCTATGACTCCTACAAAATATTTAGAGCAAACCTATTCGTATATTATAAGCAGAAATCCTTTGTGGAGTAAATAAAAAATTACATCGGTGATTTTATGGTAAAAGCAAAAAAAATGTCGAAGGCGACGAGAGGGGATTTTATTTTTCATATCGCGCTGCTAATATGGCCTCTGATACAGTTTGCCGTTTTTTACATTGCGGTTAATCTGAATTCTTTCAAACTCGCTTTCGAAAAGCCGCTTGGCGGCAGTTGGACGGATAATTTCAAGTATATTTTTTCATCCGCAATGTTTCCCGAAATATGGAAATCGGTTTTGACTTCGTTGGAATTCTATGCAATTACCACGGTTGTCAGCGTGCCGCTCGGATTGCTTTTTGCCTACTACATTTATAAAAAGGCGGTAGGCAGTAAAGTGTTTCGGTTCTTTTTGTTTTTACCGTCGATCATATCGAGCATGGTAATGGTCGTGTTGTTCCAAAACCTTTTAGGACTCGGAATGTTGGATATTCTCAATACCGATAATTTGATATTCGACATCTCGTCGCGTTCGGCTTATGTTTGGGTTATCATATTCTATATCTGGACGAATTTTGGAACAACCACGCTCATTTACTCCAATAAAATGAGTGAATTATCGCCGGAAACGATAGAGGCGGCACAGCTTGACGGAGCTAATTCCTTTCAGGAATTTTTCTACGTAGTTCTTCCGTTTGCGTTTCCCACCGTTTCGGTGTTTATCGTAACCGGCCTTGCTACTATTTTCAGTAATCAATACAACTTGTTCTCGTTTTTCGGCGGAACAATCGCTTTTGATTCGGGAACAACCGGGTACTACTTATTCAATCTTGTACAAGACTTTGCTTCCAACGGAATATTCGACGTTGTCGATTATAACCGTGCGGCGGCATTGAGTTTGGTTATAACGGTTATCGTAATACCGATAACTTTATCGGTAAGATATTTACTCGAAAAGTACGGACCGCAGGATTAAGGGAGGGAAAAGTATGAAAAATAATAAAATAAAACAAGGCTTCTCTCCGCTTTTATTAGTCCTCGGCATACTGCTTTTAGTGTATGTTTTATCCATGGTTGCGCTGTTTTACTGGGGATTTCTGACTTCATTCAAAGACGGTATGCGAGATCTTACCGACTTTGCTCAAAACAGAGGTTTCGGTTTTCCTAAAATATGGGACAGCGATAACTACGTAGACGTGTTCGGTACGATCAGAATGCCGGCAGAACCCGGCAGGACGGTCGGATTCGCTACCATTCTCGGCAACTCGTTTTTATATGCGATAGGCTGTGCGTTTTTTAAAACGCTTGTTCCTTGCCTAACCGCATATGCTTGCGCAAGATTTAATTTTAAAACGTCGAAGATCGTTTATACTATTATCTTGATAACCATGATCGTGCCTATCGTGGGCAGTTTGCCGTCGGAACTTAAAGTCGCTTATGCGTTGGGCTTACATAACCATATATGGGGACTGTGGATAATGGCAGCCAACATGCAAGGTCTGTATTTCTTTGTAATGTACAGCGCGTTCAAGGCGATGCCGCTCGGTTATTCGGAGGCGGCGAAAATCGACGGCGCGAGCAACGCTCAGATTCTTGCAAGAATAGCGTTGCCGTTGATTAAGAATCTTTTCTTGACGATATTGCTTATAAATTTCGTCGAATATTGGAACAACTATCAGTCGCCAAAGGTGTATTTACCTTATTATCCCACGCTCGGGTACACTCTTTTTGCAAAATCGATCGGCAACGATTTAAAAGAAGTAGGGCAGGTCATCGCATTGGCATTTATAGTTGCCGCTCCCGTACTTGCATTGTTCCTTGTTTTTCAGGACAGATTGATGGGCAATCTTACAATGGGCGGTTTAAAAGGCTAAAGCCGAAGGAGTATACTAAAATATGAATAAAAGAAAACACATTCTTCTCGTTTGCATCTTAGCATTGGCGATGTTGACGGCAACGTCCGGCGTTGCGCTGTTTACTTCGGCTACACCTACGGAAGGGTGGTCGGCCGTATCAGTCGAAAGCGAGTATGCATATAAAAGCGTTTTTGAAGTGGAAGACCGCACTTATACGGTTGGAACAAACGCTTACAAGGCTTCCGCTTTGCTTTACTATCCCGACGGTTCGGCTACCGCGGAATCAAGCGTAAAGCTCGATCAGGTAGGAACGTACACGTTGAGATATTCTGTTTCGGCAGGCGATAAAGTCTACGCCGAATCGAAAAGTTTTGTCGTTAACTATCCGCATTACGACGTAAGCAGCGCTAAATCTTCCGTTTCTTACGCCATTCCAGACAGAGCAACCAATAAAGGCGTGATTGCCAAAATCGCGCAAAACGATTCGCTGGTATTTACTCAATACATCGATTTCACGAAAATTGCTTCAACGGATAATCTCGTGAAGGGATATGTCGTTCCGGACGTTGCAGGTGCGAACGATTTTACCGAACTGGTATTTACTTTTACCGATTCCGAAGATTCTTCCGTCTATTTCAAAGTTCATTTCTATGCGTACGACTGGACGTATAATACCTACGTCGCCGCAAACGGACAGAACCAGAATCCTATGGGCGTTCATCAATCTCAAGGTTTGAAGGATAACGACGGGTACGGTTTGTGGAGTTATATTTCTTTTAAGTCGTCTGTCGGTAGCAGTGTTGTCGCGCCCGATGCGTCACAGTTCTATATCAATATGAACTACGATGAAAAAAAGGTCTATACTATGGGTTATCCGGATCAAAAATCCGAAATCATAGACCTTGACGATACGACTAAGTTTAAGAGCGCATGGACTGGCTTCCCGTCCGGAAAAGCGCGTTTATCTATAGATGCATATAACTATACCGGCGCAACGGCAACGGTTTGTATTACCGAAGTCTACGGAATCGAAGATCTCGGCAATAACAAGTTTATCGATACAGATAAGCCTGTTTTGACTGTAAACGACGAATACGGCGGCACAATGCCTCCTGCGTTAAAAGGTTATTCTTACGCCATTCCTGAAGCTTCGGCATATGATGCATATGCTTACGATTGCGACGTAAAAACATCCGTATGGTACAACTACGGAATGGAAAACAGCGTTGAAGTTCAGGTTAAAGACGGTAAATTCGTTACCGACAAAGTAGGAACGTACGGGATTTTGTACGAAGCGTACGATAAAGTCGGGAACGGGACGAAAGAAGTTCGTTACGTTTTTGCACACAGTAAGATCGACGACGTAACGTTCGATATACCCGCCGAAGCCGCACGTACGGCAAAAACTGGCGAGTGGGTTGAGATATTCGATATCGACGAAAACGGTATTTCGGGCGGTAGCGGAAAGAAAACCATTACCGAATTCGTTGAGTTTAACGGAAAAAGGACCGAGGCGTTCGGCGGATTTAGGGCGACCGAAACCGGCGTTTATAAAGTTATATATATTGCAACCGATTACGTAGGCAAGCCCACCGAAAAATCTTACGAAGTCACCGTAACGGCAAATAACAAGCCCGTGTTGGAAAAAGATTTCGATTTTTATCCGACGTATATTTCCGGCGGTGAATACGAATTACCTTCGTATTATGCATACCTGACCAAAAACGGTAAAATAACGAAAACGCTTTGCGATATAAGAGTAGAAGACGGAACCGGAAGCAAAAACTATAAGGCAGGCGATATAGTTGAACTTTCCGTTAATAATAACGGCGATAAGATTAAGTTTACCGTAACTGCGGACGGCGAAAGTCTTGTTTCGCATGAAGCGGTAGGCGTACTTGCGTGGGTGCAAGAGGATGCCGGGTTAAGGTTCCATGTCGAAAACTATATCGTAGGCAGTGGTTTTGTCTCTGAAAAGAGATCCGACGGTTTGGTTTTGTCTGCCGGTGCCGATAATTCGATGAGTTTCGTTTTTGCCAACGCGCTTTCATCAAGGCACTTAACGACGAGTTTCGGAGATTTGAAAGGCGTTACCGATAGTGCGCGCGTTAAAGTAACGATTTTCGATGCGGTAGAAAATTCCGATAGTTTATTCATGGTATTCGGGGGTAATTCTTCGTCTGCTTATGTAGAAATCGAAGACGTAAGATACTCCTTATCCGATACTGCGTTTGACGGCGGCACGTTCGACGTCGAATATACGAACAACGCCTTGAATATATGCGGCAAACAAATTACACTTAAATCTTTTGAAGGTTTTAAAAGAGAAAAAGTCTTTCTTGCAGTGGAATATTCGGGCTTCGGTTCTAATGCCGCAATGCGTTTTATAAGCGTCGCTAACTGTGCTTTCAACACGGTACAGACCGACAGAATCGCTCCGATGATAATTGCTTCGCACGAAGCCGGCGGCGTGCGTAATATCGGCACGGAATATACCTTATATACGCCGATAGCCTATGACGTATATTCACCGAATCTCGAATACGGGTTGACGGTTACGGCACCCGACGGATCTTTCGTAAAAGCAAAGAACGGCGTCGTTTTAAATAATGCGGATCCGACCGTGGATTATGTTATAACTCTTGACTCGATCGGCGAATACAAAATCGTTTATGACCTCGCAGAAGCAAAGTGGTTTGTTTCAAGGCAGAATGTAACGTCTTTGGGATATACGCTTATCGTTGCCGATGAACTGGCTCCGGAAATTACTTGGAAAAATGCAATTCCGACCGAATTAAACGTGGACGACATGTTTATTCTTCCCGAATATACCGTTTCGGACAATTATTCGTCGGCAGAGAATATTATCGTTTGTGTTTTTGTGGAAACGCCTGTCGGGCAGTTACTCATGCTTCCGGGTAATTCTTTAAAAATGACGCACGTCGGCGAATATCAGGTTCGCGTAATGGTTGTCGACGAAGCAGGAAATATCTTGAATTACGTCGCTCGTATTAACGTAAAGAGGGCATAGTGTTATGAAAAATAATATCTTGAAAAAAATAACGTCCGTTTCGCTGGCGGTGTTGTCTGTTTTTACCATAGCTTCTTGCCAAAACAGCACACAGACTTCATCACCCGACTCTGCGCCGTCCGCGGTTAATCCGATTACGGATAAGCTGGAAAAAGGCGCGCTGGATAACGCGCTGCACAAAGTAAACGTAACGCCGTCTAACAGAACTTTCGTTTCGGGACTAAAAACTTCACCGAAAACGGAATATAGAATTCTGGCGGATAACACAAATAATTATTCTCTTCGCGCCGCAAGTTTTATCTCCGGGCAATTGGTAGCCGCTACCGGTGCGAAATTCGAGGTCGATTTATATAAAGCGGGCGATGAAAATCCGATTACGAAAGATTCGAAATATATTGTAATCGGTTGTAAATCGTTGTTCGATGCTTGCGGACTGAAAATGCCCGCCGACGATCTCGGTCCTGCCGGTTATTATATCTGCAACTACGGCAATTCCGTGTTTATGGAGGTCAAAATGAACGACGGCTATCAGATGGGTGCCATTGCCTTTTTGAGAGAGGTTGTTGGTTACGACATGATAGCGCACGATACTGTGGCATTTGAAAAAGACGGTTCCACTTTGCCGAACATGGAGATAATCGAACGTCCCGATTACGATTACCGCAATATGACAAACTGGATGACCGATGAAGGTAAATACGGAATGGGATACAATTATCAAAGTATCTTTACCTACATCAGTCAGGACGGAGGAAAAACCGACAGGGCTGCCGTGCATAACATTTTTAAATATTTGCCCGAGGAAAAATATTTAAAAGATAACCCTGAATGGTATTCCAACAACGCCGCTCACAGACAACTTTGCTACACCGCTCACGGTAACTCGGCAAAATACGAGCTCATGCAAGAAACCATGCTCGAAGTCATGCTTAATTGCGTGCTTAACCAACCGGATCAGGGCGTAGTTACCGTTACGCAGGAAGACGCTGCTGTTTGTTGCGAGTGCGACGAGTGCAAAAAAGTCGTCGCAAAAGACGGATCGATCTCGGCGACCATTATTCGATTCCTGAATGACCTCGATGAAAAATTCCAAAATGCGCTTACTGAGTACGCCGAATCGAGCGGAACCGAGCGCAGAACCGTTCAGATTGCATTTTTTGCATATCACACTTCGTATAATCCGCCCACAACGTCGGTAAAAGAAGATCCTTCCCTTAAATGCAGTCCTAATATAACTGTATTTATCGCACCGATATACGCAACGTATGTAAAATCTTTCTACGACGAAGAAAACCGCGTATATGCGGAAACCGTTCGTGCTTGGAGTGAATATACCGATAACATTATGGCATGGGTATACGAAACGAACTATCATCATTATATGTTCCCGTATAATACCTACTCGACGATGATGGACACCTATTATTTCTTTAAGCAACAGGGTGCAAACATCATTTACAACGAAGGACAACGTTGGAGTGAAAACGTAACTTGTTTCGGTAAACTTAAAGAATATCTTGATGCCAAAGCGCAGTTTGACGTGACGGCTTCTTATGAAGAATGCAAAGATAAATTTTTTAAAAACTATTACGGCGCTGCCGCAGAGTTAATGGAAGAATACTATAATCAACTTCGTCAATGGGAAACCTATCTCGAATCGGTAGACGACTACGGTTTGGGCGGCGGAATTTACGAAGAGATCGGTTTAACCACAACGCCGCATTATTGGCCGAAGGAAATGCTCGACGATTGGCTCGATATAATGGATAAGGCAAAGAAGTCGGTCGCATATCTTGAACTTCAGAATCCCGAATTATACGAAAAACTCATAAAGCACATAGAGATAGAGGAATTATTCCCGAAATATGCATTATGCACTTTGCACGAAAGCAGTTATACGGCTTCCGAAATGCTTGAAATGCGTAAGGAATTTAAGGCGCTCGGCGATAAACTCGGCTTGGTCGAACATAAGGAGCACGATTATATTACGTCTATTTATAAGCAGTGGGGCTTGATTTAAGGAGGATAAGGCAATGAGAAAAATTTGGATTGTTTTACTTCTCGCGCTTTGCTGCGCAAGTTTAACTATCGGTTGTGCCCAAAAAAACGATTCATCCACTTCGGATTCTTCGTCTGGTGGCAACGCTGCGTTTGTTAATATTATCGATTCCGCCGTAACTCTCGATTGTTTTGATGATTACTCTCTTATAGCCGAAAGTTCGGCAGAGGGTGCTGTTTTGTGGTCGAGTTCCGATCCGTCGGTTGTTTCGGTGGACGAAAACGGATTGATTTCGTCCGGCATTAAACTCGGAACGGCAAAAATAACCGCACGCGTCGGGGACGTTTCGGACGAATGCGCCGTAACGGTGCTTTTGAAAAACGGCATTCCCGAAATGCGCTCGGAAAATCGAGTTTTCGTTTCCGAAAACGAAAGTTACGAAATTCCTTTTACCGTTTACTATAACGGCAACGATATATCCGAATATCTTTCGTTTGGTTTAAACCCGGTAGGAGGAGACAATAACGTTGCAACCGCTTCGATAAACGCCAACGTAGTTACTTTTAACGGCGTATCCGAGGGTGTGTCCGCATTTGTCGTATACACATATGCTTTTGATCGCTTGTACGCCGAAAAAGTTGACGTAACCGTTTTCAATACCGATATCGCTTACATCGTTAACGGTGCGGTCAACAGTCAGTTACAATTGCGTTCGGATAACGAATGCTTTACTTCGGATATAGAAGTATATTATAAAAACGAAAGAGTGTCTGATGAAACGCTTGATTGGACTATAGCTAACGAATATATTGTATCGATAGGCTCGAACGGAAAGCTTGTCGGCAATATGGAAGGCGTTACGACGATTTCCGCCGAATATCGCGGTGAAACTATCGGCGTTGAAGTAAAAGTCATAAAAGACAGAGAGAATATAACCGTCAGCCAGGAAAAACCCTTGGACGTAAACCTCGATATCAATATTTCCGTTGATACGGTTAACAAAACCAGAACCTACGCCGCGAATGAAACGAATACCGTTTCTTTGAAAGTAGGCAACAATACCGACGCCGGTATAGTAGTGCGCGGGTACGTGGATGGCGAAGCCTTAAACGTTGAGGGATTTTCTTTTGCAAACGGTGTGGTTTCTATACCGACAAAGGCGTTCGGATCTAAGTTGTACGGCGAAAAAACTTTAGTTTTGGAAGTGGAAGACAGCGACGTAGTAAGAATTTATACTTTAAACGTGCTTTTAATTACAAAAATACCCACGTCTCTTAACGCTTTCCAAACGGCAATCGTTATTAGATGGCCGGGGGATAGAATTACGGGCTATTATGTGCTCGACCGCGATATTGATTTTAGCTCGTACGAAATCAGCGTGTATGCAACCGACTGGAACTGGGATAACGGCTTCAGGGGTACGTTAGACGGCAGAAACTATTCGCTTTTGAATATGCGTTCGGTTATGTACGGAATAACGGCGCAAATCGGAGAAGGCGGAGTATTTAAGAACTTAAAGATGCCGAATTTCAAATATAACGGCACTAATACTACCTTGTTTGCAAGAGGTGCGGCAGGTGCTACCTTTGAAAATATCGAAATAACGCTTAATGCAGACTCTTCTTGTGATGCGAGCACCAATATAAAAGACGCAGGTCTTTTAATATCGCACGATATGCGCCGTAACACGTTTAGAAACATAACGATAAACGCGGCAGGTAAGGATTTGCAAAAGATATTCGGCGGAACCGGGAATGAAAAGGGTAGTTGCATTTACGAGAACGTTACTATTCGCGCCAAATCCGTTCAGTATTATGAAAACGACGAAAAAACAGCACCTAATGGCGTAACTATTATAACAACCAACTAATGACCGAAGTAACTAAAACAATAATAAAAATAAAAGCAGACGAGCACGGCGGCGGTAAAATAACGATTCTATCGCCAAAGAGAGTTGACAAGGTTATTTTGACCGTTTCGGCAAGGTTTTCCGACGCCGAATGTCGCTTTACGTTTAACTGTGAAAGCGGCGGCGATTGTCTCGAGTTTACCGATCGTTGCGATTTTTGCGTTTGCTTCGATTTTAAGTTAGAAGAGGCTTTGGCGTGGAGCGTATCCGCGCCAAACCTCTATAATTTTTCTACCGAACTGACGTATGAAGACGGCGAACAAGAAGATATAATCGGTAGTTTCGGGTGCAGAAGCATTGCTCAAAACGGAAAAAACGTATGCCTTAACGGTACGCCGATTTTCATTCGCGGCTACATTAGGGGCGCAACCGCTCACGAGCATTCCAATAATTGCGGACTTTGTAAGGAAGATTTTTACCGAAAGAACATCAAAGCAGCCAAAAAGTTCGGGTTCAATCTGGTAAGATTCCATTCGGTAGTTCCCGACGAGGAGTTTTTCAAGGTTGCCGATGAAGAGGGTATGCTTGTCCATATCGAAATGCGCCTTCCGGACGACATCTATAACAACCTGCGCGAAATGCAAACGAGCGGCGACGTTTTGGTTCCCGACGAGTATGTAGAAAGCGTGGTTAACAAGCTATATAATCACCCGTCGCTTTGCGTTTACTGTATAGGTAACGAGATTAAGGACGCTTCCGCAGCAAAGCGCATAGGGGAGATATATTCGCTTATACGTCGGCTGGACGATACGAGGTTGTTTTTAGATACTTGCGCATGGGGCGCCAACGGGAGACCGTGCGTCGATATCGACGTTCAGCATATGAGTTATTTTTTTCCGTACGGAAAACACGCCGATATGTACGAAAATACCGAAAATTTGCTTGTCGTCGGAGCGGATGAAGATCATCCTTTAAAAACCGAGGGGAATAATTCCGAAACGGTTCGGGAATTGCATTTTAACATTCCGCTCATAGCGCACGAAGTGTGCCATTATACAGCCCTGCGCGATTTTTCCGCACTGGACGAAAAGTTCAAAAAGTTCGGCAAAAATAAACCTTGGTGGATAGACGAAGAGTTAAAAATGATAAAAGCCAAGGGGTATGTGGAAAAGTACCCCGAAATGTATAAAGCGAGCAAGAGTTTTCAATTCGAGTGCTGGAAGGTCGCTTTCGAGGCAATGCGTGCGAGCAAATTGCTCGGAGGGTTTCATTTTTTGCAGTTTGCCGACACCGACGTTTACGAGAATTCCAACGGTATAGTCGATTGTTTCGACGACGAAAACGTCGTTTCCTCCGAAGGTTTTTTGCGGTTCAACGGCGACAGAGTTTTGCTTTGCGACCTAAAAACGCGTAATTATTTTGCCGATACGACGCTTACTGCGCATTTCGATTTTTCAAATTGTGGCGAAGATAGCGTCTCGGCTGCGGATTTTGCCTATCGCTTATGCGGAAAAGGCGGCAACGTATACGCTGAGGGTTCGATGAAAAACCTCGACGTAAGCAAGAAAGGGCTTTACGGATTATGCACGACGCGCATACGTTTGCCGAAAGTCGAAAAATCAGAAGAATTGGCGCTTTACGTATCTTTGAGGGCAAACGGCGAGATATATTCGGAAAACAAGTGGAAAATTTGGGTTTACAAAGCCGAAAAAGCGATGTCTTACGCCGAGTTTGTTAACTATTCCGCGGGCGACGCCTTCATTACGGACGATATAGAGAAAGCGCTTAAATTGTTAAACACGGGCAAAAAGGTTTGCCTTATTTATCGTTCTGATTTTACCCGTCATGTTGAGCATAAAAAAATGTCTAAACCGAAGTATGCGTTTAAGGCGAGCTGGAACAGATTCAAGCCTGTAATATGGGATAGAGGTACCAATTACGGCGGTATATTCGATTGCGACAAACTGAATAAATTCGGATTTGCCGCAGGAAGATATTACGATTTCAATATGAGCGCGCTTACTGAAGATTCGGATAAAATTATTCTTGACGATTTTCCGGTGGCGGTCGAAAGTATAATGAGCGGCATAGACAAGAGTTGCCGCGATCGCTTCGATGCGTATAAGGACTGTTTCAATATGCCCGAACTTGAATATGAAAGAACGCTTAGGGATTTTTCGTATATGTTCGAAGTCGCCGCGGGGGAGGGAAAACTTCTCGTTTGCGGATTAAATTTTAAAGGGCTTGACGAAAACGAACCGTCCGCGCGTTGCATGTCCGAGTTTGTTAAAAAGTATATTGCAAGCAACGATTTTGATCCGAAAAACGGAATTACGCTTGACGAGTTAAAGTCGTATATGATAAAATGTGCCGAAGAGCCGGTGTACGAGAGTATAATGACTCAATTTTGGGAACTTGACGACGCGCCCGTGGAAAGCAAGACTTTCTGGCGTGAGTCAAAGGCTTATTTAAGAGAATATTACGAAAGGAAGGCTGAAAAATGAGGCAGTTGACCGCAGTTATAGTGGGGTGCGGACACCGAAGCAGGGTGTACGCCGAAATTGCGCTTAAATTCCCCGAGCAACTCAAAATTGTTGCCCTCGTCGATCCCGATAAACATGTCAGGGGTATGTGTAAAGAGTTATACGGCGTACCCGAAAATATGTGCTTTAACGATATAAGCGAGATTTTGCCTATGGGCAAAATCGCCGATTGCGTTATAAACGGAACTATGGACAAATTGCATATTTCTACGTCTATTCCGCTTTTGGAGCAGGGCTATGATATGTTATTGGAAAAGCCGATAACGAATAATGCCGAGGAGTTGCTTGGTCTTTACGACGTGGTAAAAAAACATGGCAATAAGGTCATGATCTGTCATGTTTTGCGTTATTCGGAGTTTTATAAAACGACGAAAGAAATAATCAATTCGGGCGAGATAGGCGAAGTTGTCCACGTCGAAACGCAAGAACGCGTGGGTGTGGCTCATAACGCGATATCGTTTATAAGGGGCAAGTGGGGCAAGGAGGAAGAGTGTGGCTCGTCGATGTTGCTTCAAAAATGCTGTCACGATATAGACCTTGCTTGCTGGCTCAATAACGCTTCCAAGCCTGAAAAAGTAAGCAGTTTCGGCGGCAGAAATTTCATTGTTCCCGAAAAAGCGCCACAAGCGGCAGGCACGAGATGTCTTGTTGATTGTCCGCTTGTGGATACTTGTCAATATTCGGCTAAGATGATGATTTTGGAAAATCCGCATTATCTTGCCGCATATCCGTGGCAATGCACGGGAAAAGAGGAAAGCGAACTAACGCTCGAAGAGAAAATTCATTCACTTAAAACGGATAATCCGCACGGCGTATGCGTTTATAAGTCGGGCGCGACGGTTGTCGATCATCAAACGGTCGTCACGCAGTTCGAAAACGGCTCGACGGCTTCGCATTCCATGCTTTGTTCGGCTCAGCGTGCAGGAAGATCTCTGTACGTCCTCGGTACGCAGGGCGAGATAGAAGGCTGGGCGGGCGACGGAAAACTGTACGTCAGAACGTTCGATAAAGACAACAGGGCGAATATCGATAAAGGCAAGGAAAGGGTTATAGATTTCAACGCGAAAAATCAAAGCGAGGACGGCGGGCATTTTGGCGGCGACCAAATGCTTGCCCTCGATTTTGTTAAATATATGCGCGGTGAGAAACCGTCGGTCAGTTGTACCGAACTTTCGGATTCCATTAACGGGCATATCTGTGTCTACGCTGCCGACAGGTCGATGAACGAAGGCAGAATAGTGTCGATATCCGAGTTTTATAAATAATCGACAATGAAAAAATATTCGATGAAGTATTATACCGCGGCGGAAGATTCGCTCGTCGGCTGGGAAAATCAATCGCTTCCGATAGGAAACGGTTATTTCGGCGCAAGCGTATTCGGTGGGGCGGAAAAAGAACGAATTCAGTTTACTACGAACGAGTTCGCTAATGTTTATTCACTTGGCGGAGTAACTAGTTTTGCCGATTTATACATCGAGTCGGCTTGCTTCGACGCGATAAACTACGAGCGCGGCTTAAACCTAAACGACGGAACTGCATATTCGTTTTTCGATTGTCGGTCTGCGCATATAGAGCGCACGGCGTTTTGTGATTATCCGGACAACGTGTTCGTGTATAAAATCAAAAGCAGTATAAAAACCGACTTTACGGCACGTCTCGTCGTGCCGTACCTCGGTGCGAGAGAAGAAAAGAACGGCGGCAGGACGGGTAAGGTCTATGCCGAAGGAAATTCGCTTGTTTTAAGGCAGTTTTTACCGTTAAGAGATTGTATCGGCGAACTACGACTCAGTGTTCTTTGCGACGGAAACGTTACCGTTACGAACGAGTCCATAACGATTAGCAACGCGAATGAGGCCGTTTTTCTCGCGGTGCTCGGAACGAATTACAAACTTTGCCCCGAAGTTTTCGAAGAGGGCTGTAATAAAGCGCTCGGCGAAGATCCCGATATAATATTAAGAGAATTAGAAGAACGGGCGTTTAATGTTGGTTTCGATACGTTATACGCAAACCACGTCCGCGATTACGGCGAGTTGATGGGACGAGCCTCGGTGGATTTGGGCGGAAAAGCCGATAACCGTTCGGTGGAAGAATTATTAAGTTCATTCAGGGCAGGTAACGAAGAGCCGTATCTTATCGAACTTTATTTTCAGTACGGCAAGCACTTGCTTGTGTCGAGTTCGAGAAAGGGTACGCCGCCTGCTTCGCTGCAAGGAACGTGGTCGGCTCACGATAAATCGCCTTGGGGCAGCGGGATATGGCATAACATCAATGTTCAGATGAACTATTGGTGCGCTTTTAATACAAACATTACCGAAACGTTTGCGGCGTATGCGGAGTATTGGAAAGCGTATCGCAAACAAGCCGAAAAATATGCGAAAGAATGGGTGAAATATTTTGTTCCCGAAAAAGCAAACGAAGATTGCGGTTGGATTATAGGTACGTCGGCTTTTTTGTATGAAATAAGCGGATTGGGCGTGAGTCTTCATTCGGGACCGGGTACGGGCGGACTTACCGCAAAGATGTTTGCAGACTACTACGATTATACGCTGGACGAAGAGTTTTTAAAAAATTATGCATATCCTGCGATTCACGGCTGCTCGGAGTTTATGACAAAAAGCGTTAAAAGATACGGCGACGAGTATTTATGCATGGTTTCGGCTTCGCCCGAGCAGATATTGTCGGGCGTTTGGATAAAAGAATACCGTCAGCAACAGTATTATGCTACCATAGGCTGTGCTTTCGATCAGCAAATGCTTTATGAAAATGCGAAGGACGATATTCGTTTTTCGAAAATATTGGGAATAACCGATAAAGTTACAAGAGAGGAAAAATCGCGTTTGGAAAGGTATTCGCCGGTAAAGATCGGTTATAGCGGGCAGGTGAAAGAATACGGAGAAGAACTTTTTTACGGCGAGATTGGCGCGGCAAGGCATAGGCATGTTTCGCAACTCGTTGCGTTGATGCCCGGCACGACTATCTCGTCCGATACGCCTGCCTGGCTCGACAGCGCAAGAAAGACGCTCGAACTTCGCGGGTGCGATTCTACGGGCTGGGCGCTTGCGCACAGAATGCTTTTATGGGCAAGGGCAAAGCATGGCGAAAATGCATATATGATTTTGAGCAAATTGTTGAAAGATAAGACTAATGCCAATTTGTGGGACGAGCATCCGCCTTTTCAAATCGACGGTAATTTCGGCGCAACGGCCGGTATTGCTCAAATGCTTTTGCAAAGCAACGAGATAGGCGAAATTTCGTTATTTCCGGCGGTACCGGAAAAATGGGAAGATATCTCTTTCGAGAATTTGCGAGCGCGTGGGAATTTTATCGTTTCGGCAAAACGCGTAAAAGGGCAAACGGTGTATTGTCGGATTCAGTCTCTGTCGGGAGGCGAAGCGTCTGTCGAAGCACTCGGATTAAAAGGCGTTGTCGTAAGAGAATCGACGTCGGATACGAATATAAAGTACAAATATAGATCGGATAAGATTGTTTTTTCTACCGAAAAAGAGAAGACTTATGAAATAACCGGTTTCGCAAAAGATACGAAGAAGCCTTTGCCTGAAAATCTTCACGCATTATGGGAAAAAGACGGAGTAAAACTTCTTTGGAACGGTCGCGGTAAAAAATGGGCTGTTTACAGAGCTGTCGAAAACGACAAGGATTATACTTTTTTAGCTGTTACCGATAAGAAAAGCTATCTTGACGGCGATTATTCTATTAAACGAAAAGCAAGGCTTACTTATAAAATCGTTTCGGCGGACGGGGCGTTTTCCGAGCGTAACGAAGGTTGCGTTGTTTTTCTTAGTCCCGCAACCGAATTAGAGCAAGAAAGATATAAATTAAGGCTGAAAGTAAACAATATGTACGCTGACGAGTGGGAATTAAGATAAATTACCCGATGGATTATTTTACAAATAGTGAGGATGTAAAAATGAGACTCGATTATAAAGAATACAAGGACAAAGTGTATGCTTGCTGGCTCGGTAAGAATATGGGCGGCACGATAGGCGCGCCATATGAAGGAAAGCGTGAGATTTTGAATGTAAAGGGCTTTGCTACGAAGCAAGGCGAGGTTCTGCCAAACGATGATCTCGATCTGCAACTCGTATGGCTTCACGCTGTTGAGTTTGAGGGACCGAGGAATATTACGGCGGAAGTCCTCGGCGAATATTGGTTGTCGTTTGTAACAGGATATTGGAATGAATACGGAATTGCGCACAGAAATATGGAGAAAGGCATAATGCCGCCTCTTTGCGGTGATGCGGCAAATCCGTGGAAACATTCCAACGGTGCATGGATAAGAACGGAAATTTGGGCAACGCTTGCTCCTGCTTATCCCGATCTTGCCGTTAGATTTGCTTTGGAGGACGCCAAAGTCGATCACGGTTACGGTGAGGGAACTCATGCCGCGGCATTTGTCGCTGCTCTCGAAAGCGCGGCTTTTGTTGTGTCCGATCTTAAAAAGCTCATTGAAATCGGTCTTGCAAAAATACCCGAAGACTGCAGAACGGCTAAAACGGTAAAATTTGTATTGAATAATTACAAAAAGGGTATTGATCCGTTCGAAACGAGGAACTCCGTTCAGAAGATGAATGCGGACGTCGGCGACGGGTGGTTTCAGGCACCCTCCAACATCGGTTATGTTGTAATAGGGCTTTTGTACGGCGAGGGTGATTTTAAAAAATCTATGCTCACTGCTCTCAATTGCGGCGACGACACCGATTGTACGGCGGGAACCGTCGGCGCGATTTTCGGAATTATGCATGGTACAAAAGGTATTCCGTCCGATTGGAAAGAGTATATAGGCGACGATATCGTAACAGGGACGATAAACACTTGTCTGTCTTTTCCGAGGGTGAAAACATGCACGGAATTGACGGAAAAAGTAGTTTCGCTTGCTCCGTCGGTTTTAAGGTTTAATATAATGAACGCCGTTACGGTGGAGCTTGGCGATAGGAATGAATTTACAAATGAGGAAACGGAAAAATTTGCCTTATCTTACGGAAAGTGCGAAGAAACCGATCCTATGCGCGCCTCGCTGTTTACGCTTAAAGAAAACACCTTGCAAAAGAAAGTCGGGAGCGTCACTGCTATTGTCGGATGCAAAGAGGGTTTTGAAATTTCGGTCGGCGAAGAAAAAACTATTTGCTTAAGAGTTTTAAACAATGTAAAGGCATACGGAAATCTTCCGCATACGGTAAGAGTGAAATTGTGGTTGCCCGAAGGTTTTTCGACGGATAAAACGGAATTTGATGTTTTTGCACCTCATTGGACTCCGTTTACTTTGGATTGTATTTCTGATGAAAAGCAAATAAGAATAACCGCCTCCGAAAATATAAAGGCGATAAACGAAGTTCTTGTTGAAGTTTCCGTTTTAGGTAGTTATTCTCGTGAATTTATACCGTTAATTTTTGTTGGCAACTAAAATATTTTTACAGTGATTTGTCAAACTAAGTGCAACACTTTTCAAGAATAAGTTCAAATAAATCTTGTGGTTTTTGGATTTAGGCTCTTTGTCAAATGTTGGGGTGTTTTTCTTCACACCCCAACATATATTGTAGGACCTTTAAGAATTGAATACGTGTTAAGCAGTCGG
>CAZHGN010000022.1:0-3208 GCA_964532155.1 uncultured Acidiphilium sp.
GATTATTCCGCGTCGGTAGAGGCGACTTCGTCGGTAGCTTTTTTGTCGGTTACGGTTGCGCCGAACATATCTTCTTCTATCGTTTCGCCTTCGCCGAGTTCAACCGATTTATTTACGTTGACTTTTTTGGGCTTTAAGATGAGGTTTACGACGATGCCGAGAATGAGTGCGCAAGCGATGCTCGAGATGGTTACAGGGCCTAATTTGAGTTCGAGTCCGCCGAGACCGGTTACGAATATAGCGGCTACGATGAAGAGGTTCTTAGAGTCGTCGAGGTCGACGTTCTTGAACATACGGAGACCGGATACGGCGATAAAACCGTAGAGCGCGATGCAGATGCCGCCGACTACGCAAGAGGGAATGCTTTCGATGAAGAGCATTACGGGGTAGATGAACGCGAGCACGATGCACATTATAGCTGTAGTGAATATGGTGTATACCGAGGCGTTGCCGGTGATTGCAACGCAACCGATGGATTCGCCGTAGGTGGTGTTGGGGCATCCGCCGACTGCCGCGCCTGCGATAGAGCCTACGCCGTCGCCGAGAAGAGTTCTGTGAAGTCCGGGTTCTTTAAGAAGGTCGCTTTCGATAATGGAGGAAATGTTCTTGTGGTCGGCAACGTGCTCGGCAAAAACTACCATAGCGACGGGTGCGAACGCAACGAAGACGTTAAGAACGGCACTCCAATCCATAGCGTAAGTGGTTTGGGCGGAACCGGTGAGTTCCTTTATTGCTTCTACGAATGCGATAGTGGGAAGCCAGTTCTTGAAATCGGCGATTTGAGCAAAGGCGCCGAAGTCGATAAGCTTTAAATAGTCGATGTTTGCAGCCATTCCGATCAAGGTGAATATGAGTGCAAGAACGTAGCCTGCGCCGACGCCGATTACGAACGGAATGAGTTTGATTCCTTTGTTGCCTTTAACCGAAGCGATTATCGTTACGAGGAAGGTTACGACGCCGACGAGAATGGCTATGAGGTTGTAATTATCGGCGCTTACGGCAACGTTCATAAGGTTGTTCATTGCCGAGCCCGAAAGGCTTAAACCGATGAGTGCAACGGTCGGTCCGATGATGACGGGAGGCATAAGCTTGTTAATCCAGTTCGTGCCTGCCTTGCGGACGATGAGTGCGATTATTACGTAGACGAGACCTGCAAAGATTGAGCCGAGGATAATACCGCAATATCCGTACAGTATTCCGGTGCTGAGCGGTGCAATAAACGCAAACGAACTGCCCAAGAATACGGGGCTTTTAAATTTGGTGAAGAGAAGGTATACGAGCGTTCCGACGCCTGCACCGATAAGTGCCGCCGCTTGGCTCATATTCTGCGAGAAGAAAGTGAGTCCGTTTTCCGCGCAAAACTTTGCAGCGTTTCCGTTAACGAGTGCCGGTACGAGGACGGTTGCCGCGATGATAGCAAGAACTTGCTGGAACGCGTAGACGAGGTTTTTGCCGAAAGGCACTTTCTGCCTTACGTCGTAGGTGAGCTTCATAATTTTTATATCTCCCGTATAAAATTAATTATTCAGCGACTCACCGTGCGCGTTGGCGCACTGAAGTCGTTAAACTCAATATTTAGCCGTTTATTTAATTGCGGCAAGTTGTTTTTGCGTTGCATATACGCCGTTAGCGTACGTTTTACGCTTATTTGGCTTGCTTTTATGCTTTTGTTTAGCCGCGTAAGCCGAGCGTTACGTTTTGCTCGCCGTCGGTCGGAATAAACTTAACCGAAACCATTTCGGTTAGTTTCGTAGGCAGGTTTTTGCCCACGAAGTCCGCGCGAATGGGTAGTTCGCGGTGCCCGCGGTCGATAAGGATCGCAAGCTGTATGCACGACGGACGACCTTTTGCGAGAGTAGCCTCTATCGCCGCGCGAGCCGTTCGCCCGGTGAATATTACGTCGTCGCACAGTACTACCGTTTTATTTTTTACTTCGAACGGAAGATTTGTTCCGTTGATTACGGGGTGGTCGTATTTTTCGGTTACGTCGTCGCGGTAAAGCGAGATATCGATGCTGCCGGTAGGCACGCGCACACCCTCGAATTTTTCGATGTAATCGGCGAGCAGTTCCGCCATAGGTACGCCGCGCGTAACCACGCCTATCAGTAGGAGGTCGTTTACGCCTTTATTGCGTTCTATTATTTCGTGTGCTATTCTCGCCAAAGCGCGGTTTACCGCCTGCTCGTCGAGAATGAGTTTTTGGTCGGTCATTTTTCCCCTAAAAGTCGGCGCGGCGCATAAAAAAACGCTTTGCAAGATCTGCAAAGCGTGAAAAAACAAAATCGCACGGTAAAACCGCCCAAATTGCGCCTTGCGGACCTCTCGTGCCCGACGGGTATCACAGTACCCCTTAAAGACTTATCGCATAAATCTTAACAAAACGGCGTCGATATGTCAACTTTAAAAACCGCCTTTTTTAAAAACGGCTAAATTTTTTTTCGGCGTGCGCTTTCGTCTTTTTTTGTTTTAGTCTTTTTTTTCGTTGCGTAATTTTTATACGTATGATACAATCTACAAAAATCAACGGTTGCGGACAATACGCCGCAAGGGAATATAACTATGAGCATGAAAGAAAAAATGCACACTACCGAACTTTATTTGCCCGACGATCCCGAAATTGTCGAAGAGCAGACGCAATGTCTCGAGCGGCTTTACGATTATAACGCGACTCGTCCGTCCGAATGGCAAAAGCGCGCCGAGCTTTTAAAGCAGATGTTTGCCGAAATAGGCGAGGGCTGTTATATAGAGCCGCCTTTTCATGCAAACTTCGGCGGTAAGCACGTTCACTTCGGCAAGAGCGTTTACGCGAATTTTAATCTAACGCTCGTGGACGACACGCATATTTACGTTGGGGATAACGTAATGTTTGCGCCGAACGTCGTCGTGGCGACCGCCGCTCATCCCATATTGCCCGAACTTCGCGCAAAAAATTACCAATATAACGCCTCGGTCAGAATAGGTGCGAAATGCTGGATAGGCGCGGGGGCGCTCATCATGCCCGGCGTTACCATAGGCGAGGGCACGGTTATCGGTGCGGGCAGCGTGGTCACCAAGGATATTCCGGCTAACGTCGTCGCTTACGGCAATCCTTGCAGGGTAGTGCGCGAAATAGGCGACCGCGACAGAGAGTTTTATTTTAAAGATAAAAGAATCAATCTTTAATTTAAGCGCAAGGCTAAAGATAAGCGCTTATTAGCTACGGCTAAAG